>DASQLT010000040.1:0-7341 GCA_035629855.1 Allosphingosinicella sp.
GCCCGCGACCCGAGGCAATCGCTGGGTGCCGCCGGCGCCGGGGAGGAGGCCCAGTTTGACCTCGGGAACGCCCAGCTTAGCCGACGGCAAGGCGACCCGGTAATGGCTGGCGAGCGCGACCTCGAGGCCGCCGCCGAACGCGGTGCCGTGGATCGCCGCGACGACCGGCTTGGTGCAATTCTCGATGATGTCGACGACCATCGGAAGCATCGGCATCTGCATCGGCTTGCCGAACTCGGTGATGTCGGCGCCGGCGAAGAAGGTCTGGCCCTGGCACACGATCACCACCGCCTTCACCGCCGCGTCGCCGTCCGCCTCCCCGATCGCCGCGACCAGCCCCTCGCGAACCGCATGGCCGAGCGCGTTGACCGGCGGGTTGTTCGAGGTGACGATGAGGATGTCGCCGTGGCGGCGGGTGCTGATCGGGCTCATGTGCGGGGGTCTCCTTCGGGGGGCGGATTGGAGAGTCTTTACGTGAACGTCAACCTTCCGCCGCGCGCCGCATGCCGCCCGCCCTTCGGTTCGAAGGCCGCGCTCAGTCGGCGGCGCGGAACGGACAGCGGCCGCAGACGAGATCCGCCGCGCCCCCGTCCATCTCGAGCAGCCGCCTCACGCTGAGCACGGCCCAGACCAGCGCTCCGGGGAGCCCGTGCGGAATGGCCAGGCTCGTGCCCGGCGCCGGCGCCGCCGGAACGCTCGCCAGAAGCAGAAGCACCGCCCGCTCGTCCGGCCCAAGCTCTACCCGGCAACAGCATTCCGCCGCCAGCGCCCGCCCGAGCGCGGCCTCGACAAGCTGGAACAGGCTGGCCAAAGCGACGACCACCTGCGCCGAAGCCCCGAGCCCGCCCCCGAACGCCACCAGATCGGGCAAAGCCGGCGTCCCCTCCGCCCGAATCGCCACCCACCGCCGAAGCAATCGAACCGCAACCATGTCGCTCCAGCCGGGCCGCGGTTCGATTCGATCGACGAACATCTCCGATCCTCCCGTTGGGTGGGTTGAGGCACGCTATTGCGAGTCATTATCAATAATGGGGTGCGGGTCAAGGATGGGATGCGGGTCGATGCGATGGCCTGACGGCTTAGGGCGGCGGTTGACGCAGGCGCCCGCCCGGATGCCAAGCCCGCCCCGGCGAAAGCCGGGATTTCGGGGAGACCCGCGCGGCCCTTATCGGCCCGCGGTCGCGACGCCGATCGATGCCGTTTTCCCCCCCGAAGGCAAACCCCGAATAGCGCGATAAACCGGCTCCTGCTGTGCTACGCTCTCCTTTCCAGGGGGGTGAACATCATGGAAGACGATGGGGTTATGGAAACCGCGGGGCTGCTTTTGGCGCTGCTCGGCGAAGGGCAGTCTCTCGTAGAAATGTTCGGTGGAGGAGGGCCCGACTTCGCGGAACTTTTCGATCGACTCGAAAAGGAGATCGCGGACGTTTTCCACCAGGATCTGGCAGATCAGGCGGTGATAATAGCGAGCAGCTTCGCGCAAAAGAGCTCCGATTGGATTCGCGTAAACTACCGGAATGCCGTCGACGCAGGGGAGAGCAAGGACCAACTGTGGGCGCTCCTCAACGATTCGTCGGACGGTCCGGGCCTCGGGGATCTCAGCGCTCAAGCCGGTATCATGGAAGGATGGGCCAGGGACAAGCCGGACGCGATCGCGCAGCAGACGGCTTCGCTCGCGCTCATGATCCATGGCCTGATCGTCACCCTTTACCGGGAGCGGGCGTTGCAGGCGCCGGATTCGGCTACCCACGACGCGGAGGCCGCGAACATGCGGCAATATGCGCAACTCGGGTTCGACCGGGTCCACCCGCTCTTCTCGAGCTTCCGAGACGCGCGCTTCGGTTCGATCTCGCCGGCGTGGATTGGCGACCGATCAGGCGACACATGGGTGGTCTACGACTATTGGCCGAACGATCCCCCGAAAAATATAAGGCGCTCGACGGCCCTGTTCTGCACCTCCGAGGGGCAGCACGACAGCCCGGTTCCAGACATCGAGACCCAGATAAAGCAGGCCCGAGCCTCATATCTGCGACTTCTTCGAAGCGGCACGGATGCCGACAGGGAGGCCCTGGGAGAAGCTCTCTCGTCGCCCGTCAGCGCGTTCGTCGGCGGCGCCATCGACGGCGCCGACTCCTCGCCGACCGGCGAGGATCTTATCGCCAATTATCTTCCCGGATTTCAGGCGACGGGAAAGTGGCTGTCGTCCGCCCCTGTCGCCCTTCAAAACCTGCGCAAGATCGCGGGTTTGATCGACTACGAGGTCGCCTATCAGGGGGCGGCGCGCGGCAGTCTCTGCACCGCCGGCAGGGATCCGCCGAACGACTGGATGCTCGGGGTGATGAACGGCACCGCGCCGGGCGTCGCCGGCACCCTGGACGGCGGCTATTTCATCGCGTTCCAGGACAGCGACGGGCTGCTTCGCCACGCCGGCAGCGGCGGCAACGGCCCGGACCGCCTGCCGGTCGCGGCCGGCACCGGACCGGCCGTTTCGGCGCTCGGCGACGGGGGCATGGGCGCCTGGTACCAGCATCCGCTCGGAATATTGGAGGGGGTAGCCTTGCTTCCGCAACCGGGCGGCAGCTTGGGGCCGGACGGCTTCATGATGATGGCCGGCACCAGCCCGGCCGCGGCGCTTCTGTCCAATGGAGACGTGGCGGTGGCGATTCACGGCCCGGACGGTCATCTCTGGACCGGCACGCAGTTCCCGCTGCCGACCGTGTGCGGCATGCGCGCCGGGAGCAGCCCCGCCATTGCCGGTCTTCCCGACGGAAGCTTCGTCGTCGCCCTCGCGCTCGTCACCGACGGCACGCTCGTCACCTTCGACGGGAACGAGCCAAGGGTCTGGGCGGCGAAGGTCGCCGACGGGACAAGCCCGGCTATCGCCGCATCGCGCGACGGGGGCTATTCGATCGCGTTCCAAAGCCCGGAGGGCCTGCTGAACTTCGCCGTGCCGGACGGCACCGTCACGTCGACCGACCGGAGCATGATGGCGGGAACGAGCCCGTCGCTGGCGGCGCTGGCGGTCGGCGGTTATCAGGTGGCCTTCCAGGATTCGAAAGGGCACCTCGCAACGATGGGCGACAGCAATCCGGTCCCGGACGGCCTGGCCGTCCACCCGGGCGCCAGCCCTGGCCTCGGCGCCCGCCTTCCCGTCGGGTGAGGCGTGAAAAATCAATTCCTCCCCTGCTTTTGCAGAGGAGGGGGACCAGGCAAAGCCTGGTGGAGGAGCCTTCCAAGTTGACGAATTACCCCTCCGCCACCCTTCGGGCGGTCCCCCTCCCCCGGAAATGCGGTGGAGGAACTACTCGGGTGGTGGCGGGCCCGGCGGGACAGGCGAAGGTGCGGCTCAGCAATAGGGGAATGATCCCGGCCTTCGCCGGGATGACGGACGCGCCCCGTCGACGCAGGACTCCGCGGCGCGCGGGTTAGGCGTTTCTCAAGCCGGCCTTGCTACAGCGCTCCCCATGTCCCGCCTCAAGCCCTGGTGGCCCCTCGCCCTGGCCTTCGTCGTCACGCTCGCGCTCGAGCTGGCGTTGGTCGAGCGAAAGTACGGGATTTTCGCCGGCGGGTTCGGGGCGTCGCATGTGGTCGACCGGCCGTTGGAAGCGGGGTTGTTCCTGCTCGCCTTGCTGCCGGCCCACGCCTTGCTGATCGGTTTGCTCTACCTTGTCATTCGGGCGCTTCACCGGCGGCGGCGGGACAGCCCGGTGTTTCTTCTCAACTTCCTGTTCTTCGCGGTCGGCGGGTTCGCCGCGGCCTTGATCGCCAAGTTCGAGGCGCTGAGCTATTTCAGCGATGCCCTGGGCTTCGAGCTGATCAAAAGCCTCGGCGGCGGAAGCCTCGCCCAGGCCGCTTTGTACGTGGCGAGCGAGGGGGCGCTGATGCTGGCCGGGGCGGCCGGGGCGGCGCTGGCCTGGTGGCTCGCGCTTCGGCTGGGGCGGCGGTGGCTTCCGGAGACGGTGCCGACGGCGGCGCTCAAGTGGCGGCATCTGCTCTGGCTCGGCCTGCCTTTGCCCCTCGTCCTCTACGCGGCCGGAGGCGAGCCCGATTCGCGCTACGGACTTGCCCGCTTCACCGCGCCCGGCTTCGCCCAGCAGGGGCTGAGCCGGGCGAGCGACTTCGACCGCGACGGCTATTCCTGGTTCACGCCGCAGCGCGACCTCGCGCCGTTCGACGCGGCCCGGCACCCGTTCGTGCTCGATGTGCCCGGCAACGGAGTCGACGAGGACGGCTATGGCGGCGACTTCCGCTTCACGGGCGGGCCGGCGCGCTTTTCCGCGCCGGTCATCCCTGACCGGAAGCACATCGTCCTCGTGGTTCTCGAGAGCGCCCGGGCCGATTCGATCGGCAAGCGGGTGGACGGACGTGAGCTGACCCCGGTGATGAACGCGCTCGCCCGCGGCGGAAGCTTCAGCCGGGAAGCCTACAGCCATGTCGGCTTCACCACCGAATCGCTCAAGAGCCTGTTCGGCGGAGCGCTCGCGCCGAGGCGGGGCGACCCGTCGCTGTTCAGGGATTTCAAGGCGAACGGCTATCGAATCGGAGTGTTTTCGGGTCAGGCGGAGAGGTTCGGCGGAATCGCCGAGACCGCCGGGATGCACGAGACCGCCGACGCCTTCGTCGACGCCGAGACGTTGAAGTCGGAACGCGCCTTCAGCTTCGCCGCCACCGCCTCCCTCCTGCTCGACGGGAAGAAGGTCCTTCGCGCTTTCGACGGCGCCTTCGGCTCGGCGGAAGGCTGGCGGCGGCCGACCTTCGCTTATTTCAACTTCCAGGAGGCGCATTTCCCCTACGCGCATCCCGGCATGCCGCGGATCCTTCCGGGAAAGCCGATCCCGCGCGGCGAGATCCGCCAAGCCAATCGCGAGTGGGTCGCCCGGACCTATTGGAACGCGATCGCCTATGACGACTGGCTGGTCGGCCGGCTCGTCGAGCGGCTGAAGCGGCTCGGCGTGTGGGAGGATACGCTCCTGATTATCACCGCCGACCATGGCGAGTCGCTGTTCGACGACGCCTTCCTCGGCCATGGCCATGTCATCAACCGACAGCAGACCCAGATCCCCCTGATCCTGAGCAAGCCCGGCCTGAATATCCCGAGGCCGATCGGACTCGCCGACTATCGCTCGCTGATCCTTCGCGCGCTCGGAGCGAAGGCGCCGGAGCGGCTCGGGCCGGTCTTCCAGCACGTCAGCGGCCTCGGAGCGCCCGCTTCCATCGGGCTGGCGGCGGCGGGGGAGAGGTGGACGACCTTCCAGCTCGAGACCGAGGAGGTGGGTTTCAGCGAGAGCGGACGGCGGGTGCGCTATTCGGAGCTGAAGCCGGGAAGCTCGGAGAAGGCGCGCGCGGACGCGGTGATCGACGAGTGGAACCGGCAGAGGTGGCTGGCTCGGCCCTAGAGCGTGATCGCTTGAGAATGAATCGCGGTTTTTTTCCGACATCGGCGTCACCCTGAACTTGTTTCAGGGTCCAGCTGGTCGCTCGCCCGGGAAGCGGAAAGCTGGATGCTGAAACAAGTTCAGCATGACGGGATGAGACAGCGCTTCAGTCTAAAATAATCATGCCCTAGTCCGTCAACGCAGGTCAGCGCGACAGCTTCTCGCCGGCCTCCGCCTTGCGAACGAGCAGTTCCGAAAGGGTGAAGTCCTCGCCGAGCTTGTCCTGCTGGCGCCTCAGGCCCTCGACGATCTTCGCCAGGCCCTCGGTGTCGGCCCAGAACATCGGGCCGCCGCGCCAGACCGGCCAGCCGTAGCCATAGACCCAGACGACGTCGATGTCGGAGGCGCGTTGGGCCATGCCTTCCTCGAGGATCTTCGAGCCCTCGTTGACCATGGTGTAGAGGGTGCGCTCGATGATTTCCTGGTCGGAAATGGCGCGGGGCTCGACGCCCTCCTTCGCCCGGAAATCGTCGATGATCCGGGCGACGACCGAGGACGGCGCGGGGCGGCGCTTCTCGTCATAATCGTAGAATCCGGCGCCTTTCTTCTGGCCCCAGCGGTCGGCGGCGCACAGCGCGTCGCGAACGTTCTCGATCCGGGCGGGGTCGCGGTGCCAGCCGATGTCCACTCCGGCGAGGTCGGCCATCTGGAAGGGGCCCATCGGCATCCCGAACTCGACATGGACCTTGTCGATCTGCTCGGGCGTGGCGCCCTCCAGAAGCAGGCGGTTGGCCTGGATCTGGCGCGGCATCAGCATCCTGTTGCCGATGAAGCCGTAGCAGACTCCGGCGACGACGGCGACCTTGCGGATCTTCTTGGCGAGCTGCATTGCCGTCATCAGAACGTCCGGGGCGGTCTTGGCGCCGCGGACGATCTCGAGCAATTTCATGATGTTGGCGGGCGAGAAGAAGTGGAGCCCGACCACGTCCTGCGGCCGCGAGGTGCTTGCGGCGATCTCGTCGACGTTGAGGTAGGAGGTGTTGGAGGCCAGGATCGCGCCGGGCTTGGCGATCCTGTCGAGCTTGCCGAACACCTCTTTCTTGACGTCCATATTCTCGAAGACGGCCTCGATGATGAGGTCGCAATCGGCGAGGTCGTCGAGGCTGAGGCTGGGCTTGAGGAGGCCCATGGCGCCTTCGGCCTGGTCGGCGGTGATCCGGCCCTTGGCGGCGCTCGCCTCGTAATTCTTGCGCATCACCCCGGTGCCTCGATCGAGCGCGTCCTGCTGCATCTCGACGATGGTGACGGGAATCCCGGCCGAGAGGAAGTTCATCGAGATTCCCCCGCCCATCGTCCCGGCGCCGATCACTCCGACGCGCTCGATGACGCGCGGCGACGTGCCTTCGGGAAGGCCGTCGATCTTGGCGGCCTGGCGTTCGGCGAAGAAGAAATATTGCTGGGCTCGGGCCTGGGTTCCGCTCATCAGCTCCATGAACAGCCGGCGCTCGTCCTGGACGCCTTCGGCATAGGGCTTGGCGACGGCCGCCTGGATCGCCTGGATGTTCTTCTCCGGCGCTTCGAAGCCCTTGAACTTGCGGGCGTGCTCCTGGCGAAAATTCTCGAACACGGCCGGGTCCGCCTCGGCGAGCTTGTCCTGCCGTTCGCTGGTCTTCGGGATCGGGCGGACAGCCTTCACTTCCTCGGCGTAGGCGACGGCATGCTGCTCGAGATCGCCCTCGATCAGGCGGTCGACCAGCCCGACCTCATAGGCCTCCTTCGCCGAGATCGGGTTGCCCGTGGCGGCCATCTCCAGCGCTTTCCTGACGCCCGCGACCCGAGGCAATCGCTGGGTGCCGCCGGCGCCGGGGAGGAGGCCCAGTTTGACCTCGGGAACGCCCAGCTTAGCCGACGGCAAGGCGACCCGGTAATGGCTGGCGAGCGCGACCTCGAGGCCGCCGCCGAACGC
>DASQLT010000041.1:0-15003 GCA_035629855.1 Allosphingosinicella sp.
ACGCGGCCGAGGGCAAGATGCAGGTCAATGCCGGCCGGGCCCGGTTCAACCTCTCGACCCTTCCACGCGACGACTTTCCGGTGATCGCCGAGGGCGATCTTCCCACCCGTTTCGAGCTTCCCGCCGCGACCCTTCGCCAGATCATCGACAAGACCCGCTTCGCCATCTCGACCGAAGAGACGCGTTATTACCTAAACGGGATCTTCTTCCATGTCTCCGACGAGGCGCAGCCGGTACTGAAGGCGGCCGCCACCGACGGCCACCGCCTCGCCCGGGTCACCGTTCCCAGGCCGGCCGGAGCGGAAGGCATGCCCGACGTCATCATCCCGCGCAAATGCGTCGCGGAACTGCGCAAGCTGCTCGACGAGCTGGAGGGCACGGTGCAGATCTCGCTTTCGGAAACCAAGGTCCGCTTCGGCCTCGGCAGCGCCATCCTCACCTCCAAGCTGATCGACGGCACCTTCCCCGATTACAGCCGGGTCATCCCGACCGCGAACGACAAGCTCCTGCGCATCGACCCGCGCAGCTTCGAGGAGGGCGTCGACCGGGTCGCCACCATCGCCAGCGAGAAGACCCGGGCGGTCAAGATGGCGCTCGACCGCGATAAGATCACCCTCTCCGTCACCAGCCCCGAGAACGGCACCGCCGCCGAGGAGGTGCCGGGCGATTACAATGCCGACGGCCTCGAGATCGGCTTCAACGCCCGCTATCTGCTCGACATATTGGGCCAGATCGAAGGCGACATCGTCGAGGTCCACCTCGCCGACGCCGCCGCTCCGACCCTGCTTCGGGAGAATGACAAGGCGTCGGCGCTCTACGTTCTGATGCCGATGCGGGTGTGATGACCGAGCCCGAAGCGCCCGGGACCTGGGCCTATGCGGCGGCCTTGCCCGTCACGATCGTCTGCCTCGCCCTCGCCAATTTCGTCATCGCCTATCTTGGCGGGTGGGCGGATATCGACGCCGGGAAGCCCGCTGCCGTCGCCGTGGGCCTGGCCCAGGGCCTGGCCGGAGCGTTGATGGCGGGCGTCGCCTCCAGCCAGCTTTTCAAGTCGCACCTCCCCGCCGATTTCTGGCTCAAATGGATCGTGCTGCTGGCCGCGGCCATTTTCGCGGTCGCGATCGTCTGGGTGATGGTCGTCGGCAAGTCCGACAGGGCCTTGACCTGGATGACGTTCGCCGGAGTGGCGTCGCTCATCGGAACCGAGGTGGGACGCAGGATGGCGAGCTCACTGGCCCGCCGGCCGGGCTCCGGGGAAGGGGTCGGGCCCCATCCCGATTGAGCCCGGGTCCGGGACGTGCAACACTGACAGCGTTGTCAGCAGCGGAGTCGCCGATGGCGAGCCAGAGCTTCGATCCCGCGGTCCCGATGAAACGCGAATGGGGCGTTGCATTCAGGGCGCTTCGCCGGCTGCTGGCGAATCGCGACGACACGGTTCAGGTCTTCCGGATCATGCGCGCGCTGAACGGCGACACCTCGCACCGCAATTACCGGCGGCTGATCGCGAGCGCGGAAGGCGGGCGGCTCGCCTATGAGCGGGTCGAGCTGGCGCCGCGCCTGTGCGACCGGGCCTGGATCGACTCCTTTCCGGAAGGCAGCGTCGGCGCCGCCTATCGCCACTTTCTCGACCGCACCGGCTATTCGGCGGACGGCCTCGCCGAATTGAGCGTCGCCGAGACCGAGATCCCGGCCGACGTCCGCCATCCTTATGCCTGGTTCGGGCGCCGCGAGCGCGACGTCCACGACCTCTGGCACGTCCTGACCGGCTACGAGGCCGACGAGCCGCTCGGCGAGGCCTGCCTGGTCGCTTTCTCCTACGCCCAGACGGGCGGGCTCGGCTGGGCCTTCATCGGCGCGGGCGCCGCCGCGAAAAGCCTGAAGATCACCGGCAACGCGGCCTTCGCCCGGGCGGTCTGGGAGGGATATCGCCGCGGCGCCCGCGCCGCCTGGCTCCACCATGAGGATTACGAAAGGCTGATGCGCGAGCCGCTCGAAGCCGCCCGCGCCCGGCTTCGGATCGCTGAGCCGGTGCGCTACCGGTCAGCTCAGAAGCGGCTGGCCGAGGCGGGCCTCGCGGGGATCTGAGACCCGTCCGTCATCCCGGCGAAGGCCGGGATCCATGAACATCGTCCGTGCCGTCCGGTCAAGATCCGTGTTCATGGATCCCGGATCAAGTCCGGGATGACGTGGGAGGTGAAACCCGACTCGGTGCGCTCTAGAGAGGCGTCATGGCCCTCGTCCGTCTCGCCCTCAGCGACTTTCGCAACCACGAAGACGCCCTGCTCGCGCCGGGGTCGGGGCTCGTCGTCCTCACCGGGGAAAATGGCGCGGGCAAGACCAACGTCCTCGAAGCGGTGTCCCTGCTTTCGCCGGGGCGGGGGCTTCGCGGCGCCTCCCTGTTCGAAATGGCCCGAAGCGGCGGCCGCGGCGGCTTCGCGGTGGCGGCGCGTCTGGGTGATGTCGAGATCGGCACCGGCACCGAGGCGCGCGCCCCCGAGCGGCGCCAGGTCAGGATCAACGGCGCCCCGGCCTCCGCGACGTCGCTTTCCGAATGGCTTTCCGTCCTCTGGCTTACCCCGGCCATGGACCGATTGTTCCAGGAAGGTCCAAGCGGCCGCCGCCGCTTCCTGGATCGCCTCGTCCTCGCCCTGGAGCCCGGCCACGCCGTCCACGCGGCCCGCTACGAAGCCGCGATGCGGGCCCGCAACAAGCTTCTGTCGGAAGACGGGCGACGGGACGAAGCCTGGCTTTCGGCGCTCGAGGCGCGGATGGCCGAGCACGGCTCCGCACTCGCCTCCGCCCGCGCCGGCGCGGTCGGATCGCTTCGCGAAAGGCTGGCGAACGCGCCCGAAGGCCCGTTCGCCCGCGCCGGCCTCGCCCTCGAAGGCGGCGAGGAGGATCTGGCGGCCGCGCTCGCCCGGGGCCGGGCCCGCGACGCCGCCGCCGGCCGCACCCTGGCCGGGCCTCACCGGACCGACCTCGCCGTCACCCATCTCGAAAAAGGCCAGCCGGCCGGCTTGTGCTCGACCGGAGAGCAGAAGGCGCTCCTGCTCTCCATCGTCCTCGCCCATGCCGATCTCGTCGCCGAACGCTCGGGCCGCCGCCCCCTCCTGCTCCTCGACGAAGTCGCCGCCCACCTCGACCCCCGCCGCCGCGCGGCCTTGTTCGACCGGCTGCAATCGGCGGGAGGGCAGGTGTGGATGACCGGGACCGAGGCGGGGCTGTTCGAAGACGTTGGCCAGGCCGCCAGCCGCTTCGAAGTCAGCGACGGAGCGATCCTCTAAGCTCTTTCGCCAGCAGAAGCGGATTGAAAAGCGAAGCTTCCGCATCTCGCGCAAACCTACCTTGGCCGGAGGCCAATCCGTTTTTGAACGCAACGACGCAACGATGTCGTACCGCTCTCCATGCCATACGAACTCGAATCCCATCGGCGATTCGTCGCTGCCCCGGTTCCGGCGAATCAACGCCATGCGCGGCGAAGGGCCGAAGCATCGTTGCGTCTTTGCGGCGTTGCGTTGCAAATTGAAAGGCGCGGCGCCTACGGCTTCGCGCGAGGGGTGGACCACGTCCAGCTTATGCCCATGGCGACCGGGGCGATCCGATGCTGCATCTGCGAAAAAAGGTCGCGCAAACCCGCCAAAATCCTTGGGTTTCGACCCTTTCGTCGCTATATCTGGCAGATGGCAACACCCCCCAGCGAAAACGCTTACGGCGCCGATTCCATCAAGGTGCTGAAAGGCCTCGACGCGGTCCGCAAGCGGCCCGGAATGTATATCGGCGATACCGACGACGGATCGGGCCTCCACCACATGGTGTTCGAGGTTTCCGACAACGCGATCGACGAGGCCCTCGCCGGCCATTGCGACATGATCCGGATCGTCCTCAACCCCGACGGATCGGTTTCGGTCGAGGACAATGGCCGGGGAATCCCGACCGGGATCCACGCCGAGGAGGGCGTCTCCGCGGCCGAGGTCATCATGACCCAGCTCCACGCCGGCGGAAAGTTCGAGAATACCTCGGACGACAATGCCTACAAGGTCTCGGGCGGCCTCCACGGAGTCGGGGTATCGGTCGTCAACGCGCTTTCGGAGTGGCTCGACCTCACCATCTGGCGCGACGGCGAGGAGCATTATATGCGCTTCGCCCACGGCGACGCGGTGGCGCCGTTGAAGAAGGTCGGCCCGGCCGGCGACCGGAAGGGGACCCGGGTCACCTTCCTGCCCTCGCCCGCCACGTTCAAGATCGTCGAGTTCGACTGGGACACGCTCGAGCATCGCTTCCGCGAGCTCGCCTTCCTCAACTCGGGAGTCCGGCTCGTCCTCACCGACGCCCGGCACGAGGAGGAGAAAGAGGTCGAGCTTTACTACGAGGGTGGGATCTCCGCTTTCGTCCGTTATCTCGACCGGACCAAGGCCGCGCTCATCCCGGAGCCGATCTCGGTCACCGGCCAGCGCGACGACGTCGGGATCGAGGTCGCGCTCGAGTGGAACGACAGCTATTACGAGCAGACGCTCTGCTTCACCAACAACATCCCCCAGCGCGACGGCGGCACCCATCTCGCCGCCTTCAGGGCGGCGCTGACCCGCACCCTCAACAATCACGCCGACAAGTCCGGAATGATGAAGCGCGAGAAGGTCAGCCTCACCGGCGATGACATGCGCGAGGGGCTGACGGCGATCGTCTCCGTCAAGCTGCCCGACCCCAAGTTCGGCTCGCAGACCAAGGACAAGCTCGTCTCCTCCGAGGTCCGCCAGCCGCTCGAGAGCCTGATGGCCGACAAGCTCTCGGAATGGCTGGAGGAGAATCCGGCCCATTCCAAGACGATCATCCAGAAGATCATCGACGCCGCCGCCGCCCGCGAAGCCGCCCGCAAGGCGCGCGAGGCGAGCCGCAAGAGCGTTCTCGGAGTCGCGTCCCTCCCCGGCAAGCTCGCCGACTGCCAGGAGCGCGATCCGGCCAAGTGCGAGCTCTTCCTGGTCGAGGGCGACAGCGCCGGCGGCTCGGCCAAGCAGGGCCGCAATCGCGAGGTCCAGGCGATCCTTCCCCTGAAGGGCAAGATCCTCAACGTCGAGCGCGCCCGCTTCGACCGGATGCTGTCCTCGAAAGAGGTCGGCACCCTCATCCAGGCGATGGGCACCGGCATCGGCCGCGACGATTTCAACATCGAGAAATTGCGCTACCACAAGATCGTGATCATGACGGACGCCGACGTCGACGGCGCCCACATCCGCACTCTGCTGCTCACCTTCTTCTACCGGCAGATGCCCCAGATCATCGAGCGCGGCCATCTCTTCATCGCCCAGCCGCCGCTCTACAAGGTCGCCAAGGGCCGCTCGGAAGTTTATCTCAAGGACAATGCCAAGCTCGACGATTACCTCGTCGATGCCGGCATCGGGCTGATGCGGCTGGAGACGAACGAGGGCTCGCGCACGGGCGACGACCTGCGCGATCTCGCCGACCATGCCCGCCGGGTGCGGAGCCTGATGGCCTACGTGCCGCGCCGCTACGACCTCGGACTGATCGAGGCCCTGGCCCTGAACGGCGCCCTCGATCCGGCATTGCCTCCGGCGCAGCGCGCCGAGGCGATCGCCCGGGCGGCCGCCTTCCTCCAGGGCGGCGACGAATCCTCGACCTGGACCGGCGAGATCGGCGCCGACGGCGATTATGTCCTTCGCCGCCTGTGGCGCGGAGTTACCGACCATCACATCGTCGACCACAAGTTCGTCGCCTCGGCCGAGGCCCGCAAGCTCCACGGCCTCACCGCCGAGCAGGCCGCCACCTATGCGAGCGCCTCGCGCCTCGTCTCGATGAAGAGCGCGGCGGCGGCCGTCGAAGAGGAGGAGACGGCCGACGGCGACGAGGCCGAGGCGGCGCCGGAGCGGGCGCCCGACGTCCGCGGAATCCTCGTCCGCCGCCCGACCGAGCTGCTCGACGCCATCCTGGCCACCGGCCGCAAGGGCCTGGCCATCCAGCGCTACAAGGGCCTCGGCGAGATGAACGCCGACCAGCTCTGGGAAACGACGCTCGACCCCGACAACCGCTCGCTCCTCCGGGTCGAGGTCGCCCAGGCCGACGTCGCCGACGAGATCTTCACCCGATTGATGGGCGACGTCGTCGAACCGCGCCGCGAGTTCATCCAGGAGAATGCGCTCAACGTCGCGAATTTGGACGTTTAGGCCGCGCCTCCCCACCAGGCGTCGTCGCCGGGCACTGGGATCCGGACGCTGAGCCGGGCCAGCGGGGTGTGTGCGGGCGCTTCGTCGAACAGGGCGAGGGTGAGCGCGACTTCCTCGCCAGCGGAGCCCGGGCCCATCCCGGCCCGTGCCGACGCGAGCGATCCGGCGATCTCCCGGGTTAAATCGGCGATTGCGACGCCCTCCGGGCCGCCGACCGTCACCCGCGGCACCGATACGAGCGGAATCCGGGTCTCGAGCGCCGCCTCTCCGGCCGTCTCCAGCCGCCGCACCAGCATCGTCTCGAGGCCCAGCGCGTAGGGCCGCTTCGGATCCTCGTCGATCTTGGTGAGAATCGCCCCAAGCGCCGAAGCGAGGCTGGCCGCCGCCGGCTCGGCTCGCGGCGCCTGCCACTCGGGACAGGGCGCAAGGGGTTGGCTGGACGCGATCGCGCTGTGATAGACGAACGGCGGGCCGGCGGCGCCTTCATTGCGTATGACGCGGCCGTGGATTCGAACGGCCCGGTCGGTGAGCAGGCGAAATCCCGGCACCGCGATCCGCAACCCGGCCCCGGCCGCGGCGCCCGCTTCGGGCTGGTAACGGGCGGTCGCGCCGGTGCCGTCGGCCAGTCCATAGCCGGCTACCGTGGGCCAGGGGGGCGGTGGGGCCGAACCCGAAGCCTCGCGGGCGACCCGGAGCGTGGGCCGGTCGCCCCAATCGAACTCGTAGCGCCATCGGCCCGGCAGCTCCGGAACATCCGGCGCCGGCGCCCGCCAGAGCGGCAAAGCGTCGGCGACAGCCTCGGCAAGCCCGGCGAAGCGGGCGATCGAGTCGGGTCCGGGCTTCGCCGGCAGCCCGGCGGATAAGCGAAAGGCTCGGCCGAGCGCGGTGAACAGCGCTTCCGAACAGGTCGGGCTCGACGGTGATATCGGCTCGGCTTGCTCGTCGAAGGCGATGGCGAGAGCGAGCCGGTCCCGCTCGGCGGGCTCGGCGGAAATCTCGATCTCGACCGTCCAGGCCAGGGCCTCGCCGAGCGTTTCCGGATTTTCCGGCCCCTTTGCGGCCGCCGCGGAAAATACGGGCGCGGCCGGCAACCCGATCAGCGGGACCGGCACCGATTGCGGGCCGAAATCCACCGCGAAATCGTCCGTCCCGGTCGACGCGTGAAGGATCAGGTCGAGCGGCGGGGCGCCTTCGAGCTCGATTCTCTCTCCTTCGAAGCGGACCGAGAAGTCGTGCCGCGCCGATCCTTCGAGCGGCGCAGGCGCGGCGAAGGCGAGCGTCCGGCGTCCGGCCTCGAGCCGGACAGCCGCTGAAGATCCGCCGCCGGCAGCGAGCGATCCGACCGGGCTGAAAGCGTGGCCCTTCAAAACCGCCGCCGGCCCGCCGGCCGCACCCTCGCCCAGGCTCACGTCCACCGCCGCGCTGATTACGAGCGGACGGGAGCGCAGGTCGGCGGCCAGGGCTTCCTCGCACGCGGCACGGAGGGCCTCGACGCCGTCGACGGCCGAGGTCTCCGAAATCGGCACGAGCCGGGCCGCCATGGCGCCGGCAAGCCGAGGCCTGATCCCGGCCAGCCGCTCGCGAGCCCCGTCGGTCGCGGCGAGCCGCTCGAAAGCCGTCGCGAACGAATCCCACCAAGAATCCAGGTCGATGGCGCTGAACATTTCCTGGGCGCCGTCCGCTTGCTCGACCGTTCCCGAGAGCGGGACGGTAGCGAAAGGCGCAAGCGCATGATTCGTGAATTCGGCGGGTTCCGGCCTGGCTAGGGAGATGCCGCCGGCGGGGCCGGTCCGCACATACCAGTAAGCCGGTGCTTCAGGTCCTTGCTCGGCGAGGGCGAGCCGCCCCGTGCCGCCGTCGAACCCCTGCCAGGCCTTCTCGAACCTGGCCGCGTAGGCTCGGACGCCTGCATCTTCGTCCAGCCGGGGCGATACGGCGAGCCTCCGGCCTCCGATTTCCAGCAATGCTTCGACCGGGCGGACATCCCCGGGAAGAGCCTTCACGCCGGTGCGGGGCAGGGTAAAGATGAGTTCGGCGACCACGGGATACCGGGATCGATCCGGCAAGGCGGCGACTTCCCCCGCGAACGATGCGAACTTTTCCCGGAGCGGACCGCCGTCGGCGGTGACCGTGATCGGCTCCGAAGCGAGGCTGGTGACCAGGCTCACCGGGACGGGCGGCAATTTGTCCCCGGTGCCGCCGACGAGCCGGTCGCGAAGCTCGAGCCACAGGCTTCGCACGGTCTGGTCGAGGTCGATCTCGGCGGGATCGAACAGGAGGCCGAGCCTAAGCTCGACAGCCTCGCCGGCCGGCACGAATTCATAGTGCGCCCGAAGGCCGGGCAAGCCTTGATCATCCATGGTGCGGGCCTAGTCGGGCCCCGCCGGGATGGCAATCGAGCAGGCGCGGACGCGGAAACGGGGCGCCTCCATGGGAGACGCCCCGCTTCAACTCGCTTCGAAGCGTTAGCGGCAGCGGCGCTTGCCTTTGGCGATCTCGCGGCCGGCCAGGGCGCCGGCGGCAGCGCCGACGACGGTTCCGACGGTGCGGTTGCGGCCGCCGTCGACCGCCCGGCCCACAAGGGCGCCGGCGGCGCCGCCGACGATGATCCCGACCGTACCGTTGGAACGGCGGCAGCGGGTGCGGCCCTGCGAATCGCGCCAGGTCTTGCCGTGATAATAGCCGTTGTGATTGGCCATGGCCGGCGCCGGAAGGACGGGCACGCACATCGTGGCGGCGCAGAGGGCGAGAGTGAATTTACGCATGACTTGGGTTCCTTTCCCCGTGACAACTCGGCCCTAGAACGCGGTGGGTTGCCGCCAGTTTCATTAACCTAGCACAACGATCCCCGATAATCGCCATTTCCGCTCGATTCGGCGCGCGCTAAGAACCGTCCGCCGCCTCGGGCGTTAGGGGTACAAAGGAGAGAGCGAATGAACGACGATTGGAAGCTGCCGGTGCCCGAGGAAGATCCGGAGGCCCGCAAGCCCCCGGTCGGCGGCGGGAGCGGCTGCCCGATCGTTCCCGACGGCAATTTCGTCGAGGGTGCAATGGACGAAGACTCGGCTGATCGGCGCCCGGAGCCGGATCCCGGCTTGAGCTGGGACTGATTCGCGCCCGTTCCCCGGGGAGGCCGTGCCGGCCTGGAAGCCGGATCCTCGCCGGGAAACGGCCGGCCTACAGCACGTACTTGCTGAGATCCGTATCCCGGGCGATGTCGGCGAGCTGGGCGTCGACATAGGCCGCGTCGACGACCACCCGGTCGCCGCGGCGCTCCTCCGCCTCGAAGCTGACGTCCTCGAGCAATTTCTCGAGCACGGTCGACAGCCGGCGGGCGCCGATATTCTCGACCTGCCCGTTCACCTCGGCGGCGATCCGGGCGATGGCTCGGATGCCGTCGTCGGTGAACTCGACCTCGACGCCCTCGGTAGCGATCAGCGCGATATATTGCTCGGTGAGGCTGGCGCGCGTTTCGGAGAGGATCCGGACGAAATCCTCCTCGGTCAAGGCCTTCAGCTCGACCCGGATCGGAAGCCGGCCCTGAAGCTCGGGGAGGAGGTCCGACGGCTTGGTAACATGGAAGGCGCCGGACGCGATGAAGAGGATATGGTCGGTCTTCATCGGCCCGTATTTGGTCGCGACCGTCGTCCCCTCGATCAGCGGCAGCAGGTCGCGCTGGACCCCCTCGCGGGAGACCGAGCCGCCGCGCACGTCCGAGACGGCGATCTTGTCGATCTCGTCGAGGAAGACGATCCCGTTCGCCTCGGCGTCGGCGAGCGCAACCCGGCTGACGTCGTCGGGGTCGAGCCTCTTGTCGGCCTCCTCCTCGACGAGCCTGCTCCAGGCCTCGCCGACCTTGAGACGGCGCCGCTTCTTGGGCGCGTTGCCCATGGCCTTGGACATCATCTCGGACAGGTTGATCATTCCGACCTGGCCGCCCATCCCCGGTATCTCGAACGGCGTGCTCGGAGTCTCGGAAAGCTCCAGCTCGACCTCGGAATCGTCGAGATGGCCTTCGCGGAAGCGCTGGCGGAAGCTTTCGCGGGTCGCCTCGCTCGCGCCCTTGCCGGTCAGCGCCTCGATCAGCCTTTCCATCGCGGCGGCCTCGGCCGCGTCCTTGACCGCGAGGCGCCGACGCTCCTTCTCCAGCCGGACCGCCTCCTCGACCAGGTCGCGGGCGATCTGCTCGACGTCGCGGCCGACGTAGCCGACCTCGGTGAACTTGGTCGCCTCGACCTTGACGAAGGGCGCGTCGGCCAGCTTCGCCAGCCGCCGGCTGATCTCGGTCTTGCCGCAGCCGGTGGGCCCGATCATCAGGATGTTCTTGGGGGTCACCTCCTCGCGCAGCCCTTCCTCGAGCCGCTGGCGGCGCCACCGGTTCCTGAGCGCCACCGCGACGGCGCGCTTGGCCTCTTTCTGGCCCACGATATGCTCGTCGAGTGCGGCGACCACCGCTTTGGGCGTGAGATTGTCGTTCATTATGGTGATTCTGCCCGTGTTGCTCTCTTGCGGGGTAGATGGCGCCGGGCGGGCGGGAATCAAGCATGGCCTTGCGCCAGTCCGTCACCCTAAACTCGTTTCAGGGTCCAGTTCTCCGCTCGCACTGCGACTCCGCTCTGGATGCTGAAACAAGTTCAGCATGACGGTGGGGGCATGCTTCCGCCAGGGCGCTCCAGGCGTTAGGGCTGCGCAACGACCGGGAAAGAGGCACGAAGCATGGCGAAGGACGACCTGGTCGAGCGAGTCCGTAAGCGCAGCCCCGCCTGCGCGAAGGTGGGCGTGTTCGACGTCGACGGCATCTTCCGCGGCAAATATATGGCGCCGGACAAGCTCGCCTCGGCGCTGGAGAAGGGCTTCGGCTTTTGCGACGTGGTCCTGGGTTGGGATTCGAGCGACCAGCTCTACGACAATACGCGCTTCACCGGCTGGCACACCGCTTATCCCGACGCCGAGGTGCGGCTACTGCCCGAGACCGAGCGCGCGATGCCGTTCGAAAGCGGGATGCCGCTCGTCCTGGGCGAGTTCGCCGGAGCGGCCGAGGCGGTCTGCCCGCGCGGAGCGCTTCGCCGGGTGCTGAACCGCGCCGCCTCGATCGGCTGCCGGGTCAAGGCGGCGGCCGAGTTCGAATTCTTCGTCTTCGAGGAGACGCCGTATTCGGTGCGCGACAAGGGCTATCGCGGCCTGAAGCCGATCACTCCGGGCCATTTCGGCTATTCGATGCTTCGCTCCGGGGTCCATTCCGACTTTTACGACGAGCTCTGGTCGACCTGCGACACCATGCGGATCGAGCTCGAAGGCCTTCACACCGAGACGGGACCCGGAGTCGTCGAAGGCGCGATCCGGGTCGACGACGCGCTCGAGGCCGCGGACAAGGCGGCTTTGTTCAAGACGATCGTCAAGATCCTGTGCCAGCGCCGCGGCTGGATGGCGACCTTCATGGCGAAATGGTCGAACGACTGGCCGGGCTCGTCCGGCCACCTTCACATGTCGCTGGTCGACGAGGGGACCGGCAAGTCGCGATTCTATGCCGAGGACGAAGACCTCTCCATGTCGCCGGAGATGCGCGCTTTCGTCGGCGGCCAGCAGGCGCTGATGCCCGAGTTGCTGGCGATGGTCGCGCCCACGGTCAACGCCTACACCCGCCTGATCCCCGGCTTCTGGGCGCCCACCGCTTCCTTGTGGGGCTATGAGAACCGCACCTGCGCCCTGCGCGTGATCGGCGGCTCCGACTCGAGCCAGCGCGTCGAGTATCGGATCGCCGCCGCGGACATAAACCCCTACATCGCCCTCGCCGCCGCGATCGGCTCGGGCCTGTGGGGGATCGCCAACCGGGTGGAGCCCGACGCCGCGGTGAAGGGCAATGCCTACGCGCAGGAACCGCCGCCGGAGCGGGCGCTTCCGAGCACCTTGTGGGACGCCGCCCAGCGCCTGCGCGGGTCGAAGGCGGCGCGCGAGCTGTTCGGCGACGAATTCGTCGACCATTATGCCGCCACCCGCGAATGGGAGGAGCGCGAGGCGCGCAAGGCCGTGACCGACTGGCAGCGCGCCCGCTATTTCGAGATCATCTGACTCAATGAACGGCCGTCATTGCGAGCGCAGCGAAGCAATCCAGCCGGGATTCGGAGGCGATGGATTGCTTCGTCGCCTCGCTCCTCGCAATGACGGAACCCTATGACGGACTTCATCTGCATCTCCCCAGTCGACGGCCGCGAATATGCCCGGCGGCCTCTTGCCGCGGACGGCGAGGTCGAGCGCGCTTTGGCCGAGGCCCGGCGGGCACAGCGCGAATGGGCCCGGACCCCGATCGAGGCGCGGTGCTCGACGATGCTCCGCTTCCTCGCCGCGATGGAGGCCCTGAACCCCGACATCGTCCCCGAGATCGCCTGGCAGATGGGCCGGCCGGTCCGCTACGAGGGGGAGCATCGCTCGCTGGCGGAGCGGATCCTGGCGATGATCGACCTGGCGCCGGCCGCGCTTGCGCCCTTCGTCGCGGGAACCGGACGCTCGGTGATCCGGGCGCCGGTCGGACTGGTGCTGGTGATCGCGCCGTGGAACTACCCCTTCCTCACCGCCGCCAACACGATCGTCCCGGCCCTCCTCGCGGGCAACGCCGTAATCCTCAAGCCTTCCGCCCAGACCCCGCTGGCGGGCGAGCGCTTCGCCGAGGCGTTGCGAACGGCGGGATTGCCCGAGGGCCTTTTCGCCAACCTCTTCCTCGATCACGATCAGACGGCCCGGCTGCTCCGTTCGGGCCTGGTCGATCACGCCACGTTCACCGGCTCGGTCGAGGGCGGGAAAGCGGTCGAGCGGGCGGCGGCGGGGCGGTTCACCGGCCTGACTCTGGAGCTCGGCGGCAAGGATCCCGCTTACGTGCGCGAGGATTCGGACGTGGCCCTGGCGGTCGAGAGCCTCGTCGACGGAAGCTTCTACAACAGCGGTCAGTCCTGCTGCGGGGTCGAGCGCCTCTATGTTCACGAGGCGGTGTGGCAGCCCTTCCTCGACGGCTTCGTCGAAGCCGCGTCGCGATACCGACTCGGCGATCCGTTCGATCCGGAGACCAGCCTAGGCCCGATGGCGAGCGGGAAGGGCGCCGCCTCGGTGCGCGAGCAGGTCCGCCAGGCGATCGAGGCGGGCGCGGCCGGGAACCTGTTGGCGCAGGCCTTCCCCGCCGACACCGGCGAGGGACCCTATCTGATGCCGCAGGTGCTGACCTGGGTGAATCATTCCATGGCGGTGATGCGCGAGGAGACGTTCGGTCCGGTCGTCGGAATCATGCAGGTGAAGGGCGATGAAGACGCGGTTCGACTGATGAACGACAGCGCCTACGGTCTCACCGCCTCGATCTGGACGAGCGACCTCGAGGCCGCCGAAAATCTGGCGGTCGAGATCGAGGCCGGCACGATCTTCGCCAATCGCTGCGACTATCTCGACCCGCTCCTCGCCTGGACCGGGGTGAAGGCGAGCGGCCGCGGCGCCTCGCTCGGACGCTTCGGCTTCGACTCGGTCACCCGCCCCAAATCCCTCCATCTGCGGAGCGCCTGATGGTCTTGCCCCACGCCGATTGGACTTATCCGACCGCGATCCGCTTCGGCGCGGGCCGGGTCGCGGAGCTGAAGGAGGCGTGCCGGTCCGTGGGCATCCGGCGTCCGTTGCTGGTGACCGATCCCACGCTGGCGCAAACGAAGATGGTCCAGGATGCGGTCGCCGCCACCGGGGCCAGGCTTCACTGCAACATCCAGCCAAATCCGATCGGCGAAGACGTCGCCGTGGGTATCGTGCGGTATCACGATGGCCGCCACGACGGCGTCATCGCCTTTGGCGGTGGCAGCGCGCTCGACGTCGGCAAGGTCGTCGGCTTCATGTCACGACAAAAAGGGGCGATCTGGGACTATGAGGACAAGGAAGATCGGTGGACCCGCGCCGATCCCGCGGGCATCGCGCCGATCGTCGCGGTACCGACCACGGCCGGGACCGGCTCCGAAGTGGGGCGGGCGGGGGTGATTCTCGACCGGGACGCCGGGGTGAAGAAGATCATCTTCCACCCGAAGATGCTTCCGGCCGTCGTGATCCTCGATCCCGAGCTCACCCTCGGCCTGCCCGCGCACGTCACCGCGGCCACCGGCATGGATGCATTGTCCCACTGCCTCGAAGCCTATTGCGCGCCCGGCTTCCATCCGATGGCGGACGGCATCGCCGCCGAGGGCATGAAGCTGATCCGCCGGTGGCTTCCCCGGGCGGTGGAGGACGGGACCGATATCGACGCGCGGGGCCATATGCTCGTCGCCGCGACGATGGGCGCGACCGCCTTCCAGAAGGGGCTCGGCGGGATGCATGCCTTGTCGCATCCGATCGGCGCCCTGCTCGGCAGCCATCACGGCCTCACCAACGCCGTGCTGATGCCCTATATGCTGGCCTTCAACCGGGCCGCTATCGAGGAGCGGCTGGCCAGGCTCGCGGGCTATGTCGGGCTGGAGGATCCGTCCTTCGACGGCTTCCTCGCCTGGATAATCGCGCTTCGGCAGAGCCTCGGAATCCCGCACGCCCTGCCGGAGCTGGGCATTTCGGCCTCGGACGTGGAGCGGATCGCGGCGATGGCCGAAGCGGATCCGTCGGCGGGCGGCAATCCGCTCCCCTTCGACGCCGCGGCGGCGCGCACGGTGCTGGAAGCGGCGATGGCGGGACGGGTCTAGAGCGTGATCGCTTGAGAATGAATCGCGGATTTTTTCCCGACATCGGCGTCACCCTGAACTTGTTTCAGGGTCCAGCTGGTCGCTCGCCCGGGAAGCGGAAAGCTGGATGCTGAAACAAGTTCAGCATGACGGGATGA
>DASQLT010000042.1:0-47099 GCA_035629855.1 Allosphingosinicella sp.
ATAGACGACGAAGCTGGCGTCGGTCTCGGCCGAGCCGTTGAAGGTGAAATCCTCCCCCGCCAGCAGGGCCGCGCCGTTGATCCGGGCCTGAACGCCGGCCGCGAAGTTCGCGTTGTTGGTGGTCAGGACGTAATCGTAGAGATTGGTCCCGGGCTCGCCGAAGTTGGTGTTGTTGCCGCCGAGGATCGAGATGTTCTCGATCTGGGTGACGTTGGCGGTCAGGGTCAGGCCGCCGTAGGGGCCCTGGAGGACGAGCGCATCAATCTCCGAGCCGCCGTTGACGATATCCGCCGCGGTCAGTGCGCCGATGAAGAAGAAGTTGTCGCTTCCGGCACCGCCCAGCACGGTGTCGTCGCCGCCGTCGTAGAGGCGGAGCACGTCGCTGCCGGCACCGCCGGTGATCGCATTGTCTCCGGAATTGCCGCGGAAATCGTGAGCGACGTTCGAGGTCGCGGTGAGATTTTCGACATTGGCGAGATCGGTCAGGCTGTAGGTCGCGACCCCCGTGCGTATCTCGTCGGTCCCCGCCCCGGCGAACTCGATGACGACGTCGCTGGAGCTGCTCGCGTAATAGACGTCGTCGCCGGTTCCGCCCGACATCATGTCGACGCCCGCGCCACCGTCGAGAATGTCGTTGCCGCCGCCCGAGTTGAGGATGTCGCCTCGGCTCCCGCCGACCAGGCTGTCGTTGCCGCCGCCGGTCAGGATGGCGAAAAGCTCGAAGCTGGTAAGGACGACGCTTCGGTCCGGCCCCCCCAGGATCTGGCCGTCGGATCCGCCGTAAAGGGAGCCGACGAGGGTCATCTGCACGGCATCGTCATAGGCGCGCCAGTCGACCCTGAGCGTGTCCCAGCTGAAATCGAGCAAGGTGCCGCCCGACACCGTGTCGTGACCGTTGTAGACATTGATCTCATCGGCGCCCCGGCCGCCGTCGATCAGGTCGGACCGGGCGGCGGCGGTCGTGGTGATGACGTCGTTATAGTCGCCGGTTCTCAGGCCCAGGAAATATTCGAAGCCTTCGATTCCGTTGAAGGGGCCGGCGGAAAGGTCCCAGACGATCCCAATTTCGGCATCCCGGTAATCGGCCGCGATCCCGTCGATGCCGCTGCCGCCGTTCGCGGTGTCGATCATCGATCCGAGAGTGACCTTGTCGCTGCCGGCGCCGGTCTGGGCGCTGCTTCCGCCCCGGGTCAGTTCGATGACGTCGTCGCCCGAGCCGGTCGCGACGTTCACCCGCTCGAGGCCGGTGAAGGCGACGCTGCGTGCGGTCCCGTCGCGATAGCCGCCGGACGCGCCGGTTCCGGAGACGATGACGGCCGGCCCGGTCACGACGTCGAAGACCGAATCCTGCCAGTCGACGACGAGCAGATCGTCCCCCGCGCCGGCGTTGACGACGTCGTTCCCGGCCGTCCCGAGATGGAAGGTGTCGCTTCCCGCCCCGCCGGTGAGGAAATTGTCGAGCGCGTTGCCCCGCAGGGTCTGCGAGCCGCCGGCAACGCTGTTGCCGGTCAGGTTCTCGACATGGGCCTGGAGCGTATAGTCGGCGAGGCCGGTCTCGACCCCGTCGATCCCTTCCCCGGCCAGCTCGATCGTCCCGTCGCCGGAATCGTCGACCACATAGACGTCGTTGCCCGTGCCGCCGGTCATGAGATCGGCGCCGAGGCCGCCGTCGAGCACGTCGTCGCCGCCGAGGCCGGAAAGCTGGTCGTTCGAGGCGAGGCCGGCGATGCCGTCGGAGTCGCCGGTACCGACGAGGACGTCCGCCGCCGGAGTACCGATCAGGGGCGCCCGGAAGACCGCGCCCTGGACGTCGTAATTGCCGATGTTCCAGCTCGCCACGATGCGCCCCGAGGCCAGCGTCGCGAGGTCCATATAGCCCCCGCCGACGGCCGCCTCGTTCACTTGGAACTGGGCGCCGATTCGGTTGCCGGCGAGGTCGAACAATTGCCCTCTCACCGTCGGAAGGAAGGACGACGGCGTGCTCTGCCACGCCAGGAGAAAGGCGCCGCCCGGCACGGCCGTGACGTTGACCGAGCTGACGCTGTTTCCGGTGCCGCTGTCGCTGCCGGCGATCTCGGAGCCGATTTTGGCGCCGACGGAATCGAATATCTGAGCGCCCGCTACCATCTCGCCCTGCCACGAAACCACGAAGCCCCCGCCGGGCAGCGCCGCGACGTCGGGGCTCCACTGGGTCCCGGCCGTGATCGTGGACGCCATGAACTCGCCGCCAACCCTGTTGCCGGCCGAATCGAACACCTGGCCCTTGACGTCTCCCGGGCCGCCATTCGAATAGTCGGCCCAGACGATGACGAAGCCGCCCCCTTCGAGCGCGACCCCGCCCGTCTCCCGCTGGGTGCCGGCAAGCGTCGCGTTGACGGTGAACTCGGCCCCGACCTTGGTGCCGGCCGAATCGAACAGCTGCGCCCGTACATTGGGATCGTTGCCGCCGAACGGAGCGCCGGTGTCGACCCAGTGGACGACGAAACCGCCCCCGGACAGGGCGATGGCCTGCGAGCCCTGCTGGTCGATCGTGTCGGCGGTGTTGACGGTGAATTCCGGACCGAGCGGAAGGCCGGCGGGATCGAACATCCGTCCCCTGATGTCGCTCGAGGTGCCGTTGCCCTCCCCCGTCCAGGTCACGACGAAGCCGCCCGACGCGAGCCCGGCCACCGAGGGGTCGAGCTGGTTGAGGAAGACCGCATTGTTGACGTGGATCTCGCCGCCGACCTTCGCGCCGTCGGCATCGAAACGCTGGGCGGTGATTCCGTAAAGGCTGCCGTCCCAGGAATCGTCGATCCAGGCCATGACGAAGCCGCCGCCGGAAAGCGACGCGATCTGCTGGAACCACTGATATCCGGCAGTGGTGCCGTTCGCCGTGAACTCGGCGCCGACGCGCCTAAGAAGCGATGCCATTCTGGTCCTTCCTCGATGAAGGGGACGATCTTGATATCCCTGGAGCGGCCCGCCCCGCTCCCTCCTCCGGTCAGCTCTTCGAGCTCCCTGAGAAATCGTCCCGTATCATGGGGTTATGCGGCAAACTCTTGACGATGACCACCCCCGCGGACCGGCTATTCACGCGCCGCAAGAAGCCGATCCTCGCAAGCCCATATAAGAACATTACGAGAACAAATCAAGAGGGTTCGTTGCTTTGTCTCAGCGACCGCTCACCGCCGAGCCGACAGCCGCCTGCCCAGCGACCGTGCCAGCTTCCCCCAGGGCGGGCCGAGCCGCTCGAACACGTTGATGAAGCCGATCCGGTGGACCGCCCGGGCATGGCTGAAGCGCTTGAAGCCTTCACGGCCGTGATAGGCGCCGATGCCGCTCGCCCCGACCCCGCCGAAGGGAAGGTTCTCCTGGGCGACGTGCATCAGTGTGCCGTTGAGGGTCGCTCCGCCCGAGATCGCGCCGTCGAGGACCCGCTCCCGTTCCCGGCGGCTGTTGCTGAAGCAGTAGAGCGCGAGCGGCCGCTCGCCCTTCGCGACGAAGGCGATCGCCTCGTCGAGGCTTCGGTAGGGCAGGATCGGAAGCACCGGCCCGAATATCTCCTCGGTGAGGAACAGGGACGAATCCGGCGCCCCGAGGATGACCGTGGGGCCGATCTTCCCTTCCGCGCGGGCCCCGCCGTCCTCGTGGGCGAGCAAGGTGGCGCCCGCTTCCAGCGCCGCCCCGAGGGCCTCGGCCAGGCGTCGCCGGTGTCGTTCGCTGATCAGGCCGGAATAATCGTCATTGCCGGCGATCGTGGGATAGGAACGCCTCACCTGCGCCATCAGGGCGTCGGCGAAGGCGCGCTCCTTCCCCTCGGGCACCAGCACGTAATCGGGCGCGATGCAGGTCTGGCCGGCGTTGACGAACTTGCCGAAGGCGACGCTGCGCGCCGCCTTGGCGAGATCGTAATCGGGGCAGATGATGGTCGGGGACTTGCCTCCGAGCTCCAGGGTCACCGGCACCAAATTGGCGGCGGCGGCCTGATAGACCTTTCGGCCGACCGCGGTCGAACCGGTGAACAGCAGATGGTCGAACGGAAGCGAGGCGAAGGCCTGCCCGGTCTCGACCCCGCCGGTGATCACCGCCACCTCCGATTCGTCGAAACGTTCGGCGACAAGCCGGCGGAGCAGCTCCGAAAAGGCCGGGGTCAGCTCCGACGGCTTGACCATCGCCCGATTGCCGGCCGCGAGCGCGTCGACCAGCGGCGAGAGCGCCAGCTGGAGCGGGTAGTTCCAGGGCGAGATGATCCCGATCACGCCCAGCGGCTCGTGCCGCACCCGCGCGCTGGCCGGCTGGAACAGGGGATCGACTCGCCGACGCTCGGGGCGCATCCATCCGGCCAGATGCCTGCGGGCGTGGCGGATCGCGTTCAAGGTCGGGACGATCTCGAGCAGCTCGGTCTCGGTGCGCGATCGCACTCCGAAATCCCGGGAGATGGCCTCGGCCAGAGCGGCCTCGTTGCCGGTGACCAGGGCGCGCAGCCGTTCGAGCCGGTCTCGCCGAAGCTCGAGGCCGGGGGCCGGGCCCTTTCGCGACGCCGAATGCTGAAGATCGAAAATTCGGCGCCCCTCGCCTTCCTCCGCGACGAGCCTGGCGGCGGATCGATCGGCCATTCTCATTCCTCCCGAAGCCCCTCATAGCCGATCGCCCCGGCCATGGCATCCTTCACAACGCCCGGGCGTAGCATCCTTTGCGGCGCCCACCGGTTGTTGAAACCGGTCGCGAACCGTCTCATCGGGCGCGGACCTCGGGACAGGAGCAAGCATGACGATCCGGATCGCCATCGTCGGATACGGCAAGATCGCCAGGGACCAGCATGTCCCGGCCATCGCCGCCGATCCGCGCTTCGCCCTCGCCGCCCTGGTCAGCCCGCGCGCGCCGGCGGACGAAGGCGTGCCGGTCTTCCCGAGCCATGAGGCGCTTCTGGACGCCATGGCCGGCAAGCTCGACGCGGTCGCGATCTGCACCCCGCCCACCGTCCGGCTCGCCATCGCCCAAGCCGCCTTCGAGGCCGGGCTCGACGTCCTGCTCGAAAAGCCGCCGGCGGCGACCCTCGGGGAGATAGAGGCGATGGAGCGCCTGGCCCGCGAGGCCGGCCGCACGCTCTTCACCGCCTGGCATTCGCAGCACGCCGCCGCCGTTCCCGCCGCGCAGCGCGCTTTGGCGGGGAAGACCGTTCGAGGCCTCCGGATCGACTGGCACGAGGATGTGCGCAAATGGCATCCCGGGCAGGAATGGATCTGGGCTCCGGGCGGGTTCGGAGTGTTCGATCCCGGAATCAACGCTCTGTCCATCGCCACCCGGATCCTGCCCTCGCGGCTGTTCGTTCGGGAGGCGTCGCTGTCCTTCCCGGAAAACAGGCAGACTCCGATCGCGGCCCGGATCGCCTTCGAGGGCGAGGCCGGGCGGTTCGTCGCCGACATGGACTGGCGCCATGCCGAGCGTGAGCGCTGGACGATCCGGGTCGAGACCGAGGACGGAACGAGGGTCGAGCTGCTCGACGGCGGCGCCCGACTGAATCTGGACGGCGAAGCGCAACCGGTCGCGGGACCGGGCGAATATCCTTCGCTCTACGCCCGCTTCGCCGAGCTGGTCGAAGCCCGGGAGAGCGACGTCGACCGCGAGCCGCTTCGCATCGTCGCCGACGCGTTCATGATCGGCCGGCGGGAGATCGTCGAGCCGTTCGAGTAACACCGTCGTTGCCGCTCACTCGAAATTATAGGACTAATGGAGCGGGTCAGCGGGGGAGCGTGGTGAAGATGGCGATTGAGGAGCGCGGCGATTCGGCGGGGCGCAACCTTACCTTCGGAATGCTCGAGGTGCTGGGCCGCGCCATCGTCACCGGCGCCTACGAGACCGAGCGTTTTCCGACCGAGGCCGAGCTCGCCGTCGAGCATATGGTCAGCCGCTCGGTCACCCGCGAGGCGGTCAAGATGCTTACCGCCAAGGGCCTCCTCACCGCCCGCCCGCGCAAGGGCACCACCGTCCAGCCGTCCTCGTCGTGGAACCTGTTCGACACCGATGTCCTGCGCTGGCTGCTGGAGCGCAAATTCTCGCTGGAGCTGCTTCGCCAGTTCAGCGAGCTCAGGATCGCGATCGAGCCGGAAGCGGCGGCTTTGGCGGCGCGCGAGGCCGATGCCGCGGCGGTGGCCGAGATCCGCTCCGGCTACGAGCGGATGGAGGCCGCGGAAGCCACGGGCCAGGACACTCTGGAGGCGGATATCGGGTTTCACGTCGCCGTGCTCAACGCTTCGGCCAATCCCTTCTAC
This sequence comes from Allosphingosinicella sp., assembly GCA_035629855.1. Taxonomy (GTDB): domain Bacteria; phylum Pseudomonadota; class Alphaproteobacteria; order Sphingomonadales; family Sphingomonadaceae; genus Allosphingosinicella. The sequence continues at coordinate 6,255 of DASQLT010000042.1, forward strand.
ATGCAGTTTCGCGATGTCGTGGCGACCGCCCTTCGCACGTCGATCCGCTTCACCAATCGCTTCAAGGGCCGGACCGCGAGCTTGCCCGCGCACCACCGGGTGCTCGCCGCCATCGAGGCGGGCGACGGCGGCGCGGCGCGGACCGCGATGGCGGCGATCATCGCCGACGTCATGGCGATGATCGAGGATTCCGAGCGCGCCGGCTGAAGGCCCCGGTGACGATTCCGCGTGATCGGCCTTCGTGTCGTGCTACAGCGTCGCGGCTTCAACCGCATCGAGAGGATCGAATCCGGTGCCCGTCCGTCACGTCCTTTCCCGGCTGCTGCTCGGCCTGCTCCTGACGGCTCTGGGCGCCGCGCCGGCGGGCGCGGAGCCGAGCTTCGTGCCGGTATTCAAAGACAATTTCCCCGATCCGCACATCGTCGAGCACCAGGGCGAGTATATCGCCTACGCCACCAATGCCGGGATCAACCTGCCGATGCTGACGTCGCGCGACCTCGTCCGCTGGACCTGGGTGACCGGCGCCGACGGCAAGCGCCGCGACGGAATGCCCGGCCTGGCGCCCTGGGTGAAGGAGGGCTTCACCTGGGCGCCCGAAGTGATGAAGATCGGCGGCAGGTGGCTGCTTTACTACACGGCCGCCCACCGGACGCGTAAGGTCCAATGCCTGGGCGTCGCCGCGGCCGCCGACCCCACGGGGCCCTTTGAGGACCGCTCGGCCGAGCCGCTCGTCTGCCAGTTCGACCTCGGCGGGACGATCGACGCCAACCCGTTCCGCGACCAGGACGGCAGGCTCTACCTCTATTACAAGAGCGACGGAAACCGCGTCGGGAAGAAGACGATGATCTGGGGGCAGCGCCTCTCGGACGACGGCCTGTCCGTCGTCGGGCCGCCCGCCGCTCTGGTCGAGGACGACCGGAAATGGGAATGGAAGCTGGTCGAGGCGCCGACGATGGTTCGATCCCCCGCAGGGCACCAGTTATTCTTTTCGGCCGCTTATTACGGCTGGGATCCGAAAGAGAGATTGTCGCGCTACGCTACCGGCTACGCGACCTGCGCCGGTCCACTCGGCCCCTGCAAGGACGCTCCGGAAAATCCCATCCTCAACAGCTTTAACGACAGGGACGCCGGCTGCCTGAGCGGCCCCGGCCATACCAGCATCTTCGAGGCCCGCGGCCGCCACTTCATCGCCTTTCACGCCTGGGAAGCGACGAAAGGCTGCCGCAAGGCGGACGACAAACGCTACCTCTACGTCGCGCCCTTGTTCTGGAAAGACGGCAAGCCGCAGATCGGGATGAGCCTTCGCGAACTGGGAAAATAAACGCCCAGAGCTTCCGGCGAAGGCCGGAACCCAATTGCACCAACCGTGCCGCCGGACCCCGGCTTTCGCCAGGGAACGCCGTAACCCGCCTCGTCGGTACAGCCTCTAAAACCTGAAGCGGATTCCGCCCGTCATCACCGTTTCCTCGAAGCGGACCAGCAACGGGAAGATCTCGGTCGTAGTCGGCTGTCCGCCGGCGTAATTGACTCGAACGATGTCCGACCTGAACGGACTGCCCAATATGTTGGTCCAGTCGAAGAAGACGGTCAGATTGTCGTTGAACGCATAGCTGCTCGACCAGTCCAGCCTCGACACCGAATGGCCGCGGCCCTGAAGCGTATAGTCGCCGCGATCGGAAAGCGCGCCTTCGGGAAAGCCGGTGCGCTTGTTGAAGGCGAGCCGCAGAGTGAGGCCGTGCGCCTCATACATGCCGACGAGATTATAGGTCCATCTCGAGACGTCGGGAATGCGCAGGCGCCGAACGCCGCCCTGAGGCACCGGATAGTCCGCTTCCGCGTCGATGTACGTGGCGTTCGCCTGGGCGCCGAACGCCTTCAGCCAGTTCGGCAGGCCGTCGAAGTCGAAAAAGGTGCTGACCTGGGCTTCCAGGCCCTGGATGCGGCCCTTGTTGGTGTTGAAGGGGCCCGAGATCAGGATACGCAATCCGTCAGGATCCAGCTCCGGCAACTGGAATTCTCCGTTGGCAATGAAGCCCCTCATGTCCCTTCGGAACGCGGCCACGGAGGCAAAGCCGTTGCGCGAGAAATAATATTCGAGGCTCGCGTCGTAATTCCTCGAATTCAGCGGCTGAAGGAAAGGATTGCCGCCACTGCCCCTTCGGAAACAGCTGGGCAAAGCGGGACTGCATCCCGGGGGTCCGCCCAGATTGAAGGCGGGATTGAGCTGGGAGAAGGCCGGGCGGGTCCGGGTTTCGGTCGCCGCCAGGCGCAGCTGCCATTGCGGCGAGAAGCGGATCCGCATGTTAAGATTGGGCAGCCAGTCGGTATATTCGGTCCGGTAATCCACCGGGGCCGGTCCGCCCGGAAGGCCCTGCAAGGTGCCCGTGATATCTTCCTCGGTCTTCACCACGCGAAGACCGATCGCACCATCGACGGAGGCTTCCCCGCCCAGGCTGAACTCGTAATTCACCTGCCCATAAGCAGCGTACGACTTTTCGCCGATGTTGAACGTCCTGCCCGGATCGACCGGCGGCCCATCGACTGAACCGTTACCGCTGAGTCCGATGTTGAACTGGCGCAGCTCCGTCAGATTGTTCCACACGCTGTCGAACGTCGGCGCCAGCCAGGTGAGCGGGACCGGCTTGTTTTTGTCGCCTTTAAAGGCCGGGTGGAACAGCTGATAGTCGAGCGGCACCGCGCTGAACGGAATGTTGCGGCCGCGCTGGTTCCAGTAGAAGCCGCCGGCCGTATTCGACGCGTCGCGAGTTACGAAGCGAACGCCCGCCTGGATCCTCGGGATGAAGGAAAGTCCGGGTTCATATTCGAAATCGAGACGGGCCTGCCAGTCGTCGCCCTTGGCGGTCGCATAATCCTCGAAGAAGCCACGGTAATTGTAGATGGCCGGGCTGGAGAAATCGAGGCCGCGCACCTGGAAGGTCGGCCCCGATCCGCCGGGCCTGCCGGTGAAGAAATCGACTGAGAAATTGTTGGTGTTGAGCTCGTAGTCGACGCTCTCGGTCCTGAGATTGAACTCGCTGCTGGTGCGGGCAATGTCGGCGGAGATGCGCAAGGCGCCGGCGTCGTAGCTACCACCGGCCGCGAACTGATAGGTGTTGGTGTCGCGCTTGGTCGCTCCCTGGAAACCCCAGGTCTCGGTGGACGAGCAGCATGCCGTGGGACGGTTTACCGTGCCGCTGATGATATTGGGCCCGTCGCGGACGATATTCTCATAGCTGGCGCCGCCCCAAAGCGGTTGGGCCCACATATTGTCCCTGACGTTCTCGCGATAACCCTGCCAGAGCCCCTCGACGTAGAATTCGAGGCCGGGCGACGGGCGCCACTGGAGGGCGCCGTTGATCGAGGGCCGCCAGCGCTCGGCTTGATTATAATGGATCTCCGGCCAGTCGGGAGACCGTCCGCCCGCGAGATCGGCGATGAAGAAGCCGTGGCGGCGGATCGAATCCTGATAGGAAAAGCGGGTGTAGGAGAAATTGACGAGGGCGCCGATCTCGCCGCCGCCCACGTCCCAGCGGTTGCTGATCAGCAATTGCGCGTTGGGGCTCACCTTCTCCGACTGATTGGGGTAGTTCGCCCAGACGGAGCCGGCGATCTCGAAACCCTTGAAATCGAACGGCCGGCGCGAGCGGACGTTGATGAGGCCGGACAGGCCCGGCTCCACGAGATTCGCGGTCGAGGTTTTGAAGGCCTCGATGGCGCTGATCCCGCCCGCCGGGAAATCCTGCAGGGCGACGGAGCGCCGCTCGGCGGTGAATATCTCGCGGCCGTTGTAGGTCGTGGTGAAAAAGTCTTCGTTGAGGCCGCGAAGAAGTACGTTCCCGGCCTCGCCGCGCTCGCGCAGGACCTGGATGCCCGGAATTCTGGCGGCGGTGTCGGACACCGCGACATCGGGAAGCTTGCCGATATCCTCGGCGACGATGGCGTCGACGATCTGCTCGGAATCGCGCTTCAGGCCCTGCGCGGACTGGAGGCTCCGGCGAAGGCCGGTGACGACGATGTCGTCCGTCTGCTCGGTCGCCACCGGGTCGTCCGTCCCGAACGAATCCGCCTGTTCCACGTCGGAAGCCGTTTCCTGAGCTTCGGCGGGATCGGACGGCGCCGCGGCGTCCTGAGCCAGTGCCGGCGTTCCGGCGAAAGCGAGGATGAAGACTGACGACGAGCACAGGACGAATGTCTTCAGGCGCATGTCAAAGTCCTCCCCTGGTGGCGAGCCCTTTCGAGGGCTTCTGCGGGCAGTTCCCTACATTCAAGCGCCGGAAGCTGACAAGCCATTTATCCGATTTATAGGCCGGTGTGGCCAGGTGGACGCAGGATAGGTTAAGCGCCTTCGCTACCGCCTCTCCACTCCCGCCAGCCCGAGCCATCGCGCCATCGCCTCGAGCTCTGCCGCGAGCCTCTCCCCGGTCTCGGCCGGCGCTCCCGGCTCCAGAGTGATCCGCTGCACCAACAGCCGCGAACCCTGGCGGTCGGCCTTGAGGTCGACGCGCGCGACCAGCGCCTCGTCGAGAAGGAAGGGCAAAACGTAATAGCCGTGCACCCGCTTTTCCGCGGGTGTGTAGATCTCGATCCGATAGCGGAAGCCGAACAGCCTTTCGGTCCGGCCGCGCTCCCAGACCAGGGGGTCGAACGGCGCGAGCAGGGCCTGGCCGCGGATCCGGCGCGGGCGGCGCGCGTCCCGGTGGAGATAAGCGGGCCGCGGCCAGCCGTCGACTCTGGCCGGGACCAGCACGCCCTCCTCCACCAGGTCCGTCACGGCCCGCGCGGCCATCTCGGGCCTGAGCCGGAAATAGTCGCGAAGCTCGACCTCGGTGGCGATCCCGAGCGCTTCGGCCGCCTTGGCGACGAGAATCCGCTGCGCCGCCGCGACCGCCGGTGTCGGAAGCGCCAGGATCGCGGCCGGTATCACTCGTTCAGGAAGGTCGTAGACCCGCTCGAAGCTCCCTCGCCGGGTAGCCGTGGTGATCAGGCCGGCCCAGAACAGCCATTCCAATGCGCGCTTGGTATCGCCCCATTCCCACCATCCGCTCCGGCCCCTGCCCTCCTCGAAATCCGAGGCGGCGAGCGGCCCGTCCGCCCGGATCCGGGCCAGGATCGCCTCCGCCTCGGGCCGGCGCTCGCCGGCATAGGCCTTCAGGCTTCCCCACCCGATCTCGCCTCGCTCCGCGCTCGCCATCCGCCAGCGCAGCAGCGGATGCATCTCGAGCGGCAGGAGCGAGGCCTCATGCGCCCAATATTCGAACAATCGCCGGTCCCGTTTCGGTCCCCAGGCGGCGCGGTCGACGAGGCCGCGATCGTAGGGCCCGAGCCTCGAGAAAGCCGGCAGATAATGTGCCCTGACCAGAACGTTGACGCTGTCGATCTGATGGAGGCCGAGGCGCTCGACCGTCCTGCGCAGGTCGCGCGCCGTCACCGTCCCGGGCCGGAAGCGTCCGAAGCCCTGCGCCGCAAGCGCGATCCGGCGCGCCGAAGCGGACGAAATACGCTCCGTCACGCCCGCCGGTTCTTCCTCCAGATCGACACCAGGATCAGCGAGAAGGCGGCCAGGCGCAGGAGAAAGAGCCAGCTGCGCTCCTCGACCGAGATGTCGGTCAACGCCAGCAAGGCCTGGGCGAGGCCGAGCAGCCAGAAAGCGGCGGCGAAGGCGAGGAACAGGCTCTCATGGGTCCGCTTCCAGAAGCGCAGGAAGAAGAAGCCGGCGACGAGGAAGCCCATCGTGACGGCGCCGGAGAGGAAGTCGAGCAAAGTCTCCACTTACTCCTCCAGATCCCAGATGAAGCCGAACAGCAACACGCCCAGCGCGGCGAGCGCGAGCAGGTGGCGGGCGAGCCGGAAATCCACTTCCGGAATGAGGAGCAGGTCGAAGATCACCAGCAAATTGTTGGCCGCCAGGAAAAGGAAGCAGAGCGCGCTCCAGAACAGCAGGCGGGCGCCGGCGCGGCGGTAGCTGCGCGCCAGCAGAAGGGCGCAGGCCGCGCTGGTCAGGAAGCAGAGCAGGTAGACGGCGGCCGGGAACCAGGTCGACATCGCCTCAATCCTTCCGCAGCCGGAAGGCGTCGGCGAAAGCGGTGATTGCGGGATTGGCCGCGGCGACGATCGTCCGCCGGACCGCATCGGGGCTTCGCTTGTAGAGCGCCACCGCCCGCTCGGCGAGGTCGTCGACGTCTCGGGTGGCCGGAGCGTAGCGCGCCGAGCCGTCCGCTTCGGCGGTCACCAGCCCCGCCGCCGTCAGCGATTCGACGCTCTGAGTGACCACCAGATCGCTTCCCCTCAGCCCCGCCACCATCTCCCCGTGCGAGCGGGCGACCTCCGGTTCCTGCCTGAGGAAGCACAGCAATTCCAGTGCCCACACCGAACGGAAGGTGGAACGGATGAAGCTGGCGAGAACCTCGTCGGAGGGCATTGCTGGCGATCGATCCCAACGGCGCGCCATCGCTCGCCTGACAACCCCACCCGGGCCGCCTTCTATCCGCCCTCGTCGCCATGACAACCCGGCCGACTGGTTAATCGCACGGTTAAGCAAATTTCTGGGGTGGATTTTTTCCTCCTTCGGCTATGTTGCGCGCTCGGGCGGGGGCCTGTGGCTGATGTTCGGGCGGGGGAAAGACGCACGAAGGAGTTGTGAGTTGAACGTACAGGCCCCGCGCGATTTCATCGATCGCCGCCAGCTCCTCAGTGCCCTCCGCAGCTTCCGCCGCGGCGATTTCACCGTCCGCCTTTCCGAAGACCTGCCGGGCGAGGACGGCGAGATCGCCCGCCTGTTCAACGAGACCGTGTCCCTCAACGAGCAGATGACGGACGAGCTCGAGCGGCTCTCGCAGGTGGTCGGCAAGGAAGGCAAGATCAGCCAGCGCGGCCGGGTCAAGGCGGCGACCGGCGGCTGGGAATCCGCCATCCGCTCGGTCAACGAGCTGATCGAGGACATGGTCCAGCCGACCGCCGAGGTCGCCCGGGTGATCGGCGCGGTCGCCAAGGGCGATCTCTCGCAGTCGATGACGGTCGAGATCGACGGCCGGCCGCTGAGGGGCGAGTTCCTCCGCATCGGCAAGATCGTCAACACGATGGTCGAGCAGCTCGCCTCCTTCGCCTCCGAGGTTACCCGAGTGGCCCGCGAGGTCGGAACCGAGGGCAAGCTCGGCGGCCAGGCCAATGTGAAGGGCGTCGCCGGCACCTGGAAGGACCTCACCGACAACGTCAACGCCATGGCCACCAACCTCACCGGCCAGGTCCGCAACATCGCCGAGGTTACCACCGCCGTGGCCTCGGGCGATCTTTCCAAGAAGATCACGGTCGAGGTGAAGGGCGAGATCCTCGAGCTCAAGAACACGATCAACGTCATGGTCGACCAGCTCAATAGCTTCGCCTCAGAGGTCACGCGCGTCGCCCGCGAGGTCGGCACCGAGGGCAAGCTGGGCGGCCAGGCGCGGGTGGAAGGCGTCGCCGGCACCTGGAAGGATCTGACCGACAACGTGAACCTGATGGCCGAGAACCTCACCGGCCAGGTCCGCAACATCGCCGAAGTGACCACCGCCGTCGCCTCGGGCGATCTTTCCAAGAAGATCACCGTCGACGTGAAGGGCGAGATCCTCGAGCTGAAGAACACGATCAACGTCATGGTTGACCAGCTCAACGCCTTCGCCTCGGAGGTAACTCGGGTCGCCCGCGAGGTCGGCACCGAGGGCAAGCTGGGCGGCCAGGCGCAGGTGCCGGGCGTCGGCGGCACGTGGAAGGATCTGACCGACAACGTGAACCTCATGGCCGACAATCTGACCGGCCAGGTCCGCAACATCGCCGAGGTGACGACGGCCGTCGCCTCGGGCGATCTTTCCAAGAAGATCACCGTCGACGTGAAGGGCGAGATCCTCGAGCTTAAGAACACGATCAACGTCATGGTCGACCAGCTCAACGCCTTCGCCTCGGAGGTGACTCGAGTCGCCCGCGAGGTCGGCACCGAGGGCAAGCTGGGCGGCCAGGCGCAGGTGCCGGGCGTCGGCGGCACGTGGAAGGATCTGACCGACAACGTGAACCTCATGGCCGACAACCTGACCGGCCAGGTCCGCAACATCGCCGAGGTGACGACGGCCGTCGCCAGGGGCGATTTGTCGAAGAAGATCACGGTCGACGTGAAGGGCGAGATCCTGGAGCTGAAGAACACGATCAACGTCATGGTCGACCAGCTCAATTCCTTCGCGTCCGAGGTGACCCGGGTGGCGCGCGAAGTGGGCTCCGAAGGAAAGCTCGGCGGCCAGGCGCGGGTTGAGGGCGTGGCCGGAACCTGGGCCGATCTGACCGACAACGTGAACGCCATGGCCGGCAATCTCACGGGCCAGGTCCGCAACATCGCCGAGGTGACCACCGCCGTGGCCTCGGGCGATCTTTCCAAGAAGATCACCGTCGAGGTCAAAGGCGAAATCCTCGAGCTCAAGAACACCATCAACACCATGGTCGACCAGCTCAACTCCTTCGCTTCCGAAGTCAGCCGGGTGGCGCGCGAGGTGGGTTCCGAAGGCAAGCTCGGCGGCCAGGCCAAGGTGGAGGGCGTCGGCGGCACCTGGAAGGATCTGACCAACAACGTGAACGAGCTGGCCGCCAACCTCACCGGCCAGGTCCGAAACATCGCCGAGGTGACGACCGCGGTGGCGCTCGGCGACCTGTCGAAGAAGATCACCGTCGACGTGCGCGGCGAGATTCTCGAGCTGAAGAACACGATCAACGTCATGGTCGACCAGCTCAACGGCTTCGCCTCCGAGGTCACGCGCGTCGCGAGGGAGGTCGGTACCGAGGGCAAGCTCGGCGGCCAGGCGCAGGTGCCCGGAGTCGCCGGCACCTGGAAGGACCTCACCGACAACGTCAACCTGATGGCCGAGAACCTCACCGGCCAGGTCCGAAACATCGCCGACGTGACCACCGCCGTGGCCAGGGGCGACCTTTCCAAGAAGATCACCGTCGACGTGAAGGGCGAGATCCTCGCGCTGAAGGACACGATCAACGTCATGGTCGACCAGCTCAACGGCTTCGCCTCCGAGGTGACCCGGGTTGCGAGGGAGGTCGGTACCGAGGGCGCGTTGGGCGGCCAGGCGAAGGTGCCCGGTGTCGCCGGGACGTGGAAGGATCTGACCGACAACGTCAATCTGATGGCCGGCAACCTGACCAGCCAGGTGCGCGGAATCGCCGAGGTCGTCACCGCGGTCGCGCAGGGCAACCTCAAGCGCAAGCTGACGGTGGATGCGAAGGGCGAGATCGCGGCCCTGGCCGAGACGATCAACTTCATGATCGAGACCCTCGCCACCTTCGCCGACCAGGTCACCAACATGGCCCGCGAGGTCGGAATCGAAGGCAAATTGGGCGGTCAGGCGCGAGTGCCGGGCGCCGCCGGCCTGTGGCGCGACCTCACCGATAACGTCAACCAGCTGGCGGCGAACCTCACCAACCAGGTTCGCTCGATCGCCGACGTGGCGACCGCGGTGACCAAGGGCGACCTCACCCGTTCGATCGCGGTGGAAGCCTCGGGCGAGATGGCCGCGCTCAAGGACAATATCAACGAGATGATCCGCAATTTGAAGGAGCAGACGCTCAAGAATGCGGAGCAGGATTGGCTCAAGACCAACCTCGCGCGCTTCTCTCGAATGCTCCAGGGCGAGCGCGACCTCGCCACCGTCTCGAACCTGATCATGTCCGAATTGGCGCCGCTGGTGAACGCCCAATATGGCGTCTTCTACGTCACCAATCGGCAGGAAGAGGAGACCAAGCTCGAACTGGTCGCCAGCTACGGCGCCGAGAGCCACGACACCCTGAAGCGCGAATTCAACCTGCGCGAGGGCCTCGTCGGCCAGGCCGCCGCCGACAAGCGCCCGATCCTTCTCCAGAACGTGCCCGGCGACTTCATCCGGATCGGCTCGGGCCTCGGCAACGCCGCCCCCGCCAACATCAACATCCTGCCCGCTCTGTTCGAGGACGACGTGAAAGCGGTGATCGAGCTCGCCTCGTTCAGCGAGTTCAACGAGACCCACCAGAGCTTCCTCGACCAGCTGATGGAATCGGTCGGGATCGTTTTGAACACGATCGCCGCCACGATGAGGACGGAAGGCCTGCTGAAGCAGTCGCAGCTCCTCACGCAGGAGCTTCAGGCCCGCCAGACCGAGCTCACCACCAAGCAGGAGGAGCTCCACAACACCAACGAGGAGCTTCAGGAGAAAGCGCAGCTTCTCGAGAATGAGAAGAAGCAGGTCGAGGCGAAGAATCTCGAGATCGAGATGGCCCGCCGCGCCGTCGAGGAGAAAGCCGAGCAGCTCGCTCTGACCTCGAAATACAAGTCGGAATTCCTAGCCAACATGAGCCACGAATTGCGCACGCCGCTCAACTCGCTTCTGATCCTCTCCAAGCTGCTCGCCGACAATCCGCAGGGGAACCTCAACGAGAAGCAGACCGAGTTCGCCCGAACCATCAACTCCGCGGGCTCCGACCTGCTCAGCCTGATCAACGACATCCTCGATCTCTCCAAGATCGAATCGGGCACCGTCTCGATCGAGCTCGGCGACATGCGGATGCGCAGCCTTCGCCAGCATATGGAGCGCACCTTCCGCCAGCTTGCGGCCGACAAGGGGCTCGAGTTCGACGTCGAGTTCGACGAGAACCTCCCCGCCTCCATCCGCACGGACGAGAAAAGGCTGCAGCAGGTCGTTCTCAACCTCCTCTCCAACGCCTTCAAGTTCACCGCACACGGCGGTGTCACCCTCGCGGTTCGAAGCGCCCACAGCGGCTGGAGCACCAACCACCCGGTGCTCCGTGGAGCCGAGCGGGCGATCGAGATCGCGGTCACCGATACCGGCATCGGCATTCCCGAGGACAAGCAGAAGCTCATCTTCGAGGCGTTCCAGCAGGCCGACGGCACAACCAGCCGCAAATATGGCGGAACCGGCCTCGGCCTTTCGATCAGCCGCGAGATCGCCCGGCTCCTGGGCGGAGAGCTCCAGGTCAGGTCGAAGCCGGGCGAAGGCTCCACCTTCTCCCTTTTCGTCCCGTTCGAAGCCGCCGCCGTCGCCGCTCCGGAGGGTGCGCCCTCGACGACCGCCCGCTACGAAAACAGCGGCGCCTCGGTGCCGACCGCTTTGCCCGCCACCCTGGAGGTCACCGACGACCGCGACTGCCTGGCCGGCGAACCCTTCGTCCTGATCGTCGAGGACGACGTGACGTTCGCCTCAATCCTCCTCGACCTCGCCCGCGAGGCGGGCCTGAAAGGTGTGATCTCGCCCGCTGGCTCCGGCACGCTGGCGATGGCGCGCAAGCTCCGGCCCGACGCGATCACGCTCGATCTCGGCCTCGACGACATCAACGGTTTCGTTCTTCTCGATCTCTTGAAGCACGATTCGGAAACAAGCGAGATTCCGATCCACGTCATCTCGGGCGCGGATGAGGTGGCGTCGGTCACTCAGATGGGCGCGTTCGGGGTAACCGCCAAGCCGGCCGACCATGACGAGCTGGCCGGAGTGTTCAGCCGGATCCAGGCCGAGGCGAAGACCCGCCGCCGCCGCCGTGCCCGCACCCGCGGCGAGGACGTCGTGGTCAAGCCGCGCAAGCTTCCCGAGCTTGCCGGAACCAAGATCCTGATCGTCGACGACGACATCCGCAACATCTACTCGCTGACCAGCGTGCTCGAGAGCTACGACGTCGAGGTGCTTCACGCCGAGAGGGGCCGCGACGGGATCGACATCCTCGAGCGGACACCCGGCATCGACGTCGGCCTCATCGACATCATGATGCCGGAGATGGACGGCTATGAGACGATGCAGAAGATAAGGGAGAAGCCCGCGCTCGCCGGCCTTCCGCTCATCGCCGTCACCGCCAAGGCGATGAAGGGAGACCGCCAGAAGTGCCTCGACGCCGGAGCGTCGGATTATATCGCCAAGCCGGTCGATATCGAGCTTCTGCTGGCCCTTCTCCGGGTTTGGATCGGCAAGACCCGCAACCGGACCGCCGGATCCAAGGCGCGGCCGCAGCCGATCCAGACGGCGGCGGAGTGATCCGGTGAACATTCCGCGGCAAGTAGGTCCGGCCGACCCGGCCTCCTCTTCGATCACCGAGCCGGAGCCGGCGCCCGCCCCGCGCGCCCGGGTGCTGGTCGTCGACGACGACGATCACAATCTTCTCGCCATCCGGACCGTGCTCGAGGATCTGGCGGAGGTCGAGGTCGCTTCCTCCGGCGACGAAGCGCTTCGCCACCTCCTCAAGGGCGATTTCGCGGTGATCCTGCTCGACGTCTACATGCCCGGAATGGACGGCTACGAGACCGCTCAGATCATCCGCGGCCGGGAGCAGACCAAGCGCATCCCGATCGTGTTCCTCTCGGCGGTCAACAAGGAAAAGGAGCATCTGATCCGCGGCTATTCGATGGGCGCGGTCGACTATGTGTTCAAGCCGGTCGAGCCTATCGTGCTCCGCTCCAAGGTCGCGGTCTTCGTCGACCTGTTCCTGATGACCCAGGAGATCCAGCGCAAGGCGGCGCAGGAGCAGAAATTGCTCGACGCCAATCTTCGCGCCAATGCCGAGCGTCTCCGCGTCGAGCAGGAGCTTCGCCTCGCCGAGCAGCGCCAGGCGGCGATCATCGCCTCCCTTCCGATCGTCCTCTACATCGAGGCGGATGGTCCTTCGCCGCGCGTGCCGCAATTCGTCGGCGGCAATTTCACGGCGGTGACGGGCTTCGCCTTCGACGCGGTCGAGGCCCAGCCGACGCTCTGGACCGACCGGCTCCACCCGGAAGACCGCGAACGCGCGGTCGGCGCGATCCGCGACCGCCAGCGCACCGGAGCGATGAACATCGAATATCGCTGGCAATGCGCCGACGGCCAGTACAAGCATTTCCTGGACCAGGCGGTTTTGCTCCCCGCGGAGGAGGGCGACGCCGCGCAATATGCCGGCACATTGCTCGACGTCACCGACCGCAAGGATCTCGAAAAGCAGCTCCTCGAAGCGCGGAAGATGGACGCGATCGGCAAATTGACCGGTGGCATCGCCCACGATTTCAACAATCTCCTCGCCGCCGTGCTCGGCGGTCTGGGGCTCATCGAGCGGCGGCTTCCGCTCGAGGAGGAGCATAAGAAGATCATCGGAATGACCCGCCGCGCGGCCGAGCAGGGCTCGGAGCTGGTCAAGCGGCTGCTCGCCTTCGCCCGCCGCCAGACGCTTCAGCCCGACGCGGTCGACATCAGCCGGCTCTCGGCGACGGTGACCGACCTGCTCGCCCACACGCTCGGCGGGCTGGTCCAGCTGGAATGGCGCTCGGAGGCCGAAGTCTGGTGCGCTTACGCCGACAGCACCCAGCTCGAGCTCGCCTTGATGAACCTCATCATCAACGCCCGCGACGCCATGCCCAAGGGCGGAACCATCGTCGTCGCCGGCCGCAACGCCGAAGCGGCCGCCGGCAATGCGCTCGGCCTGCCCCCCGGCGAATATGTCGTGCTCGCCGTCGCCGACGACGGCAGCGGAATCCCGGCGGAAATATTGGAGCAGGTCACCGAGCCCTTCTTCACGACCAAGGCGGTCGGCAAGGGCACCGGGCTCGGCCTGTCGATGGTCTACGGCTTCGTCCACCAGTCGGGCGGAGCGATCGACATCAACAGCCAGGTCGGCGAAGGCACCACGGTCGAGATCTGGCTGCCGCGGGCGCCCGATTGCGAGGCCGCGGAGGAGCCGGTTTCCGCGCCCGAGTCAGAAGCGGAAGCCCAGGGCCGCTCTCTTCGGATCCTGCTCGTGGACGACCACGACGCCGTCCGCGAGACCACCGCCGGACTGCTGAGCGACCTCGGCCACGAGGTCGAGACCGCCTCCGACGGGCCGGGCCTGCTCCGCAAGCTGAGTGCGGCGCCGGCCGGTTACGACCTCATCATCACCGATTATGCAATGCCCCTCCTGTCCGGAGCCGACGTGCTCAAGCTGGCCCGGGAGATCCGGCCCGGAATGCCCGGGATCATCATCTCCGGCTATGCCGACAGCTGCGCGATCGTCAGTCAGGGCAACGAATCGCTGATTCTCACCAAGCCCTTCACCTACGACCAGATGAAGTCGGCGATCGCCACGGTCGGCGGCATGGCCCGAGAGGCGGCGGCGGCGGTTTAGGCTTTATCCACATCAGCGGCATCCTTCCCTCTTCCGCCTTTCGTGGAAGAGGAGCTTAGGCTCCGACCCTAAAGCCGCTCAGACCTGCCAGCCGCCGCCCAAGGCGAGGAAGACCGAGATCAGGTGGGTCGAGCGCTGGGCTTCCGCCTGAGCGAGCGCGGTTTCGGTCTGGGCGAGCGAGCGTTCCGCCTCGAGGACGAGTTGAAAGCCTTCCCGGCCCGCCTCGTACCGGAGACGGGCGATCCGTGCCGCTTCGGCGCTGTTGGCTCGGGCGCGGCGCAAAATCGCCACCCGGTCGAGCTCGTTGGCGTAGCGCGCGAGCGCGCTCTCGGTCTCTTCGAGGGCACCGAGCCAGGTCCCGTCGAAGCGGGCGAGCGCGGCCTGGGTGCCGGCTTCGGCCTGGGCGATCCGGCTTCGAGCCGCAGCCCGGTTCGGGAAGGTCCAGCTGATCAAAGGACCCAGCCCGAACCGGAGGCCCGAGCCCGAGGCGAGGCCGCCGAGCGAGCCGGCGGTCGAGCCGGCCGACAGGCCCAAGCTAATGTCGGGATAGAGCTCGGCCGTGGCGACTCCGATTCGCGCGGTCGCGGCGGCGAGCTCGCGCTCGGCGCGGCGAATGTCGGGCCGCCGGGCGAGTAGCGAAGCGCCGTTGCCGACCGGGATCGGAGTCGAAAGGGCGGGCGGCGTGGCGCAGTCGGCGGCGGCCTTCGGGAACTCTGCGGGAGGTCGCCCGGTCAGGACCGACAATCGGTACAAGGCCGACCGCCGTTCCGCCTCGAGCGTCGGCAGCTGCGCCCTCGTCTGCTCGAGCAGCGAGCCCGCCTGGGCGGTGTCGAGCGCCGTCCCCCGGCCGCCTTCGACCCGTCGCCGGGTGAGATCGAAGGTCCGCTCCTGGATCCGGACGCTGTCGCGGGCGACGTCGAGCTGGCGGCCGAAATTGCAGGCGTCGGCATAAGCGCGCGCCGTCTCCGCCGCGACGGTGATCCGGGAGAGGTCGAAGGCCGCCTGGACCGCTTCGACATCGGCACGGCTCGCCTCGGTGGCGCGGCGGATTCGCCCGAACAGGTCGAGCTGGTAGCCGACGTCCAGCCCGATATCGAAGATCGTGTCCGCGCCGCCGGGGCCGGGCTGGTTGGCGAAGCTCGTGCCGCCCGAGACATTGGTGGTGGGCAATCGCCCTGCCCTCGTTTCGCGAAGCACGGCCCGCGCCTGGGCGAGGTTCGCCGCGGCCACGCGCAGGTCGGTGTTGGCGGCCAGAGCCTGCTCGACCAGGCCGTCGAGCACGGGATCCCCGAGCAGGCTCCACCAGCGCCCGGGAGGCTCGTCGCCGGTGAAGGCCGGCGACGACGCGCCGACGAAGCCGGTCTGCGCCGGCACGGTCGGCGCGGGCGATGTGTAATTCGGACCGACGGTGGTGCAGGCGGCGAGCGCGAGCAGCCCGGCGGCGGTGACGAGCTTGCGGATCATGGCGTGGCTCCGTCGTCGGGCAGAAGCGGATCTCGCGACGGTCCGCCGAAAGACGTGGGGTAGATGGTCTCCTTCTCCCTTTTCTTGGGAAGGAAGCGGCCGAGCCCGCGGGCGACGACGTAGAAGATCGGGGTGAAGATGAGCCCGAAGATCGTCACGCCGACCATCCCGAAGCTCACCGCCGTACCCAGCGCCTGGCGCATCTCTGCGCCCGGGCCGACCGCGATGGCGAGCGGGATGACCCCGAAGATGAAGGCGAAGCTGGTCATCAGGATCGGCCGGAGGCGCGAGCCCGCGGCGCTGACCGCGGCCTCGATCGGGTTCATCCCCTGCTCCTCCTCGGCCTGCTTGGCGAACTCGACGATCAGGATCGCGTTCTTCGCGGCCAAAGCCACCAGCACGACCAGCCCGACCTGGGTCAGGATGTTGTTGTCCTGGCCTCGAAGGGCGACCCCGACGAGCGCGGCGAGGATGCACATGGGCACGATCAGGATGACGGCGAGCGGAAGGGTCAGAGCCTCATATTGCGCGGCCAGGACCAGGAAGACGAACAGGACGGCGAGCAAAAAGATGAGCGCGGAGCTGCTCCCCGCCGCTTTCTCCTGGAAGGCGAGGCCGGTCCATTCGTAGCTGAAGCCGGTGGGCAGGGTCTTCCCCGCTATCTCCTCCATCGCCTTCAGGGCGGCGCCCGAGGACACGCCCGGCGCCGCCGCGCCCTGCAGCTCGACCGCCGGAAAGAGGTTGTAGCGGACCACACGCGACGGGCCGCTGTCGTTGCGAAGGGTCGCCACCGAGGCGAGCGGAACCATCGCCCCGCTCGAGGATCGCACCTGGAGCCGGCCGACGTCGGCGAGGTCGTCGCGCGCCGCCGGCTCGGCCTGGGCGGTGACCCGGAAGGTTCGGCCGAACAGATTGAAGTCGTTGACGTAGGTCGAGCCGAGATAGGTGCCCAAGGCCTCGTAGATTTGCGACGGCTGGACTCCGAGCAGCTGCGCCCGGTCGCGGTCGACATCGGCCTGTATTCGCGGCGAGCCGGTGTTGAACAGGGAGAAGACCTGGGCGACCCTTTTATCCTGCCCGGCCGCCCCCATCATCCCGAAGGTCAGCCCCTCCAGCGCCCGATAGCCGGCGCCCGAGCGGTCCTGGATCATCATCGTGAAGCCGTTGCCGGTGCCCAGGCCCGGAACCGCCGGAGGCGCGATGAAGAAGACGTTGGCGCCCTGGACCGCGCCGGCCACCTTGCCGGTCAGCGCCGCCGAAAGCTCGGCCGCCGACTGGCCTTCGCCGTCGCGGTCGGCCCAGTCGGCGAGCCGAAGGAACATCGTTCCGGAGTTCGAGGCCTGCGAGAAGCTCGCTCCGTCGAGCCCGGCGAAGGTCGCTCCGTCGACCACGCCTTCGGTGTTCCTCGACAGCTTGTAGACCTGGTCGAGGACTTGGCTGGTCCGCTCCAGCGACGATCCCGGCGGAAGCTGGACGACTCCGATCAGGACGCCCTGGTCCTGGTCGGGAATGAAGCCCGTCGGAGTCGCCATCAGCCGCCAGCCGGTCAGCCCCAGCAGGCCGGCATAGATGATTAGCATGATCGTCGACTTCCGGACCAGTCGCCCGGTGACGTGGCCGTAACGGCTCGAGAGCCAGTCGAAGCCGGCGTTGAACTTCGCCCCGCCCTTGCGAATCCACCGCATCGGCCGCGATCCGCGATTGGGATCGTGCTCGGCATGCGGCTTGAGCAGCAAGGCGGCAAGCGCCGGCGAAAGCGTCAGCGAGATGATCAATGAGATGAGCGAGGCCGAAGCGATGGTGACCGCGAACTGCCGGTAGAAGATGCCCGGAATGCCGGCGACGAAGGCGGTCGGGATGAACACCGCGGTCAGGACCAGCCCGATCGCGATCAGGGCGCCGGAGACCTCGCGCATCGTCCGGTGCGCCGCCTCGCGCGGGGTGAGCCCGGCGCGGATATGCTTCTCCACCGCCTCGACCACGACGATGGCGTCGTCGACGACGATGCCCACGGCCAGGACGAGCGCGAAGAGGGAGAGCGAGTTGATCGAGAAGCCGAGCGCGAGCTGGACCGCGAAGGTGCCGACCAGGGCCACCGGAATGGCGATGATCGGGATCACCGCGGCGCGCCAGGTCTGAAGGAAGACGAGGATGACGAGCATCACCAGGCCGATCGCCTCGAGCAGGGTTTCCTGCACCGCTTCCACCGACGCCGCGACATATTCGGTGGGATTGTAGGGGATCGACGAGACGATCCCGGGCGGGAAGTCCTTCGACGCGGCCTCGACCTCGTTCAGGACCAGTTCGGCCGCGTCGAGCGCGTTGGAGCCCGGCTGCTGAATGACCGCCAAAGCGACTCCGCGGCGGCCGCCGAACGCGCCCTCGATCCCGTAATCCTGGCTGCCCAGCTCGACCCGGCCGATGTCGCGGACCCGGGTGAGGGCTCCGGACGCGTCGGTCTTGATGACGACGTCGGCGAATTGCGCCGGATCGGTCAGCCGGCCCTGGACCTGGACGGGAAGCTCGAAGGCCGGATTGCCCTTGTCGTAGGGCGGCTGGCCGACGGCGCCGCCGGCGACCTGGACGTTCTGGGTTCGAAGCGCGGTGACGATCTCGCCGGCGGTGAGGTTGCGTGCCGCGGCCCGATCCGGATCGATCCAGATCCGCATCGAATAATTGCCGCCGCCGAACACCTGCACGCCGCCGACGCCCTCCAGGCGGAGCAGCCGGTCACGGAGGTTCGAATTGGCGTAATTGCCGATATAGTCGATGTCGAGGCCGGGGTCGGTCGACGTGAGCGCCACGATCATCAGGAAGCCCGACGATTGCTTGGCGACGGTGACCCCGACCTGGCGGACCTGCTCGGGGAGGCGCGGCTCGGCCAGCGCCACCCGGTTCTGGACGAGCACCTGGGCGGCGTCGAGATCGGTCCCGGGCTTGAAGGTGACGGTGATCCCCGCCTGCCCCGACGAGGTCGAGGAGGAGGTCATGTAGAGCAAGCCCTCGACTCCGTTCACCTCCTGCTCGATCGGCGCCGCGACGGTTTCCGCCATCGTCTCGGCCGAGGCGCCTGGGTAGAAAGCGTTGATGCTGATCGTCGGAGGCGCGATCTCGGGATATTGCGAAAGCGAGAGCTGCGGATAGGCGAAGGCGCCGATCAGGGTAATGAAGATCGCGATGACCGACGCGAAGATCGGCCGCTCGATGAAGAAGCGCGAGATGTTCACCGCCTAGCGCCCCGCGGCCGGAGCCGCGCCGACCGGGATCGCGGTCGACGACGGAGTCGAGGCGGCCTGACCCGCCGTGGGCTCAGGTCCGGCGGCGACCGGAATCCGGCCGGCCTTGGGGACGACCTTCTGGCCGGGGCGGGCGCGCTGGACTCCGTCGATGATCACCCTTTCATTGGGCGCGAGGCCGGACCGGACGACCCGCAGATTGCCGACGAGGGGGCCGAGCTGAACCGGGCGGGCGATCACCGTCCCATCCCTGGCGACCGCATAGACCACCCGCCGCGCCGCGTCGGTGACGATCGCGGTGTCGGGAACCAGGAGGGCGCGATAGGGCTGGGACGCGGACAGGCGCATGTGGCCGAACATTCCGGGCTTGAGGAAGCCGCCGCCGTTCGCGACCACCGCCCGGGCTCGGACCGTCCCGGCGCCGGTGTTGATCACATTGTCGATGAAGTCGAGGGTCCCGGCATGGACGTAGGTCGCCTCGTCCTGGAGCCGAATCCGGACCGGGCTTCCGCTTCGCCCGCCGCCGCTCTGGCGCTGATATTTGAGGAGCAGGGCCTCGGAGCCTTCGAAGGCGAAGTGAAGCGGGTTGGTCGAGACGATGGTGGTCAGCACCGTCTGGTCGGCGGTGACCGAATTGCCGGCATCGACGCGCCGCTCCGAAATCTGCCCCGAAATCGGTGCGGTCACGCGGGTGAAGCCGACGCTGAGCTGCTGGCTTCGGATCGCCGCCCGGGCCGCCGCGATGTCGGCCTCGCCGGCGCGGACCGCGGCCTGGCGCTGCTCGACCTCCTCGGTGCTCGCCGCCTGCTGGGCCGCCAGCGCTCGCGAGCGGGCGAGCTCGGTCCGGGCATTGACGAGCGTGGCCTGGGCGCGGGCGAGCTGCGCCTGCGACTGGGCGAGGGCGGCCTGCGACTGGCGGGGATCGATGGTGAAGAGGAGCTGGCCGGCGCGGACGAACTGGCCGTCCTGGAAGTGGACCGACTGCAGGTAGCCGGTCGCCCGCGGCTTCACCTCGACGCTCTGGATCGCCTCGAACCGGCCGACGAAATCGTCCCAGTCGACGACGTCCTGGACGAGCGGCGCGGCGACCGTCACCGGCATCGCGGGCGGCGGCCCGGCCTGCTCTTCGGCGCCGCCGCTGCCGCAAGCGGCGAGCGAGAGGGCGAGCAGGAACGTGAGCAGGCCGTTCGGCACGGCGGATCTTGTTGCGGGCATCTGAAAGCTTTCGGAGCGGTCTGTCCGCTGGGCGGCCGTTCCTCGGCCGTCCTGCGGAGCAGCGAACTAAGTGGACGTTCAGGCTATGTCAACGGCTGTAGACATAAAAAGTCTACACTTGTTGACAAACTGTCCGTTCCGGCCAATTCCCGGGCGACCGAAGGAGAGAGCGAAGATGTCCCCCCGCGCGAAATGCGCCGCTTCCACCCGCGACACGATGCTCGCGTCCGCCCGAAGGCGCTTTCTCGAGGAAAGCTACGAGAATGTCGGGCTGCGCGACATCGCCCGCGACGTGGGGGTCGATGTCGCCTTGGTCGGCCGCTATTTCGGATCGAAGGAAAATTTGTTCCACGAGGTCCTTCGCGGGATGCGCTGCGACTGGCTCGACACCGACATCGACGCCGAGGCCCTCCCCTCCTTCCTGGCGTCGATGGTCCTTCGCCAGGAGGAATCGGAAGACCGCGAGGATCTCGACCGCCTCCTGATCATCCTCCGCTCGGCCTCCTCGCCCAAAGCCTCCGAGCTGGTCCGAACCGCCTTCCGGGAGGACGTGATCGAGCCGGTCGCCCGCCTCCTGAAGGGCGCGGACGCCGAACGGCGAGTCGCCGTCGCGTTCAGCATCCTGACCGGAACCACGGTCATGCGCACCTTCATGGGCGTCGAGCCCCTCCTGGCCTGCTGCCAGCAAGGCCTTGAGCAAAAGCTCACGCGGCTGTTGAGGGAAGCGCTTTCGACGTGAGAGTAAGTGGCGGAGAGGGAGGGATTCGAACCCTCGGAACGCTTACGCGCTCAACGGTTTTCGAGACCGCCCCGATCGACCACTCCGGCACCTCTCCGCATTGGGGGATTCGCCCCGGCTTGGAAGCGGGGGCCGGTCGACTGGGCGGGCGCTTAGCCCAAGCGTTCCGGCTTGCCAAGACGTCGGGTCCGCTCGCGTCGCTTGCCAGCCGCCCGCCAGGCCCTACATAAAGGCCATGATGGAAAGGCCCGACAAATATTTCGCCGGCAATGCCGCCCCCGCGCCGCTGGCGCCGCCGGTCGCGCATGCCCGATTCGCCATCGGCGACGTCGTCCGGCACCGGCTTTTCGATTTCCGCGGAGTCATCTTCGACGTCGACCCGGTCTTCGCCAACTCCGAGGAATGGTACGAGGCGATCCCCGAGGACATCCGTCCGCCCAAGGACCAGCCCTTCTACCATCTGCTCGCCGAGAACGGGGAATCCTCCTACACCGCTTATGTCAGCCAGCAGAATCTGCTCGTCGACGACAGCGACGAGCCGGTCGATCATCCGGCGATTTCCGGCCTGTTCGATACCGTCTCGCGGGGGCGCTACAAGCTGAAGCGCGAGCACAGGCACTAGCCGATAGGTCCGAAGCGGATCATTTCCACCCCGGAACGATGGACCCGGGATCGCCAATGCCATAACCTGAAGCAAGCAATGGGCCTCTTTCGAGGAGTGTCGACATGCTTCTTCGCGTCACTTTGGCCGTCTCCCTCTTCCTGTTCGTCTCGCTCGCGGCGTCCCAGCCGACACGGCCGGAGGCGCCGCCCGAGATCGAGCGCATAGCGATCGTCGGCCACGGCATCGCCTTCGATTCGAAGATGCGACGGATCCCCATCGACGTGAAGACGATCCGATCGATGCAGAGCTCGTTGCTCGGGGTGCTCGCCAAGTCGCGGCTCACCGGACAGCCCGGAATCCAGTCCTTCGCCGCCCGGATCGAATCGGCGATGGCCAAGGCCCGGAGCGAGGAAGAAAAAGCGATCCTGACCGGGATCCTCATCCGGCGGCAGCTCGAGGGCGCCGACCAGAGGGCGCGCGCCGCTTACGATTGGCGCAACAATTTCCTCATCGAGCGCAGCCGCTCGCTGCTCGACCGGCGATTCAACGGCCGGTACCAGATCTCCGAAACGGTCCTTCGACTGCTGCGCGAGGGCGGCCTGATCCTCGCGGCGACCCAGACCGCCTATATGAGCGAATGCCGGGGGCAGGACGTCCCGGTTCCACCCAATTTCTCGATGTCGAGCCCGGGAGCCTGGGTCAACCGGGGCAACCTCACCTACAATATCCTCAGCCCCGGCGATTCGGCGCAGGTATGGACCTGGACCGATCCGGCGCGCCGCGGCGCCTGCGTCGCCCTGCCCCGCGACGGCGGCGGGCCCGGCACCCTGGCCGGGATCATCTGCCAGAGCGCGACCACCGGCAAGGCCTGCTTCTGGGACAATCTGACCCGGGCCAATCCGACCCGGCGGGTGCCCCCGGCGACCGAGACCATGGTCATCCGCGACCTGCAGGACGGCAAGACCCTCGACGTCGGAGCGCCGTGCACCGGCTGCCACACCGGCAACAACGTCTTCCTGATGTCGCCCGACGATTCGACCTGGGCCAAGCTGATGCGCGGACCGCTGCCCGATACGACCAACTTCTCGACCATCTACGAGCCTCAGGCCAATACGGTCGCGGGCGGGCCGCGCTATACGCCGATCGCCCATGCGAGCTGGGTCAATCCGGCGCTGACGACCGGGTGCGCGGGCTCGTGCCACGGCTCGCCGAGCGGGACGGTGCAGGGCATCTGGTCCGGCCTGCCCGCCGCGCAAAAACCGCAGATGCCGCCGGCCTGCGCGACCGGTGGAAATTTCCGCAATTGCTACGACACGCCCTGACCGGTCCGTCCGCCGCCCGCCGGTCCACCTAGCAATGTTGACTTTGGCCGTCCCCTCCCTTAGCTGCGCACTTCCTCTCGCGGGGGTGTTCCCCGGCGGGCATATGCATTTAAGTTGAGAAAAAGCCATGTTCGCAGTCGTGCGCACGGGCGGCAAGCAGTATCGCGTCGCCGCCGGAGACAAGATCGTCGTCGAAAAGCTCGCCGGAGAGGCGGGCGACACCATCAGGCTGGACGACGTCCTGCTTGCCGGGGAAGGCGCGGACCTCAAGTCCACCGACGGCCTGATCGTCTCCGCAGAGATCATCGCCCAGGCCAAGGCCGACAAGGTCATCGTCTTCAAGAAGCGCCGCCGGCACAATTACCGCCGCAAGAAAGGCCATCGCCAGCAGCACACGATCCTGAGGATCACCGCGATCGGCGACCAGAAAGCGGAGAAGCCGAAGAAGGCCGACAAGCCCAAGGCGGAAACCCCGGCCGACAGCCAGATCGCCGACGCGGTCGTCAACGAGCAGATCACCGACAGCGTGACCGAGACCCCGGCCGCCGAGGCTCCGAAGAAGGCGAAGGCGAAGAAGGCCCCGGAAGCGGCGGCCGAAGCGCCCGCCGCGACCGAAGCCCAGCCCCAGGCGCCGCTCAAGGTCGAAGGCGCCGAGAGCGAGCAGGTCGATGCTCCGGCCCCGGCCAAGAAAAAGGCTTCCCCAAAGAAGCCCGCTGCTGATAAAGACGCGTAAACCCAAAAGAGATATAGAGCTCAGTCATGGCACATAAGAAAGCAGGCGGATCCTCACGCAACGGTCGCGACAGCGCGGGCCGGCGTCTGGGCGTCAAGAAGTTCGGCGGCGAGACCGTGATCGCGGGCAACATCATCGTGCGCCAGCGCGGGACCCGTTGGTATCCGGGCACGAACGTCGGGATCGGCAAGGATCATACCCTTTTTGCGCTCACCGACGGCCGGGTCTCGTTTCGCGACGGGAAACTCGGCCGCAAGTTCGTCTGCGTCGACATGCCGCAGATGACCGAAGCAGCGGAATAGGGACGCGCCGAGGAAGGGCCGTCCCCAGGAGGGGCGGCTCCAGGTCTCAGTAGAGAACCGAATTCGAGGGAGAGGAGCCGCCGGGTTTCTCTCCTTTTTCACGTCTCCCTCGAATCGGTCGCCGAAGCGTCACCCCTCGCGGGTAACGGCTCGGCGGCGGGAAGGGAGGACGAGACTATGTTCGTGAGAACCGAGAGACTGTTGCTTCGGCCCGGCTGGACCCAGGACGCCCCCGCCCTTTTCGAAGCGATCGGCGACGAGCGCATCGTCCGCAATCTCGCCACCGCGCCCTGGCCCTACCGGCCCTGCGATGCCGAGGCCTGGCTTGCGACCGAGCGCAGCGCATCCGAACCCTCGCTCCTCGTCTTCCGCTGCTCGGGCACCGCGCCCGAGCTGATCGGGGCGGTCGGCTTCGGCCGCAAGCCCGGCGGCGGGATCGAGTTCGGCTATTGGATCGCGCGCACCCATTGGGGCCGCGGCTACGCCACGGAGGCCGGCCGGGCGGTGCTCGCCGCGGCCCGCCACAGCCTGCGCCTGAAGCGGCTCGACGCCGGCCACTTCCTCGACAATCCCGCCTCGGGACGGGTGCTCGAGAAGCTCGGCTTCAAGCCCGTCGGAAAGATCGTCCCTTATTACAGTGCCGGCCGCGGCGAGGCGGCGCCCTGCCGCCTGTTCGAGCTCGAGTTCGATTCCGAAGCGGAGACCGCTCCGGAGGCGATGGCGGCGTAAATCCTCCCCATCGTAAGATGGGGAGGGGGACCAGGCGGAGCCTGGTGGAGGGGTAATGGCGCAGGCCTGTGCCAGCTACCCTTCCACCACCCTTCGGGTGGTCCCCCTCCCCACCGCTTCGCGGCGGGGAGGATTTAGGCGGCCAAGGCCTGCAAGCTCCGCTCGCCCTCGGCGATCAGCTTGCGGTCGTCATGCTTCCAGGGGTGGAAGCCGGGCAGGAAGAATTTCAGCCAGCCGCCCAGGATCTTGCGGAACATGCCGGGGCTGGCCATCGCGTACCAGAACAGTCCCGCCCAGGCGCGCGGCCCCTTGATGCCGTCCTGCTCGAGAAGCATCAGGGCGCCATGGGTGCGCTCGACGAAGAAGTTCTTGGTCACCTTGAGCATGACCAGCGACTTCACCGTCCAGCGCTTGCGTCGCGGCCAGTTGCGGGTGGCATGGAGCCAGGTGTCGTAGGCGACGCCCTTATGCTCGATCTCTTCCATCGAGTGCCAGCGCCACAAGGCGGCGGATTCGGGATCGGCGTTCTTCAGATGGCGGGGATTGCCGAGCAGCTGGTTGGCGAGGATCGCGGTGAAATGCTCGAGCGCCATGGTCGCGGCGAGGTTGACGATCGGCGGCCGGCTCTTCGTCTCCGCGATCCGATAGTCGACCCGCGCCTCGAGCGGGGCGATGTCGTAGCCGGCCTCGACCGCGCGCCGGTTGAAGGCGACATGCTCGCGGCTGTGCATCACTTCCTGGGTGATGAAGGCGCGAATCTCCTCGGCCAGCTTGGGCGGCGCATCGTCGCGGAATGCGCGGACGCTTTCGACGAAGAAGGCCTCGCCCTTCGGAAAGGTGATCGAAAGCGCGTCGTAGAGAGCGCTTCCATAAGGATTGCCGCCCAGCCACCAGCGCTCCGTCCTGGCGCCGCGGCCGAAACGGCGGTCCCGCGGCGTGATCGTCAGATCGGAGGGTGTGACTTCGCGCCCCATGGCTGTATCTCCTTTTCATGACGCCTGAACCATACTTACACGAATGTCAATAGCGCGCGAACGCCTGTCCCCTTCGGAGAGCCGCGCCGCCGCGCTCGAGGCGGCTCGGGCGTTGCTGATCGAATCGGGGCCGCAGGCGGTCACTTTGAAGGCGGTCGGCGCCCGGATCGGCAAGACCCACGGCAACCTCCTGCACCATTTCGGCTCCGCGGCCGGGCTCCAGGGCGAGCTTGCGCGCCTGATCGGCGAGCGGGTGACGGCGGAGATCGCCCGGGTCGTCGAGCGCGAGCGTCAGGGCGAGGCCTACCCCCGCGAGATCGTCGACCGAACCTTCGACGCCTTCGACCGCGAGGGCGCCGGAGCGCTCGCCGCCTGGATGATCCTCAGCGGAAATCGCGACGCGCTCGACCCTATCCTCGACGCGATCCACCGCCTCGTCGACCAGCTCGGGGCCGGACATGAAGACCGACCGGTGCACGAGACGACGCTCTGGCTGGTGCTCGCCGCTTTGGGCGATTCGCTGATGGGCGGGCCGATGGCCAGCGCTCTGGGACTGCCGCGCGAGCAGGCCCGCGAGATCGCGACCCGGCATCTGGTCCAGCTTGCAGCGCAAAGGAGCCCGACATGATCACAGGCGCCCACGTCATGGTCTTTTCCCGCGATCCGCAGGCCGACCGCGAGTTCCTCCGCGACATGCTCGATCTGCCCTGCATCGACAGCGGCGGCGGCTGGCTCATCTTCAAGCTGCCGCCGGCCGAGTTCGGAGTCCATGGCAGCGAGAAGAACGATGTCCACGAGCTCTACTTGATCTGCGACGATGTCGACGCGACGGTGGCCGGGCTGAAGCGCAAGGGCGTGGCTTGCGACGCTATCGGCCAGCGTGAATGGGGCCGTGCGACCGCGGTCGAACTGCCCGGCGGCGGCAAGCTCGGAATTTACGAGCCGAGGCACCAGCGGCCGTAAATTGGCTATCGACAGCGCGGGGTGACGTGTGAGGCCCCTTCCCCTACAGGCCCGTCATGCATTTCCTCGACCAGGCCAAGATTTTCGTCCGTTCCGGCGCCGGCGGCGCGGGGGCGGTCGGCTTCCGGCGCGAGAAATATATCGAATATGGCGGACCGGACGGCGGCGACGGCGGCAAGGGCGGCGACATCGTCTTCGAGGCGGTGGAGGGTCTCAACACCCTCATCGACTTCCGCTACACCCAGCATTTCCGGGCGCCGCGCGGCAAGGGCGGTTCGGGGCAGAATCGTACCGGCGCGGGCGGCGACGACCTCGTGATCAAGGTCCCCATCGGAACCCAGATCCTGTCCGAGGACAAGGAGCATGTCCTCGCCGACTTCACCCGAGTCGGCCAGCGCCAGGTCTTCCTGAAGGGCGGCGACGGCGGCCGCGGCAACGCCAGCTACAAGAGCTCGACCAACCGGGCGCCCCGCCAGCACGGCACGGGCTGGGAGGGCGAGGAGATGTGGGTGTGGCTTCGCCTCAAGCTCCTCGCCGACGTCGGCCTGGTCGGACTTCCCAACGCGGGCAAGTCCACCTTCCTCAACGCCGTCACCAATGCCCATGCCAAGGTCGGAGCCTATCCCTTCACCACCCTCCACCCCAAGCTCGGCGTGGTCCGGCATCGCGAGCGGGAGTTCGTGATCGCCGACATTCCGGGCCTGATCGAGGGCGCCGCCGATGGCGCGGGCATAGGCGACCGTTTCCTCGGCCATATCGAGCGCTGCCGGGTCCTCCTCCACCTCGTCGATTCGGAGGTGGAGGACGTCGCCGAGACCTACCGCACCGTCCGAACCGAGCTCGAAGCCTATGGCGCCGGACTCGCCGGCAAGCCGGAGGTGATCGCCCTCAACAAGTCGGACACGCTCGACGAGGAGCTGATCGCCGCCCTCTCCGGCGAGCTTGAGGCGGAGGCAAAGGCGAGGCCCCTCCCCCTTTCCGGAGTCACCGGAGCGGGGGTCGAGGCGGTGCTGGACGCGCTGCTTCCGCACATCGTCGCGGCGAAAGCGGCGGAGGCCGATGAGTCCCAAAAAGACTGGTCCCCGCTATGAGAAAATCGTGACAGTTACCAATTTCCCCAAATTCCTCCGCCGGGCATCCGGGGGAATCGCGGGGAGGATCTAAAAGTGTCATGACCCGCCGCCGGGCCAAAATCCGAACCCTCGCCGTCACCGGCGGTACCGGCTTCGTCGGCTCGCACCTGCTGCGCCTGGCGCTGGCGCAAGGCTACGACCTTCGCGCCCTCACCCGCGGCTGGAAGCCGCCCGAGGACGCGATCGCCTGGGTCGACGGCGCCCTCGACCGGCCCGAGACCCTCGTCAAGCTCTGCGGCGGCGCCGATGCCGTGATCCACGTCGCCGGCCTGATCAACGCCCGCACCCGCGCCGGTTTCGAGACGGTCAACGTCGGCGGCACCGCCGCCATGATCGACGCCGCCCGCAAGGCGGGGGTGCGCCGCTTCATCCACATTTCATCGCTTGCGGCGCGCGAGCCGGAGCTCTCCGCTTACGGCTGGTCGAAGGCCCGGTCGGAGCGGCTGGTCGCGGCCTCGGGCCTCGATTGGACGATCGTTCGCCCCCCCGCCATCTACGGCCCCGGCGACCGCGAGACGTTCGAATTGTTCAAGATGGCCCGGCGCGGCGTCGTCGCCTTGCCGTCCAAAGGCCGCTTCTCGGTCATCCATGTCGAGGATCTGTGCCGGCTGATCCTCGCCTCGCTCGACGATTCCGACAGCTGGGCCGAGACTTACGAGCCGGACGACGGCCGCGAGGGCGGCTGGCAGCACCGCCATTTCGCCCGCACGTTGGGACGGATCTACGGCCGCCGGGCGATGACGATCGCCCTGCCGAAGCCGGTGCTTCGACTCGCCTCGGGGCTGGACCGCCTCTTCCGGCGCGGCAACGCCAAGCTCACCGCCGACCGGGTCGGCTATTTCTGCCACCCCGATTGGGTGGTCTCGTCGGAACGGCGCCCGCCCGAGCGCCTGTGGCTGCCCGAGGTCAAAACGGCGACCGGCCTCAAGGCCACCGCCGACTGGTACCGCGAGCAAGGCTGGCTCAAATAGAAAATAGTGACAGTTACCAATTTCCGAGGCGCCGCCGGGCCGAAGCCGCTGCGTCCACGAAATTCGTAACTGTCACTATTTTCTAAGGCGTTGGAAGAAAAACGGCGGGTCCGGAGGCCCGCCGCTTCTGCTTCCGGTGCAGGCCGGTATCTGGACGCTCAGCCCGCGACGGTGACGTCGACCTTGTCCACCCACTCCGGGAAGAAGACCGGCTCGCGGTTCGACCAGCCCGGGGCGGTGGCGGCGGCCTCGCTGATCGACTGGAGCAGGGCTCGGCGCTTTTCCGGGTGGAGATGCGGGAGAGCGGCGGCGGCGCAGAAGGCGCCGGGCAACCACGGCCGCACCGCGGCGCCGATCAGGCGCTCGTAGAGGAACCGGTAGGAAGCGAAATCGGACAACCGGTCCTGGCCGAGGTCGAAGGCGGTCATGGTGACGAGCGGCCCCATCACCGGCTCCATCTCGTCGAGCCCGCTATCGTCGGGAACATTGGCGCGGACATGATCGAGCCGCCGGTACATGCGCTCCTGGGCCCGGATCGAGGCGGCCTCGCCGACGTCGCGAGACCAGCGCCGGAGCGCATCCCGGCGGCCGAGGCCAATGTCGAGCGAACGGCGGATGTAACGCTGGGTCGCGGCCGGGAAACCCGCGAACTCCTTCATCTCCACCAAAGTCAGGCTACCGTCGGCCGGCTTCGTATTCGTCGCCATGATCCCACTCCCACTCTTTCAACCCGGCGGAGATCATGCGATCCAAACGGTTACCAGCCGCTTAACCAAGACCCCGCTCCCCATTCATAAATGAATCAGGTTTCGGGATGGGCGGCAATGAGAAAAGTTCACATGGGTGAGAGGGCACGAGGACTGTCACCTCGACGCCACAGGGCCTTTCAACGAAAGCGTTGCAATTCAATCAGTTCGCGGGCCCGAAACGACTTTTCCACAGAATTCGCGATCCTCGTCATGCTGAACTTGTTTCGGCATTCAGGGTGGAGCCGTCTCGCGGGCGGAGGACTGGGCCCTGAAACAAGTTCAGGGTGACGGCCGGCGAAGGCCCAAGACGGCCGTGCCCTTTTTCGACCAACCTCCTCCCCCTGTCTGCAAACGGCACGTCCGGCGGGACACAGATACGCAAGAGCGGGTAAGAAGGCGAAGGGATGGAGAGTTTCACCGACTATCGCGCGCATCGGCGCCTGCCCGATCTGCCGCTCGCGGCGGCGTCGATCCTCGGCTTCTGGCTGTTCTACTTCGCGACCATCGTCGTCCGCAGCCTGCTGATCGAGGAGAGCCTGGCCTGGCTCAGCTATCGGGCGCTCGGCTGCCTGATCGGGATCGTCCTGACCTTCCTCGTCTACGTCGTTCTGAGCCGCGCGGCGCGCGAGAGCGTCAGGATCCAGATCGTCGCCGCGGCGATCGCCTGCGTCCCCGCCGCCGCGATCTTCTCGACTTTCAACCTCGCCTTCGCCGTCCAGCAGCCGCTGATCGACCGCACGATCATCCGCCAGGGGCCGGACGGGACCCGGATCGTCGGCTCGGCCGCGGGGGACGAGATCAGGATCGACGACAAGGGCCTGCAGATCGTCACTCCGCTTCCGGTCGACCCGCAGCTTCGCCGCCAGAAGGCGCTTCGGCTGATCGCCGACGGGCTCGTCACCTGGTATTTCTTCTTCGCCGCCTGGGCGAGCTTCTACATCGCGATCAGCTCAGCCGCCCGCCTGCGCGCGGCGGAGCGGCGAGCCGCGGGCGCCGAGCGCGACGCCCAGGAGGCGCAGCTTCGGGCCCTGCGCTACCAGGTCAACCCGCACTTCCTGTTCAATACTCTGAACTCGCTCTCCTCGCTGGTCATGGCCCGGCGCGACGAGGAAGCCGAGACGATGATCGTCAACCTGTCCGCCTTCTTCCGCTCGAGCCTCGCGCTGGATCCGAGCGAGGACATCATTCTGTCCCGGGAGATCGAGTTCCAGCAGCTCTATCTCGACATCGAGAAAGCGCGTTTCCCGAAGCGCCTCGACGTTCGAATCGACGTGCCCCCGGACCTTCGCGGCGCCCGGGTACCGCCGCTCATCCTGCAGCCGCTGGTCGAGAATGCCATCAAGCACGCAGTCGCCCGTACCGCCGAGCCGGTGCGGCTGACCGTGGCCGCCCGCGAGGAGGATTCCCGGCTCATCCTGACCGTCGAGAACGATCGGGGCCCGTCCGACCCGGCGGCAAGCGAGCAAGGCACCGGCGTCGGGCTGGTCAACGTCTGCGAGCGCCTGGCCGCCCGCTTCGGCGCCGAAGCGGCCTGCGATCATGGCCCGCTGCCGGACGGCGGCTGGCGAGTCACCCTCTCAATGCCCCTGGAACATGATGGCTGATCCGATCCGATTCCTCGTCGTCGACGACGAGCCGCTCGCCGTCGAGCGGCTTCAGCTCCTGCTCGCCCGGATGGAGGACGTGACCCTGGCCGGCACCGCGTCCGAAGGCGCCGCAGCGTTGCGGATGGTCGAAGCGGTCCGGCCCGACGCGGTTCTGCTCGACATCGCCATGCCGGGAATGGACGGGATCGACGTCGCCCGGGCGCTGGCGCGGGTGCCAAGACCGCCGATCGTCATCTTCGTCACCGCCTTCGACATGTTCGCGGTCGCCGCCTTCGACGTCGAGGCGGTCGACTATGTGATGAAGCCCGTGTCCGCCGAGCGTCTCGCCCGGGCGGTCGCTCGCGCTCGGGAGCGCCTCGCGACCGGAAGCCTGCCGCTTGCGGGGGGCGGATCCGGCTCGCCTTTCGTCGACGAATTCTGGGTGTCCGAGGCACGCGGCCTGGTCCGCCTTTCGGCCACGGACGTCGACCGGGTCAGCGCCGAGCGCGACTATATGCGTCTCCACGTCGGTAAGAGGAGCTGGCTGATCAACCACACGATCGGCAAGCTGGAAGAGGAGCTCGATCCGGCCAGGTTCGTTCGCCTGCACCGCTCCGCCATCGTCCGCCGCGACTTCGTCACCGGCTTGAGGCGGGATGAAGGCGGTCGCTGGTGGGCCCGCCTCGCCGACGAGAGCGAGCAAAAGATCGGCCGGCTCTACCTCGCCAATGCAAAAAGGCTCGCCGGGCGCCGCTAAGGGGTAGCGGCGCCCGGCGAGCCAGTCGTCCGCTGGGCTTCCGTCAGCGGACTCGAAGGGTCTTCGGCCTTGTCTCGATCCGGTTGCGGCGCGAGGTTCCTCTCCCGGGGATGAGACAGGGTCGGAAACCCCGCGCCGCTGGAGTGGACCTAGACTGCGGATATGGGAATTGCGCGCCCGCTTCGACACGGGGCCGCGACGGCTCTGCGAACCGCGCGGGGCGCCGACGAACGACATTCCAAGGGTGACGAACCTACTTCGTGGACTGCCGTCAGCGATCCGCCAGGGGCGCCCTTACGGCCCGATGTCGTCGATCTTGGTCTTGACCCTCGGCCGGATCTGGCCCGGAAGGCCGAGGGCGGCGGCGACCTTGTCGTCCCAGGCGTAAGGGTCGGTGCGGAAGACGATCCGGCCGCCGTCCAGATAGGCGCTATGATAGAGAAGCCGGACCGGGATCGCGGTAGCCAGCTCGACCGGAGTCTCCTCCTTGGTCGCCATCGCCTTGTCAAAGGCTTCCAGCTTGCCGTCGTCCTGGGCCAGCAACCGGGCGAACTGGACGGCATTCTCTACCCGAGAGCAGCCATGGCTGGCGTGGCGCCGGGTGGAGGCGAAGAGCGCCTTGGCCGGGGTGTCGTGAAGGTAAATCTGCTCATCATTGGCCATGTCGAACTTGACCAGGCCGAGGGCCGATTTCGGCCCCGGCTGCTGCACCAGCCGGCCGTTCTTCGTAACGATATTCTCTTTCGCCATATAGGCCGCGCCCTTGGGAAGAATCTCCTCCTTCGCGATTGATTCCGGAACGGTCCAGGGCGGGTTGGCGACCAGCCGGGTGATCGGCGAGCCGAGCTCCGGAGTCTCCCAATCCGGCTGTCCCACGACGACCCGGCGGCGATCCTTCTCGGCGCCGTCCTTGTAATAATGAAGCTCGGCCGCGGCGGTGTTGACGTCGATCCGGGTCGCCGGCGGCGCCCGGTCGAGCCAGCGCCGCCGCTCGAGGTTGACGGCGAGGATCCGAGCCCGGTCCGCGGCGCCGGTGTTGAGCGCCTCGACGGTGCTGTTGCCGATCACCCCGTCGGCTTCGATTCCGTAATCGGCCTGCACCTTCTTGACGGCGGCGACCAGGTCGGCGCCGTAGACATCGCCACCGGCCGGCGCGGCCGCCTTGGCCTTGCCTTCCTTCGCCTTGGGTTCGGCGGCGGGCTCGGCGGCGAGATAGCCGTTGGCGCGGAGGCTCTCGCGGATCTGGGCGACCCGCGGGTCCTTCTTGCCGGGCCTGAGCTGCTCGCCCGAAGCGATCACGGCCTTCCGCTCCTGGCCGGCCTTCTGCCGGTAGGCGAGATAGGCGTCCGACAGCGCCTTATATTCCGCGTCCTGGGGCGCCAGGCTGGCGAGCCACTGGCGAACGCCGCCCTGCTCGACCGCCTGGCCCAGCCCTCCGGTCACGTCGCCCTTCGACATCGGCACCGTATAGACTTCGAACAATTTGCGCGGGTCGACCGCTCCGGTGGCCAGCGCCTGGCCATAGTCGATCGCGGCGAGGGTCAGCCCCGCCTCCCGCTCCGCCGCGCTGGCGCCCTTGGTCGCGTTCTCGGCATAGGCTTTGGCGTCGATGGCGTGGCGGGCGGCATCGTCGAACGCCGCGGTCAGCTCCTGCGCCCGCTCCCCGGTCCAGACCGCCTGCCAGCCGCGCGCCTCGTAGAATTTCCTGACGCGCGGATCGCTGACCGCCGCCTTGAGGTCCGCGGGAGTCACGGCCTTGGGATCGACCTGGACGACCTGGCCGGAGCTTCCGCCGCCGCCGCCGCCGCTCGTGCTTACGAAATCGCAGCCGCCGGCCAGCAGGGCCGCCAGCGAAACGCACATCATAATCTTACGCATCTACACACCGCCGCTTTACAGAGATCAGGCCCCTCAAACGTCCCCGAAGCCCAATAGGCTCCGAAGAAAAGAAGCGTCTCCG
This sequence comes from Allosphingosinicella sp., assembly GCA_035629855.1. Classification (GTDB taxonomy): domain Bacteria; phylum Pseudomonadota; class Alphaproteobacteria; order Sphingomonadales; family Sphingomonadaceae; genus Allosphingosinicella. Next base: position 39,819 of record DASQLT010000042.1, read on the forward strand.
CCGCTTGACGGCCGCGGCGCCTCCGTCCCGCTATGGCACAGCGGGAAATGGGGGGGCGCAATGGTGCAACATTATTAGCTATCGGAAGCTAGGCGGGCACTCGAACGGGCGACAAGGACGATCTTGGTTTTGCTGGATTCCATATATTTCAATACCTTGAGAGAGGCGCTTCGTTACCGCGGCCGGGAGATAGCCTGTGGCGCGGCCCTGCTCGTGACCGCATCCTGCGTACCGCTCAAGGCCGCGGACGCGCCGGCCGGTGCCTCTGGCGCGGGCGCCGCCGCCGCCCTCGGGGCGGCGCCGCAGCCCGAGGCGATGGTGCTTCGCGACGTCGCTCCGACCGAAGCTTCGCGGATCAACGCCTCGATCCCCTTCTCCGCCGACGCCAACCCCCGGGCGCCCTCGACCGTCTTCCGGGCGGCCACCCCGGGCGACCAGTTCCGCTCGCTCCAATGCCTCGCCGAAGCCATATATTACGAAGCCCGCTCCGAGAGTGAGGACGGTCAGCGCGCCGTCGCCCAGGTCGTCCTCAACCGGGTCCGTCACCCCGCCTGGCCGGGTACGGTCTGCGGAGTCGTCTACCAGGGACCGATGCGCGCCGGCGGCGGCTGCCAGTTCACCTTCACGTGCGACGGCGCGTTGCTTCGCATGCCCTATGGGGCGGACTGGGCCCGCGCCCGCCGCCTCGCCTCCGAAGCGCTGGCCGGCCAGGTCTTCGCGCCCGTCGGCCTCGCCACCAATTACCACACCCACCAGGTCCTTCCGGACTGGGCCTTCCGGCTTCCCAAGGCGACGGTGATCGGCAACCACATTTTCTACCGCCTGCCCGGAGCCTGGGGCGGCGCGACGGCCTTCAGCCAGGCCTATCGCGGCCGCGAGCCGTCGCCGGCGACCGTCATGGCGGCCCGGTTGCCGATCAACCTGGGACGGGGGACCCGAGCCACCTTGGCCGCGCCGGTCGACTTTGCCGGCTTCGCCTTGCCCGCGACTTCGGCCTATACCGGCTCGCCGGTCCTGGTGAGCGAGACGCCGCCACCCCCCGTCAACGACCGGCTTCCGCAATCGACGGTCAAGGCGGAATTCGCCAACAGCGGCCGTTACTTGGACGAGGTGGCGCCGGCCGGTTCGACCCGCTAAGCCTCAAATCGTCATCCCGGCGAAGGCCGGGACCCATGAACACCGCCCTTCGAATTCTGGACCTGCCGTGTTCCTGGATCCCGGCCTTCGCCGGGATGACGCAGTGAGACGGCTTCGGGCAACGTCCCTACCGCCGTACCGCCGCGCTCTGCGCCCTGACCGCCGCGAACTCCGACCCGTCCTTCCAGCTTGGCCAGTCGCGTCCGAACGCCAGGTCCCGGCCGATGTCGTAGAACAAGGCGACGTCCTGAGCGGCACCGGCGAAGTCGAGATCGGGCCGCCATTCGTCGCAGGCCTGGTGATAGCAATCGGCCGTGAACTGGGTGACCCAGCGGTCGCCGGCCTCGCGCCCGCCCTCGACCAGGTCGACCCCGCCGCCCAGCGCCATCAGCAGAAGCACCGGAACCCCGCGCCGGGCGAAGGCGAAATGGTCGGCCCGATAGAATAGGCCGCGCTCGGGCCGGGCGTCGGGCGTGATCGTCCGCCCCTGCCGGCCCGCGGCTTCGGTGAGCCTGTCCTCGAGATCGCTCTGGCCCTTGCCGATGAGGACGACGTCGCGGGCGAGGCCGTTGGGCTGAAGCGTGTCGAGGGTGAGGTTGGCGACCGCCTTGTCCATCGCGAACAGGGGATTGGACGCATAATGTTCGGCGCCGAGCAGGCCCCTCTCCTCAGCCGTCCAAGCGGCGAAGACCAGGGTGCGCTCGGGCCTCGGCCCGGCCTTGAAGGCGCGGGCGAGCTCGACGATGCCGGCTATTCCCGAAGCGCTGTCGAGCGCGCCCGGCCGAACCGTCTTCCCGCGCGCGTCGGGCGCTCCGACGCCATAGGCGTCCCAATGGCTGGCGAACCAGATCGTCTCGTCCGGCCGCTCGGACCCGCCGATCTTGCCGAGCACGTTGTGGCTCTCGACTCGAGTGGCCTCGACCCCGAGATCGGCCGAGAAGCGGGCGCCGAGGTCGATCGGTTGGAAGCCGGCCGTACGGGCCAGCCTCTTGACCGACTCGAAATTGAGGCCGGCCCGGCTGAACAGGTCTTCGGCCGCGCTGCGCTGGATCCAGCCCTGGAGAAGGACCGGCTGCCGGGCGCCCGGCTTCAGGACGATGTTGTAATTCTCGCCTCCAGGTGCCTGCACCGTGTTCCAGCCGTAGCCGGCGCCGGCCGTCTCGTGGACGACGAGGGCGGCGATCGCTCCGCGCCGGGCCGCCTCCTCGAACTTGTAGGTCCAGCGGCCGTAATAGGTCATCGCCTGGCCGCCGAAGCGCCCCGTCACGGGATCGGCGGCCGGCGCCTCGAAATCGGGATCGTTGACGAGGAAGACCGCGACCTTGCCCTCGAGGTCGACGTCCTTGAAATCGTCCCACTGCCGCTCCGGCGCGGCGACCCCATAGCCGACGAACACCATCGGCGCGCCCTCGATCCGGGCCCGCTCGGTCTCCCGTACCGTCGAGAGATAGATGTCCTCCGGAATCCGAAGCCGCATCGGGGCGCCCCTCCCCGTCACCGTCACCGAGCCGCCTTTGTCGAGCTGGGTCCGAACCAGCGGCACCTTCTGCATCCAGCCGCCATTCTCCCCCGCCGGCTCGAGCCCGGCGAGGCGGAATTGTTCGGCGATATAAGCGATGGACTTCGCTTCGCCGGCCGTTCCCGGCGCCCGGCCCTCGAACCCGTCCGAGGCGAGCGTACGGATCATGTTCGACATCCGGACGGGATCGATCCGCGGAGCGGCGCTCCGATCGGCGAGTGTCGAGGCGCAGCCGGCGAGCAGGAGCAGGACGAAGAGGGCAAACAGTCTCATGCGGCAGCTCCCGATATCGATTGTCCAACTGCCCGGCTCCGGTTCGGTTGCCAAGGCCTGGGCTTGTCGCTCACCAGACCCCCTCGTCGATCTTCCGGCGGCGCTCGAGCTCGGCGGCGCTGGGCTCCCGGGTCGCGAAGCTGCCGGGCTCGACCGCCCCGCCCGGTTCATAGGTGGCGATGATGTTGCCGCCCGGAGTGATCAGGTGCTCGGCCAGGCGCATCGCCCCGGGGGCCGTTCCGTCGCCGAACAGGCGCTTGCCCGAGCCCAGGACGACCGGAAAGATCATCAGGGTCAGCCGGTCGATCAGGCCGGCGCTCAGCAATTGCGGATAGAGCGTTCCGCTACCCTGAATGACCAGGTCGGGCCCCTCGCCCCGCTTCAGGTCGGCGAGCGCATCGAGGCTTTCTATCCGGTGGCTGTTCTGCCAGCCGAGAGGTTCGCCGCTCCCCGTGACCACATATTTCGAGGCGCGGTCGAATTTCTGTCCGATCCCGTCCGGCTCGCTCGCATTGTAGGGCCAGAAAGCGGCGAATATGTCGTAGGTCCGCCGGCCGAGCAGAAGGTCGAACGGCGGCGTGAACAGCCTGTCGATCCGCTCGCCGACGGCCTCGTCGAAGAAGGACGCGAGCCAGCCGCCCAGCGCGAACCCGCCGGTCCTGTCCTCGTCGGGGCCGCCGGGGGCCTGCATCACTCCGTCGAGCGAGACGAACGCCGCTCCGATTATCCTGCGCATTGATTTGCCTCCATCGTTTGCCGAAAGTCGTCATGCTGAACTTGTTTCAACATCCAGCGTCGAACCGCCTCGCGGGCGGAGAGCTGGACCCTGAAACAGGTTCAGGGTGACGGCGGGGCGTTACGCAGCCGGACATCTCCCCGCGCCCGGCCCCTTCACGAAGCGCCCCGGAGTCGCACCGGTGTGGTCGCCGTCCTTGAGCACCTGGACGCCGTTGACGAAAACGTGGCGCATCCCGGTCGCATATTGCTGGGGCTTGGGGAAAGTGGCGTTGTCGCGGATCGTGGCGGGATCGAAGATGGCGAGGTCGGCGAAATGGCCGGCCTTGAGCGCGCCCCGGTCCCGGATGCCGAGGTTGCCCGCGGGCATGCTCGTCATCCGCCGGATCGCATCCTGCAAGGTCACGACCTTTTCGTCGCGGGCATATTTGCCGAGCACCCGCGCGAAATTGCCGTAGGCTCGGGGGTGCGTGCTCGACTTGAGGAACACGCCCTCGGGCGCCTGGGCGGAGGCGTCGGAGCCGAAGCTCATCCAGGGGATGGCGACTTCGCGACGAACATTGGCGTCGCTCATCGAGAAATAGGCGACCTGGATCCGGCTGTTGTCCTCGACGATGAGGTCGGCGGCGGTCTCCTCGGCGGTCTTGCCGCGTTCCCGCGCCACCTCCTCCAGGGTCTTGCCGGTCAGGGGCTTGAGCGCCGGATTCTTGAAGCCCAGCAGGAGCACCTTGGACGGCTCCTGCACCACCAGGGCGCTGTCCTCCGACTCGCCGCTGCGCATCTCCGCCAGCACCCGGGCGCGCTGCGCCGGGTCCTTCAGCCGCTTCACCCACGCCTCGATTCCGCCTTCCTGGACCCAGAGCGGCATCGACGCGTCGAGGCCGGTCGAGCTCGCCGGATAGGTGTACATGTCGGCGGTGATCCTGAGGCCCCGCGCCCGCGCGGCTTCGACCCGGGCGATGGCGGAGTCGATCTTGTCCCAATTGGGCCGGCCCGACTGCTTGAAATGATAGATTTCCGCGGGCGTCCCCGAGGCCTCGGAAATCGCCACCAATTCGTCGATCGCTTCGAGCAGCTTGGGACCTTCGTCGCGGATATGGCTGATATACATGCCGCCGCACTTGCCCGCCTCGCTCGCAAGCGCGATCAGCTCCGGAGTCTCGGCGAAGAAAGCGGGCGCGTAGATGAGCGAGGAGCCGAGGCCCATCGCGCCCTCGTTCATCGCCTCGCGTACCAGCGCCCGCATCCGGTCGAGCTGCGCGGGGGTGGGATCGACGTCGCCCTCGCCGAGCTCGTGGACCCGGACCGTGGTCGCTCCGACGAAGCTGGCGATGTTGGGGGAGACCCCTTTCTTCTCCATCTTCGAGAGGTAGCCGCCCAGCGTCGTCCAATCGACGATGTAGCGGATGTCGCCCTGCCGCTTGGTCTCGTCCAGGATCATCTGGCGGGACAGCGGCCCCATCGACTCGCCCTCGCCCATCACTTCCAGGGTGACGCCCTGCCGGATGTCGCTCTGCCCCTTCGGATCGGCGATCAGCGTCTCGCCGGCCCAGCTCAGCATGTTGATGAAGCCCGGCGCCACGGCGAGGCCGGCGGCGTCGATCTCGGTCCGGGCGGCGCCGTCGAGGCGCGGCCCGACATAGGCGATCCGATCGCCGCGAAGGCCGACATCGCCGGTGTAAGGCGCCCCGCCGCCGCCGTCGTAGATCGTGCCCCCGCGGATCACGGTGTCGTAGGACGGAGCCGTCGGAGCGGTGGCACAGGCGGCGAGGACGAGGGCGAGTGCGGGCGCTAAAAAGGGCGCGGCCCCCCTCCTCCGCAAATGCCGGGGAGGACTTAGGTCGGTGATCACTCGCTTCATTTGCATTTCCCCCATCCGGGCCCGCGCACGAAGCGGCCCGGCTTCGCGCCCGTAGGCTCGCCGTCGCTCAAGACCTGAACTCCATTAACGAAGACGTGGCGCATTCCCACGGCATATTGGTGCGGGCGCTCGTAGGTGGCCCGGTCGGCGATCTTTGCCGCATCGAAGATGGCGAGATCGGCGTGGAAGCCGCGCCTGAGCCGCCCGCGGTCGGCGATCCGAAGGTTGTCGGCCGGAAGCGAGGTCAGCCGCCGCACCGCCTCGGCCAGGCCGAGCGCCTTTTCGTCGCGCACGTAGCGGCCGAGCAGACGGGCGAAATTGCCGTAGGCGCGCGGATGCACTTCACGGTCGGTGAAGGGCGGCTCCGTCGCCAGCGCGGCCGCGTCCGAGCCGAAGCTGACCCAAGGCCGCGCCAGCACCTTGCGCAGATTGTCCTCGGAGATGGAGTGGAAGATGGTACCGACCTGGCTTCCGTCCTCGGCCACGAGATCGACCGCGGTCTCCGCCACGCTCTTGCCGCGAAGCGCCGCGATTTCCGTCATCCTTTTGCCGGCATAGACCCGAAGCGCCGGGTTGGCGAAACCGACCGGCTGAACCGTCGTCCAGTCGCGCGAGCCGCCTTGCATTTCGGCGGCCGCCCGGGCGCGGACCGCCGGGTCCTTCAGCCGCGCCTGCAGGGCCTGCGGGCCGCCCTCGCGAACCCAGAGGGGAAGCGTGGAATCGAGCCCGGTACCGGACGCGCTGTAGAGATACATGTCGGCGGTCACCGCGACGCCCGCCGCCCGGGCCGCCTCGATCCGGGCGAGCGCCGCCTCCATCAGCGGCCAATTGGAGCGGCCAGCGGCTTTCAGATGGTAGATTTCGGCGCGGGCGCCCGAGCGGCGGCCGATCTCGACGAGCTCGTCGATCGCCTCGAGCAGCCGGCCGCTCTCGCTTCGCAGGTGGCTGATGTACATTCCGCCGCAGCGGCCCGCCTCGCCCGCCAGTGCGACGAGCTCGTCGGTCTCGGCATAGACGGCGGGGACGTAGATGAGCGACGAGCCGACGCCCATCGCCCCTTCGTCCATCGCCTGGCGGACCAGGGCGCGCATCCGATCGAGCTGCTCCGGAGTCGGGTCTACGTCGTTGCGGCCGAGCTCGTGGACCCGGATCGTCGAGGCGCCGACCATCGACGCAACGTTGACGCTGACGCCCTTCTTCTCGAGGAACTGGAGGAACTCGCCGAGCGTGGTCCAGCCGATCGAGTAGCGGGTGACCGTCTGCTCGGCCAAGGCCTCGGCTTTCTGGGCGGGGCTGAACGGGCCCATCGACCAGCCTTCGCCCATCACTTCGAGAGTGACGCCCTGGCGGACGTCGCTCTGCGCCCTGCCGTCGCGGATCAAAGGCTCGGCGGCCCAGCTCAGCATGTTGATGAAGCCGGGCGCGACGGCGAGGCCGCGGGCGTCGACTTCAGTCGTCGCGCGCGCGGTCGCGAGGTTCCCGATCGCGGCGATGGTGTCGTTCTCGATCGCGACATCCGCGACGAACGGTGCGCGGCCGCTGCCGTCGTAGATGGTGCCGGCCCGGATGATCAGGTCGTAGTCTGCGCCGGCGGTCGCGCCCGGCGTGGTGGTAGCGCAGGCGAGGACGGCGGCCGCGAGGAGCGCGAGAGCGGGGCGGAGGAGGGGCATGCGGGAAGGTAGGGCCGGACTGCAGGCTCGGGGAGGAGGGGGAACGCTGGCGGCTGTTGGAGGACAGCTGCGCGGGAGTTTTCGCA
>DASQLT010000043.1:0-24923 GCA_035629855.1 Allosphingosinicella sp.
TCGGCTTCAACAATTACAGCTTCGGCCAGATGGAATATCGCGAGCAGGGCCCGCATTCGGCGCTCGAGCCGGGCGACGATCGCATCCGACCGCTTTGCGACCTCATCGAGGAAGGCTGGAAGCGCTACCGACGCCCCTGCATCGTCGCCGAGACGTCCGGGCTGAAAGGCGGGCGCCCGGATTGGCTGAACGACGTCGTCACGGAAAGCCTGGCGGCGGTGAATCGCGGCGTCGACCTTCACGGAGTCTGCCTGTTCCCGGCGGTCGACATGCCGGACTGGGGCACCGGCGAATGGGTGAAGAACGGCATCGCGGATCTCGAGCGACTGCCCAGCGGGGCGCTGATGAGAGTACCTTATGTGCCCTATGTCGAGGCCCTCCACGGCTGGCAGCGCCGGCTGAACCGGGTGACCAGTCTAGACGAGAATCCGTTCGATACGGCGGTGAACCTGGGGGACATCGTCAAGGCGGCGGAAGAGATGGCGCCGGTGGCCGATTCGAACTGGCATTAAGAGCGCGCCGAATCCTTGATAGGGATTGAAGATCCGAAGTTACGGCCTAGCCTAAGGCGTTTTAACGGCGGATGCGCTTGAGATGATCAATATCGGTATTTTCGGGGCTCGGCTTCAAGATGTCTTAGACTCCGGCAATGCCGGTCATGCGCACCTGAAGAAGCGAGTGGAGGAACTCGACGGTCTTCCTCCGACATTTCTGACATGGTCTCGCTACAGGAACTTCTGGCCCCCGACAGTGATGGAGGGGCTACGTGAAGGCAAACTCATCGCCTTCGCCGGCGCGGGTGTCTCGGTCGGATCGAGCTTGCCGGGATGGCGTGAACTGCTCGAAGTTCGCCTCGGCGTTCCGCCTGCTTTCCTGGCCGATGAATATCTTAAATCCGACAATTTGACACTCGGGGAAATCTCCGCCCGTATTTTGGGCAGAGATCAGCTTCAGTATAATCTTCGCAAAATATATTCATCGGCCGGAGCTGAGCCGACAACTATTCACTACACGCTGGCGGCATTGAATCTTTCTATATATATTACCACAAATTATGATACCCTATTCGAAACGGCCTGGAAAAGGGTGAACAAAACAGACTTAGCCGTTATATGCAATTGGAGCGATGCAATTCTGCACGCAGATGCTCCTAATAAACTCTATAAAATCCATGGCTCCGCCGAGCGGATTGACGAAATGCTAGTGTTGACCCGCTCTGATTATCGCCAACATTATAGAGCGAATGAGCATTTATTCAGCGAGATCAAGGAGGTCGTTGCTTCACGTCCAACAATATTTACGGGATTCAGTCATACCGATCCGGAAATAAGCCGTCTCGTTGATGATGTCATCTACGCTTATGAAAAAGACGAACGTGGATCCGGCCCCGCATTGTATAACATGCAGTTCGATAGCACCTACGTGGTCAACGAGCGGTTTGCCGCAAAGGGGCTGGTCTCGTTGACGGTACGGCGCAGCGACGTCACCGGAAGCGACGTGCTCACAGCGGGCGTCGCCGAATCGCTTGCGGAACTTGCCGATGCGACCGGTATGGAAATGGACCGGGTCACCAGCTTGGATGCCGAGCTTGCGGTGGTGGAAGCTGCCGTTCGACAAGATTTATCGGACGCGATCGACGCGTTGCGTCCTGCCTCGAAGGCCATTGCGGCGGCGGCCTCCGGCAACAGTCTCGATCCCTCCGCCGTCGAAGACGCGCTGGCGACCATCGTGATCGACGAGAGCATTTCGTCCCAGGGCTTGTACGTCGTGGACGCGCACGGATCGCTTGCTGAACGGGGCGGCAAGCTGGTCGGGTGCCGATTCGGAAAGCTGGACGCAAATGCCCGAACGCAAGAGCTGGCAGCGATGCGCGGAACGTTCAGCCGGCGGCCCTATTTCCAGAGCGCCAAGTCCTTCCGGCGACCTTTCGTCTCAGACTTTTTCGAGAGCGCTTTCAACAAGCACTCCACTTTCGCGATCTGCACGCCGATCATCCGGGATCATCAATTTATCGGCCTGCTCTTTGCAGCCGCTCAAGTGGGACAGTGGCGTACGCCGCTCGAGGCGGCGGCCAGGCTCGACCCTGCCTTGGGCGTATATCTGCTCGATGGACAGGGTTTGGTCGCGATGCCACCGAACCGGGAATTCGGCCCGACCGAGACGGCGCTCATGCGATCCGAGCCGCCGGAAGTGCGGACCGGCTTTCCGCACGTGGCGCTGCGGCTGTTGTCGCGCAAGGATCGCGTCGTGCTTCGGCTCGCGGAGAATATCGTGCCGGTCGAGAAGGACGATGACGTATTGTCTCTAGACAAGCAGCTCGACGTGTACACGAGGGTCCAGAATGTTCGCGGCTTCGCATGGCGTTGCGCGGTCGCCAGGACCATCGAGTTCACTCGCTAGGCCTGTCCTTCGCGGCGGCACCGGCAGGCGCGCCGCGGGCGCTCCGCCTTTCGTCGGCCCAAGCGCGGTTGACGCCTCCGCCGGCCCGCGCCATTGACGTTAACGTAAAGCGACAGGAGCGTTCCGTGAGCGATCTCGATACCTTCCGCCTGGAAACCCGTGCCTGGCTCGAGGCGAATTGCCCGGCCGAGATGCGCGAGCCGATGCGGGACGAGAGCGACGCCTGTTGGGGCGGGCGCAATTTCGAATATAAGAACGAGGCCCAGAAACGCTGGATGGACGCGATGGCCGGGCGCGGCTGGACCGTGCCCGACTGGCCCAGGGATTATGGCGGCGGCGGGCTTTCGCCGGCCGAGACCAAGATCCTGAGACAGGAGATGGCCCGGATCGGGGCGCGCAATCCGCTGATGAGCTTCGGCATATCGATGCTCGGGCCGGCCTTGTTGAAATATGGGACGGAGGCGCAGAAGAAGCGCTTCCTGACCGAGATCGCCCGCGGCGAGATCCGCTGGTGCCAGGGTTATTCGGAGCCCAATGCCGGCTCCGACCTCGCCTCGCTGCAGACCAAATGCGAGGATAAGGGCGATCATTGGCTGGTCAACGGCCAGAAGGTGTGGACCAGCTATGCCGACAAGGCGGACTGGATCTTCTGCCTGGTGCGCACCGACTTCCAGGCGGCCAAGCACAAGGGCATCAGCTTCATCCTGTTCGACATGGCGAGCCCGGGCGTGTCGACCCGGCCGATCCTGCTCATCTCCGGCAACTCGCCTTTCTGCGAGACCTTCTTCGACGATGTGAAGGTGCCCAAGGACCAGGTCGTCGGCGAGGTGGGCAAGGGTTGGGACGTCGCCAAATATCTGCTCGGCCACGAGCGCGAGATGATCAGCGGGATGGGCCTTGGCGGTCAGACCGGAAGCCTCGGCGAGGCTCTGGTCGAGAACGTCGGCCGGGATTCGGACGGACGGATGGCCGATCCGGTGCTCCGCGCCGACATCGCCCGCTTCGACGTCGACGCCATGGCCTTCCGAGCGATGTCGGAGCGCTTCATCGACGAGTTGAAGGTGGGCATGGCCCACCCGGCCCAGCCCTCGATGATGAAATATGCGGGCACCGAATTGAACAAGGCGCGCCACGAGCTCGTCATGGCCGCGGGGGGCTCCAACGCGCTCGAATGGGAGAGCGAGCGAAGCCGCAAGGGCAAGTCGGCGCGCGAGTGGCTGAGGACCAAGGCCAATTCGATCGAGGGCGGGACGAGCGAGGTCCAGCTCGGGATCGTCGCGAAACGGATACTGGATTTGCCGGGGGCTTAGTCCGTCGTCCCAGCGAAGGCTGGGACCCCCAGGGGGTGAAGAGCGCCTTGCCTTTCACCCGCCGGGGCCCCAGCCTTCGCTGGGGCGACGCGCCCTTCGCTGGGACGACGAGGAGAAAAAATGCCGCTCTACCTAACCGAAGACCAGATCATGCTTCGCGACACGGCGCGGCAGCTGATGGCGGACGAAGGTGCGATCGCCGGCCAGCTTCGCAAATATCGCGACATGGGCTGTACGGACGGGTTCGGCCATGCCTTGTGGAAGCAGATGGCGGAGCTGGGCTTCACCGGCATCCTGATCGGCGAGGCCGACGGCGGCCTCGGCCTCGGCCATGTCGAGGCGGGCATCGTGCTCGAGGAAATCGGCCGCAACCTCACGCCTTCGCCTTTCCTGATCAGCGCCGTCGCGATGGTCGAGGCGCTCAAGGGCACGCCGCACGCGCAACGCTGGTATCCCGGAATCCTCGCGGGCGAAACGGTCGCGGCGCTCGCGGTGGACGAAGGGCCCAAGCATCGGCCGGAGGCGATCGCGATGCGTGCGGAGCGGTCCGGCAACGGCTTCCGGCTTTCGGGGCGCAAGCAGTTCGTCGTCCAGGGCGCCTCGGCGGACGTCATCGTCGTCGCGGCCCGTACCGACGAGGGGATCACCGTGTTCGCGGTGGAAAAGGGATCGAAGGGGCTGGAGGTGGAGGGCGTGAGGCTGGCCGATTCCAGCATCGGCGCCCGGCTCGACTTCCAGGGCGTGGAGGTGAATTCGGACTCGGTCGTCGGCGACGTCGGCGGCGGCGAGGCCGTGCTTTCGCGGGTCCTGAACGCCGGCCGCGCCGGCGCCGCCTCGGAGATGGTCGGGCTCGGCTCGGCCGCGATGGGAATGACGGTCGACTATCTCAAGCAGAGGAAGCAGTTCGGCCGGCTGATCGGCGAGTTCCAGGTCCTCCAGCACCGCGCCGCGCATCTTTATTCGGAGCTGGAGATCGCCCGTGCCGCCGCCCTCAAGGCGCAGCAATTGATCGATGAGGACAGCGAGGACGCTGAGGCGATGGTCTCGGTCGCCAAGGCCAAGGCCGGACGCGCCTCGACCCTCGCGGTTCAGGAAGGCGTCCAGATGCACGGCGGCATCGGGATGACCGACGAATATGACATCGGCCTCTACATGAAGCGCGACCGCGTCCTGAACGAGCTGTTCGGCGATTCCAACTACCACGCCGACAAGCTCGCCCGGATGAAGGGATATTGACGGCAAGGCCGTCACCGTCATGCTGAACTCGTTTCAGCATCCAGTTTCGAGCAGCGGTGCGGGTGGAGGCCTGGACCCTGAAACAAGTTCAGGGTGACGGAGTAGGACATGCCCTTAGACGCAGAATCCTTCGATCTCCTCCTCGACACCGTTCGACGCTTTGTCCGCGAGCGGCTTCGGCCGCTGGAGGACCGCGTCGACCGGGAGGATGAGGTCCCGGCCGAGATCGTCGCGGAGATGCGCGAGATGGGGCTGTTCGGACTGTCCATCCCGGAGGAATATGGCGGCCTCGGCCTCACCATGTCCGAGGAGGTCCGGGTCGCGCTCGAGCTCGGCGGGACCACGCCCGCTTTCCGCTCCACCTTCGGCACGAACGTCGGGATCGGGAGCCAGGGCCTGGTCATGGCGGGAAGCGAAGCGCAGAAAAGCCAGTGGCTTCCGCGCATCGCGACAGGCGAGATTATCACCAGCTTCGCCCTGACCGAGCCCGGCGCCGGCTCCGACAGCGCCGCGGTTCAGACCCGGGCGGCTCGCGAGGACGACGTCTACCGGCTCACCGGCACCAAGCGCTTCATCACCAATGCCGACAAGGCGTCGCTCTTCACCGTCATGGCGCGCACCGGCGAGCCGGGGGCGAAAGGCGTCTCCGCCTTCCTCGTCCCCGCCGACCTGCCCGGAGTGAGCGTCGGCAAGCCGGAGCGGAAGATGGGCCAGCAGGGCGCCCATGTCTGCGACGTCAATTTCGACGGCGCTCCCGTCCCCGCCGCCAATCGGCTCGGGGAGGAGGGGGAGGGCTTCCGGATCGCGATGCGGGTGCTGGATCGCGGCCGGCTCCACATCGCCGCGGTCTGCGTCGGGATCGCCGACCGGCTGATCGCCGACGCGGTCGGCTATGCCTCGGAAAGGAAGCAGTTCGGCAAGGCCATAGCCGAGTTCCAGCTCATCCAGGCGATGATCGCGGATTCCAAGACCGAGACGATGGCGGCGAAGGCCCTGGTGCTTGAGGCGGCCGCGCTCAAGGACAAAGGCGAGCCGATCACGCTCGAGGCCGCGGCCGCCAAATATTTCGCCAGCGAGACGGTCGGGCGGGTGGCGGACCGGGCGGTCCAGATATTCGGCGGCGCCGGCTATATCGCCGATTACGGGATCGAGCGGCTCTACCGCGACGTCCGCCTGTTCCGGATCTACGAGGGGACGAGCCAGGTCCAGCAATTGGTCATCGCAAGGGAAGTGATGAAGCGGGGCGGGTGAGGCGGGAGAGTTGAGGCCCTCCCATCGTCATGCTGAACTTGTTTCAGCATCCAGGGTCGAACCGGCTCGCGGACGGACAACTGGACCCTGAAACAAGTTCAGGGTGACGGCTGGGGGTCGGGGGAACCGGAGCGCAACAGGTCAGCTTCGCCGAACCATCAGATTCATCCGTGCCGCGGCGATCGGCCTGGCCCGGTCCTGCTGCCAGGCGTGCGCCTCGACGTTGGCCACCCGGCTACCGAGCCGGGTCACCACCGCCGACGCGAAGGTGTCGTGGTCGGTGCCGCCGCGCATGAAGTCGACGCTGACGTTGATCGGCCTGGCGCTCGCGCCTTCGCCGAGCGCTTCGTAGAGCGTGCCGAGCGCGGCGAACTCGAGCAGCCCGGCGATCGCTCCGCCGTGAAGGAAGCCGGGGCGCCCGACCACTTCCTCGCGGAACGGCATCACCCAGAGCAGTGCGCCTTCGTCCGTCCGTTCGGTGCGCAGCCCGAGAAGCTCGGCATAAGGGGGGAGGGGAGTGGGCACGAGGATGGGTTAGCCTCGCTCGCCTCAGCCGTCACCCTGAACTTGTTTCAGGGTCCAGTCACCCGCCCGCGAGGCGGCTCGTCGCTGGATGCTGAAACGAGTTCAGCATGACGGATGTGGGCCAGATCCTCCGGCTCATCCACGTCGCGCAGAGTCTCCCCAATCCGCAGCGACCATCGCAGCGCCCCGATCTTCGCGATCGTCTGCCCCGCCACGACGGGCGTGCTCCAGTCGATCCCCTCGAACACCGATGGGTCGAACCGCCGGAGCCCGAGCAAAGCATAGCCTCCGTCATGGGCCGGGTGGATCACCGCGTCGTGATCCTCCAGCGCCTCCGCAGCCGCCCGAAGCCGGCCCCGGTCGAGCTCCGGGCAATCAGCGCCGATGAGGAGTATCCGGTCCTCGCCCAGCACCCGCCCGGCCGCCCGCGCTAGGCGCTCGCCCAGATCGCCATCGCCCTGATCCGTCAGCGCCAGCCCCGGCCGCGCGGCATACCATCCGGCCGGTTCCGGCTCGCCGCAAAGCTCCACCGCCAGCCCCGTCGCCAGCGCCTCTTCCACGGTGGCTTCGAGCATCTCCCGGGCCAGCGCCGCCGCCCCTTCGGCTCCCAAGGCGGGAATGAGCCGGGTCTTCACCCGTCCCGGCACCGGCGCCTTGGCGAAGATGAGGATCCGGGTCACCCGCGCCGCCAGGCATGATAGCGCTCAAGCCAGGCGAGCAGCCGCTCGGGCTTGTGCGCCTTCTTATATTCGCCGGCGGCATATTTGTTGGCCTCGGCCAGGGTCGGGTAGGCGTGGATGGTGCCGAGCAATTTGTTGAGGCCGAGCCCGTGCTTCATCGCCAGCACCAGCTCGGCGACGAGCTCGCCGGCGCGGTCGGCGACGATCGTCGCTCCGAGCAGCTTGTCCTTGCCGGGCGCGACGAGCAATTTGACGAAGCCCCGGTTCGCCCCTTCCGCCAGGGCGCGGTCGAGATGGGCGAGGTCGTAGCGGACGACCTCGTAGGCCACGCCCGCCTCCTTCGCGGACAATTCGTTATGGCCGACATGGGCGACCTCCGGATCGGTGAAGGTGACCCAGGGCAGCGCCCGGTAATCGGCCCGGAAGCGCTTCAAATGGCCGAACAGTCCGTTCACCGCCGCGAACCAGGCCTGGTGGGCGGCGAAATGGGTGAATTGGTACGGGCCGGCGACGTCCCCGACCGCGTAGATATTGGGGTAGAGCGTCTCCAGCCATTCGTTGACGGCGATGGTCCGGCCGGTCTCGATGCCCAGTTCCTCGAGCCCATAGCCGGTCAGCCGAGCCTTGCGGCCGACCGCGACGACGATCTCGTCGAAGGGGATGGACCTTTCGGCGTCCCCGGAGCGGACGGCCAAGGCCTTGCCCTCCACCCGGACCGCCTTATGGCCGGTGAGGATTTCCACGCCTTCCTCCCGGAGCACCGCCTCGACCAGCGCCGAGACCTCCTCATCCTCCTTCGGGAGCAGCCGCTCGCCATGCTCGACCTGGGTCACCTTCGAGCCCAGTCTGGCGAAGGCCTGGGCCAACTCGGTCCCGATCGGGCCGCCGCCGACGATCGCGACCCGCGCCGGCACCGTCTCGCGCCCGCGCAGCGCCGCCCACATCGTGTCGCTGGTCAGGAACCCGCTCTCCGCCAGGCCCGGAATGCCGGGCACCGCCGGCTCGCCGCCCGCGGCGATGACGATGGCGCGCGCGGTCAGCCGCTCGCCGCCGTCGATCTCGACCGTCCAGGGATCGACGAGCCTCGCATGGCCCTTGCGAACGTCCACCCCAAGCTCCGTATAGCGCCGGGCGCTGTCGGCCGGGGCGATCTCGGCGATGATCCGGTGGATCCGCTCCATCACTTCGGCGAAGCGCACCTGCGGCTCGGCCGGAGCGACCCCGAAGGCGTCGGCGGTCCGGATCTCGTGGGCGGCGCGGGCGCTCCGGATCAGGGCCTTGGACGGAACGCAGCCGGTATTGAGGCAGTCGCCGCCCATCTCGCCTTTCTCGATCAGGGTCACCTTGGCCCGCACCGTCGCTCCGATCAGTGCGGTGACGAGGCCGCCGGCGCCGGCGCCGATGACGATGAGATTGCGATCGAAGCGCCGCGGCCGGCTCCAGCCTCGGTACACGCGCCGCCGCTTCCACCACCCGACCAGGGCCTTGGCGAGAAGCGGGAAGAGCCCCAGCAGAACGAACGAGCCGATCAGGGCGGGCGAGAAGATGTCGCTCGTGCTCTCGACGGCGGCGAGCTGGGTGCCGGCGTTCACGAAGACGATCGTCCCGAGCAGCATCCCGGCCTGGCTGACCAAAGCGAAGGTGACGAGCCGCATCGCCGTCAGCCCCATGGCGAGGTTGATCAGGAAGAAGGGGAAAGCGGGGATCAGCCGAAGGGTCAGCAAATAAAAGGCGCCGTCGCGGGCGATTCCGCGGTCGATCGAGTCGATTCGGCTCCCGAACCTGGCCTTTACCCAGTCGCGAAGCAGATAGCGCGCGGAGAGGAAGGCGAGGCTCGCCCCGATCGTCGACGCGAAGGAGGCGATGAGAGTCCCTTCCCACAGCCCGAAGATCGCCCCCGCCGCGAGAGTCAGGATCGCCGCTCCGGGCAGCGAGAGGGCGGTGACCGCGACGTAGAGGAGGAAAAAGGCGGCGACGGCGGCGATCGGGCGGGCCTCGACGAACGCCGCCAGCTCCGACTGCCGCGCCTTCAGATTGGCGAGGGTCAGATAGGCGCCCAGGTCGAAGACGAAGAAGGCGGCGATCGCCGCCGCGATCAGGAGCAGGAGGAGGATCCGGCCTTGATTGCCCCGCTTCATCGATCGGCTCCCGAGTAAAAACCCCTCTCCCGTCAGGACGGGAGAGGGGAGGGTAGGCCCTAACACCGCTCGACTACTTCGCCTATCTTGTAGGGAATGAATTCCCCCACCTCCCCCTTCCTCGATCCCGGCGCCCGGCCGCTCGATCCGGCCAAGTTCCGCGATCCGCGGGTCACGGCGAAGGGCGAGCCCCGGGCCCGGGTGACGCTGGCCCGGCTCGACACGCTCTGGATCAACACCGGGACGCTCTGCAATCTCGCCTGCAAAAGCTGCTATATCGAAAGCTCCCCGACCAACGACGCGCTCGTCTATCCGGCGCTGGCCGAGATCCTCCCCTTTCTGGACGAAGCGGTCGCCCTCGGCACGCGCGAGATCGGCTTCACCGGCGGCGAGCCGTTCATGAACCGCGACTCGGTCGCAATGATCGCCGCGGCGCTCGAGCGCGGCTTCGAGGTGCTGGTGCTGACCAATGCGATGCGGCCGATGCGGCGCTTCGAGGCGGCGCTCGAGGCATTGCCGCGCGAGCGCCTGACGTTCCGGGTCAGCCTCGACCATCACAGCCCGGCGGTCCACGAGGCCGAGCGGGGCGCTGGAACCTGGGAAAAGGCGCTGTCCGGCCTGCGCTGGCTCGAGTCGAAAGGCTTCAGCACCGCCATCGCCGGCCGGCAGCTTCCCGGCGAAAGCCTCGACTCGGCGCGCTCGGGCTATGCCGCCTCGTGCCGGCGCGAGGGCCTTGCCGCCGAGGCCGGCCTGGTCGTCTTTCCGGCCATGGACGCCGCCGCCGACATTCCCGAGATAAGCGCCGCCTGCTGGGACATCCTCGACGTCGCTCCGTCCGCGATGATGTGCGCCTCCAGCCGGATGATCGTGAAGGCGAAGGGCGCCGACGATCCCCACGTCGTCGCCTGCACCCTGCTCCCCTACGACCCGCAATTCGCGCTCGGCCCGACGCTGGCCGACGCCCCGCGCCAGGTGCCGCTCAACCACCCCCATTGCGCCCGCTTCTGCGTATTGGGCGGGGCCAGTTGCTCCGGCTGATTATCCTCCCCATCGCAGATGGGGAGGGGGACCAAGCGTAGCTTGGTGGAGGGGTATTGGCGCAGACCTGTTCCAGCTACCCCTCCACCGCACTTCGTGCGGTCCCCCTCCCCATGCTAAAGCATGGGGAGGATGCTCTCGATCGTCATTCCGGCCCTTAACGCCGCCGAGACCCTCGGCCCCTGCCTGGAAGCCGTGCGCGAGGCCGACGAGGTAATCGTGGTCGACGGCGGCTCGAGCGACGCCACGCCTGCAATCGCCGAAGCCTCCGGCGCCCGCCTCGTCCGCTCGCCGCTCGGCCGCGGGACCCAGCTCGCCGCCGGGGCCGCCGCCGCCTCCGGCGACTGGCTGCTCTTCCTCCACGCCGACACCCGGCTCGCGCCGGGCTGGCACGAGGCGGCGGAACGGCATCTGAACCGCCGCCCGGACAAGGCGGCCTGCTTCCGCTTCCGCCTCGACGCCGGCGAAAGGCGGGCCCGGCTGGTCGAGGCCGGGGTGGCGCTGAGGGTCCGGCTGCTCGGCCTGCCTTACGGGGACCAGGGGCTGCTCCTCTCCCGGCGCCTCTACGACGAGGTCGGCGGCTACCGGCCGCTGGCGCTGATGGAGGATGTCGACCTCGTCCAAAGGATCGGCGCCCGGCGGATCGAGCGGCTCGCCGTCGACGCGATCACCTCGGCGACGCGCTGGCGGAGCGGCGGCTGGTTCCGGCGCTCGGCGCGCAACCTGCTCTGCCTCGCCTGCTACCGGTTCGGGATGAGCGCCGACCGGGTCGCCCGGCTCTACGGCTGACCCCGAGGCGCCGTTCGCCCCCGAAAGATCGCAATTGCCCCACAGCCGTTCGGCCTGAGCCTGGCGAAGGCCCTCCCTTCCGGCCGCGCAGGCAAGGGAGGGCTTCGACAAGCTCAGCCCGAACGGATTCCCGCACGCTCCCCTCCGGAGCGGCAGCCATTCGCTTCATTCACGATATCAAAGAGCCAGGGCCAGTCCGCGACTCGACCCAGCTCCGATTATAATAGGAAAAGTCCTACAATACAAGAACAAAAAAAGAACGCTGCTTCATCGCCTTAGCGCCCTGCCGGCGACGGCGTCGAGCTTCGCCAGCATCGCCGGGTCGCGCGATTCGGGCGCGGTGATGATCGCCGAGTCGAGCGCGGTGTCGATCGGCGAGGATTCGCGCTCCTCCGGAAGCGCCTTCGCGAACGCCTCCACCATGTCCCGAGCCCGGCCGGCATTGGCCATGAGCTGGGCGACGATCGCCGAGACCTCGACCGCTTCCTCCCCCTGCCGCCAGCAATCGTAGTCGGTTACCATCCCGACCAGGGCGTAGGGAAGCTCGGCCTCCCTCGCCAGCTTGGCCTCGGGCATCGCGGTCATTCCGATCACGTCGCAGCCCCAGCTCCGGTAGAGCTCGCTCTCCGCCCGCGACGAGAATTGCGGCCCCTCCATCGCCAGATAGGTGCCGCCCCGGGCGACGCTCGCCCCCCCGGCCTCGGCCGCCTCGGCGAGCCGTCCGGAAAGGCGCGGGCAGACCGGGTCGGCCATCGAGACGTGGGCGACGAGGCCTGGGCCGAAGAAGCTTTTCTCGCGGGCGAAGGTCCGGTCGATGAACTGGTCGACGAGGACGAAGCGTCCGGGTGCGAGCGCTTCGCGGAGCGAGCCGACCGCCGAGATGGCGACGAGATCGGTGCAGCCGGCGCGTTTCAGGGCGTCGACATTGGCCCGGGCGTTGACCTGGCTGGGCGGGATCCGGTGGCCGCGGCCGTGGCGGGGGAGGAAGACGAACTTCACCCCGTGCAGCCGCCCGACGAGCAATTCGTCCGACGGCGCCCCCCAGGGCGTGTCGACCCCGATCCACTGCGCCTCTTCCAGCGCGTCCATCTCGTAGAGGCCCGAGCCGCCGAGGATCCCGATCGTCCATTCGCCCATGGCGGCGCGATACAAGGCCCGCGCCGCCCCTGTCGAGCACCCAGAAATTCGTGACAGTTACCAATTTCCTTCGCCCGGCCTTCCCTGCCCGGCGCCGACGTCACGAAATCGGTCTGGCCGGGATCCAGGTCGGAACGCTGAGGAGAAAATGGTGACAGTTACCAATTTCCTCGCGCCCCGTGCCCCAGGCCCGTCACCGGGAAATTGGTAACTGTCACCATTTTCTTCGGGCGCGGGCCGGAGGGTTTCAGGTCAGGATGATCCTCAGGTCGCTGACGTTGGTTCCGGTCGGGCCGGTGACGAAGAGTGCGCCGCGCTCGGCGAACCAGGTCCCGGAATCGTTCGCCGCCAGCGCCGCTTCGCCGCCCGGCGCGCCGCAACCGAAATAGGCTCCGGCCGCCTCGCTGTCGCCGTCGATTCCGTCGGTGTCGGCGGCGAGCCCGCAAATCCCGCCGCGCCCTTCCAGAGCCAGCGCGGCGGCGAGCGCATATTCCTGATTGGGCCCGCCCCGCCCGCCGCCGCGCACGGTGACGACGACCTCGCCGCCCGAGATGAGGGCGGTGCCGGGCTCCGCCGCCAAGGCCAGAGCGGCATGCTCGCGCCCCATTTCGCGCGCCTCGCCCACGCCGTCGAGGAGGCGAACCCCGTAGCCCAGCCGCCGAGCCTCGGCCGCCGCGGCCTCGAGGGCGGTGCCGCCGTCGGCGACCCGCCGCCAGGCGCCCGGCACCCGCTTCGGGGTCTCGGACCAGCCCGCCTCCGGCGCTTCGATGCCATGGCGGCCGAGGATCGCCTTGGCCTCCTCGATTCCGGAAGGATCGGCCGCGGTCGGGCCCGAGCCGATATCCCAAGGCGAGTCGCCGACGACGTCGGAAAGGGCCAGCGTCACCAGCCGCGAAGGCGCCGCCGCGAGCGCCAGCCGACCGCCCTTGAACAGCGACAGATGCCTTCGAACGCAATTGATCTCGCTCACGCTCGCCCCGGAGCGCAGCAGCGCCCGGGTCAGTGCCTGCTTGTCCTCGAGCTTCAGCCCCGCGCCCGGAAGGCAGGCGAGCGAGGAGGCACCCCCGCTCAGCAGGACGAGGACGAGATCGTCTTCGGCGGCGCCCGCGGCCAGGGCGAGCAGCCGCCCGGCCGCAGCGACGCTGCCTTCGTCCGGCACCGGGTGGGCGGCGAAGAGGATCTCGATCCGTTCGAGCGTCCCGCCGCTGCCGTACGGGGTCACCGCCAGCCCCGACAGCGGCCCGGGCCATCGCGTCTCGACCGCCCGTGCCATCGGCACGGCGGCCTTGCCCAGAGCCAGCACAAGCGTCCGGCCGGGCGGAGGCGCCGGCAGATGCGGCGGCAGCACCCGCTCGGCCAGGCACGACTCCATTCCCGCCCGCCAGATCGCCTCCAGATGCGCGCATTTGTCCATCGAGCGAGCTTGGCGGTTCGCGCCGGCCCGCTCAAGGGCTCCTTCCCTTCCCCAGTCCGAGACATTTCAAGCACTTATAAACATCGGTCCCTGACACCGATTGCGATTGCGGGGCTTCACAGCGCCGGTCCTTGGGCTAGGCTGAGCTCGTGAAACGCGCCTTCCGCATCGCCCTTCGCGCCGCCGCCGCCCTGCTCGCGATCCCTCTTCTTTACTTCCTCGCCGCACTGATCCTCGGCACCGTCCCCGCGAACCGGAGCTGGCAGGAACCGAAGGAGGGGGTGACGATCTTCGTTCGCACCAACGGAGTCCACACCTGGATGCTGGTGCCCAAGGTCACGCCCGAGATGGACTGGCGCCCGCTCGTTCCCGGCGGCCATCTCAAGGACGAAAGCTGGGGGCGCGGCAATTACGTCGCTCTGGGTTACGGCAACCGCACTTTCTACCTCGAAACCCCGACGTGGGGCGACCTCACCATGAAGAACGCCGTCATCGCCGCCTTCGGCCAGGGCCGAAGCCTGATGCACGCCGATCACGATCACGATCCGCGGGCGAGCGACGACACCAGGCCGATCGTCCTTCGGCGGGGCGAATATCGCCGCTTGGTCGAATTCGCCCGGAACAGCTTCCAATATGACGCGCAGGGGCGGACGATTCCGATCCTGGGCCGCGGCTACGGGGCGTCCGACATGTTCTACGAAGCGGTCGGCCCGTACAGCGCCGTCTACACCTGCAACAGCTGGACCGGGGCCGCCCTCCGCCACGCCGGGGTGAAGACGGGGGTGTGGACGCCCCTTTCGCAGAGCCTCATGTGGCGATTGCAGTGAGGGGACAGGCACTTTTCCGCACGTCGGCCGCAAACTTCCACTGCCCCGCGGAAAAGTGACTGTCCCCATTCCGACCCGTGCGTTAGAGGGGCTTCCAACGACAAACCACAGGGGGTTTCGATGGCGAAGATACTCGGCAACTTCCATCTTGCATTGCTCATCGGAATCGTTCTGCTGGTCGCGGCGATGGTCGGGCTGCATGGCGGGCTGATCGGCGACGGCAGCTACGACTGGACGCAGTTCATGCGTTACCTGCACATCTTCGCCGGAATCCTGTGGATCGGCCTGCTCTATTATTTCAATTTCGTTCAGATCCCGACCATGCCGAGCGTCCCCGCCGAGCTTAAGCCGGGAGTCACCAAATATATCGCTCCCAAGGCGCTCTTCTGGTTCCGCTGGGCGGCGCTGGCGACGGTGATCCTGGGCCTTCTGACCGGCGAGATGAAGGAAGGCGGCTATACCGCCCGCGCCCTCGGCCTCGCCGACACGCACCTCACGATCGGCATCGGCATGTGGCTCGGGATCATCATGGCGGCCAACGTCTGGTTCGTCATCTGGCCGAACCAGAAGCGCGCGCTGGGAATCGTGCCCGCGGCCGACGACGTGAAGGCGCGCTCGGCCTCGGTCGCGATGATGGCCTCGCGCACCAATCTGATCCTGTCGCTTCCGATGCTCTACTGCATGGTCCTTTACTCGCACCTCAGCGCCTGATCCTAAAAGCCGCCGCGGATGACGAAAGGCTGGTCCTTCTCGATCGACCGCGGCGGCACCTTCACCGACATCGTCGCGCTCGCCCCCGACGGCCGGCGGCTGACCGCGAAATTGCTCTCGGACAATCCCGAGCAATATGACGACGCCGCCGTCGAAGGCATCAGGCGGCTGATGGCGGGCGCCGGCGCTGCGGAGCCGGCGGGCCTCACCGTCAAGATGGGCACGACCGTCGCCACCAACGCCCTGCTCGAGCGCAAGGGCGGGAAGCTCCTCCTCGCCATCACGCGCGGCTTCGGCGACGCATTGAGGATCGGCTACCAGGCCCGGCCCGACATCTTCGCCCGCCGGATAATCCTGCCCGAAGCGCTGTATGCCGACGTGATCGAGGTGGACGAGCGGGTCACGGCGGAGGGCGAAATCCTCCATCCGCTCGACCTCGAAGGCGCCCGCTCCTCCCTTATAAGCGCTTATAAGGGAGGCTTTCGGGCGATCGCGATCGTCCTGATTCACGGCTGGCGGTGGACGGCGCACGAGGCGGCGCTGGCGGCGCTGGCGAAGGAGATCGGCTTCACCCAGGTGTCGGCGAGCCACCGCGTCGGGCCGCTGATCAAGCTGGTCGGGCGCGGGGATACGACGGTGGTCGACGCCTATCTGTCGCCCGTTCTTCGCCGCTATGTCGACCGCGTGGTGGACGCGCTGGGAAGCGAGGCGCGGCTCTTGTTCATGCAATCGTCGGGTGGCCTCACCGACGCGGCGGCGTTCCAGGGCAAGGACGCGATTCTTTCCGGCCCGGCCGGCGGGATCGTCGGGATGGTGAAGACGGCGCAGGAAGCGGGATTCGATCGGATCATCGGCTTCGACATGGGCGGGACGTCGACCGACGTCTCCCATTACGCCGGCGTCTACGAGCGCACCAACGAGACCGTCGTGGCGGGAGTCCGGGTCCGCGCCCCGATGCTCGAGATCCACACGGTGGCGGCGGGCGGCGGCTCGGTCTGCCATTATGACGGCGCCCGCTTCCGGGTCGGGCCGGACAGCGCCGGAGCGATTCCCGGCCCGGCCTGCTACCGCCGCGGCGGACCGCTCACCATCACCGATTGCAACGTCGTCCTGGGCAAGATCAGGCCCGAGCATTTCCCCCGGGTCTTCGGACCCGCGGGGGACGAGGCGATCGACGCCGCGGCCTCGCTGGCCCTGTGCGAGGGCGTTGGCGCGGAGGCCGGGATGTCGGCGCTCGAGGCGGCCGCGGGGTTCGTCCGGATCGCCGTCGACAACATGGCGAGCGCGATCAAGCGCATCTCGATCGCCCGGGGCCACGACGTCACCCGCTACACCCTGGCCTGCTTCGGCGGCGCCGGCGGCCAGCACGCCTGCCTCGTCGCCGACGCGCTCGGAATGGAGCGGGTGATGATCCATCCCTTGGCCGGGGTGCTCAGCGCCTACGGGATGGGGCTGGCGGACCGGGTCGAGCTGAGGCAGCGAAGCCTCGGGGGCGAGGCGCTTGAGGCGGTCCTGGCGGAGCTGGCGGGGGAGGCGGAGGCGGCTCTGAAGGGGCAGGGGGTGGAAGCGGTCGAGCTGAAGCGGCGGGCGGCCTTGCGGTATGAGGGGAGCGATTCCGCGCTGGAGGTGGAGGCCGGCGGGTTCGACGAGATGCGGGCGGCGTTCGAGGAAGCGCATCGCACTCGGTTCGGATTCGTCTCGCCGGAGACGGCGGTGGTCGTGGAGACGGCGGTCGTCGAAGCACTTGCCTCCCCATCGCCAGATGGGGAGGGGGACCACCCGAAGGGTGGTGGAGGGGTAAACGGCACAGGCCTGCGCCAGCTACCCCTCCACCAGGCTTCGCCTGGTCCCCCTCCCCAAGCTGCGCCTGGGGAGGCAATCTACGACCGCGCCCACCTGCCTCCCGGCACAATCATCCCCGGCCCCGCCCTGATTACCGACCCCTCCGCCACCACCGCGATCGAGCCCGGCTGGCAAGCGGAGGTGGACCCGCTGGGCAATCTCATCCTCACCCGCTCGGCCCCCCGCCAAACCGCCCACGCCGTCGGCACCGACGCCGATCCGGTCATGCTCGAAGTGTTCAACAACCTCTTCATGGCCGTCGCCGAGGAGATGGGGGTCGCCCTTCAGAACACGGCGTCGTCGGTCAACATCAAGGAGCGGCTCGATTTCTCCTGCGCCCTGTTCGATTCGGGCGGCGCCCTGATCGCCAACGCGCCCCACATCCCGGTCCATCTCGGCTCGATGGGCGATTCGATCCGAACGGTCATCGAGTCTCGAGGCGATTCGAGAGACGGCCGCGGGATCCGCGAAGGCGACGTCTATGTCCTGAACGCCCCCTATCGCGGCGGCACCCATCTCCCCGACATCACCGTGATCATGCCGGTCTTCGCCGAGCCGGGCGATGCCGCGCCGGCCTGGTTCGTCGCGGCGCGCGGCCATCATTCCGATATCGGCGGAATCGCTCCGGGCTCGATGCCGCCGGACAGCCGAACCATCGCCGACGAAGGCGTGCTGATCGACAACGCCCTGCTCGTCGACGAGGGCCGCTTCCTCGAAGCCGGGATGATCGCCCTGCTCGCTTCCGGCCCCTGGCCGGCGCGGCGGCCCGACCGCAATCTCTCCGACCTGAAGGCCCAGGTCGCCGCCTGCGCGCGCGGCGCCGCCGAAATGCGGCGGGTGGCCGGGGAATATGGACGGGGCGTCGTCGACGCCTACATGGCCCACGTCCAGGCCAATGCCGAGGAGGCCGTGCGGCGGCTGATCGGCCGTTTGAAGGATGGCGACTTCCGCTATGCGATGGACAATGGCGCCGAGGTCTGCGTCGCCGTCCGGGTCGACCCGGAGAGCCGCTCGGCCCTTGTCGACTTCACCGGCACCAGCGCCCAGCAACCGAACAATTTCAACGCGCCTTATTCGATCTGCCGGGCGGCGACGCTCTACGTGTTCCGGACCCTGGTCGACGACCGGATCCCGATGAACGACGGCTGCCTTCGGCCGATCACCCTCGTCGTTCCGGAAGGCTCGATGCTCAATCCGCGCTATCCGGCGGCCGTCGTGGCGGGCAATGTCGAGACCAGCCAGGTGATCACCGACGCTTTGTTCGCCGCCTGCCGGGCGCTCGCTCCGAGCCAGGGGACGATGAACAATTTCACCTTCGGCAACGAGCGCCACCAATATTACGAGACGATCGCGGGCGGCGCCGGAGCCGGCCCTGACTTCGACGGAGCGAGCGCGGTCCAGACCCATATGACCAACAGCCGGCTGACCGATCCCGAGGTGCTCGAGACCCGCTATCCGGTGCTGGTCGAACGCTTCGCCATCCGCCGCGGCTCGGGCGGCGACGGCGCGCACAAGGGCGGCGACGGAGTCGAGCGCCACATCCGCTTCCGCGAGCCGATGCGCGCCAATATCCTCTCCAACCGCCGCGAGGTGGCGCCGAGAGGGATCGAGGGCGGAGGGGACGCCAAGCCCGGGGTCAACCGGGTGGTCCGGGCGGACGGCACGGTGGAAACCCTTTCGGCCACGGCTTCGGCCGACATGCGCGAGGGCGATATGTTCGTGATCGAGACTCCGGGGGGAGGGGGCTATGGCGCTACCCGTCATCCCGGCGAAGGCCGGGATCCATGAACACCGACCTCTTTGAAAATGCCCGTGTTCATGGATCCCGGGTCAAGCCCGGGATGACGAGGATGTTTCCATGACCAATTACTTCGTCCTCCTGGGAATCCTGATCGTGGTCGCCGGCTTCGCGCTTCGGCTGAACCCGATGCTGGTGGTCACCGCCGCCGCCATCGCTACCGGGCTCATCGCCGGGATGGACGTCATCGAGGTGATCTCGACCTTCGGCAAGGCGTTCAACGACAACAGGATCATCGCCATCGTCTGGATCGTGCTTCCGGTGATCGGCCTGCTCGAACGCTACGGCCTTCAGCAGCGCGCGGCGACCTTGATCCGCGGCTTCCGGAGCGCCACCGCCGGGCGGCTGCTGATCCTCTATCTGCTCTACCGCCAGATCATCTCGGCCATCGGGCTCCACAGCACCGCCGGCCAGGCCCAGACGGTCCGGCCCTTGCTCGCGCCGATGGCCGTGGCGGCGGCCGAGAAGCAGCATGGCGCGCTCGACGAGGCGACGGCGGAGAAGGTGAAGGCCTATTCGGCCGCGACCGACAATGTCGGCCTGTTCTTCGGCGAGGACATCTTCTTCGCCATCGCCTCGATCGTCCTCATCCAGCAGACCCTCGCCACCTACGGAATCGTCTTGGCGCCGCTTGAGCTGGGGCTGTGGGCGATCCCGACCGCGATCGCGGCGTTCCTGGTGCACGGCGGCAGGCTGCTGATGCTGGATCGCAAACTTGCCTCCCTGCCGCGAAGCGGCGGGGAGGGGGACCACCCGAAGGGTGGTGGAGGGGTAGTTGACGAGGCTTCCGCCGAACCCCCCTCCACCCCGCTGCGCGGGGTCCCCCTCCCCATCTCCGATGGGGAGGCAAGATCGTGATCACCCTCCAACATCTCTACGTCCTCGCCGGAGCGATGTTCGCGGCGTTCGCCTTCCTCAGCGCACTCGATCGCTCCAACCCGAAGCGCCTCGGCAACGCGGCCTTCTGGGGCCTCATGGCGCTTAGCCTGCTCATGGGCGACCGGATCGGCGATTTCGGCAACGGCCTGCTCGTGCTCGCCCTCGCCGCTTTGGCAAGCCTCGGGCTGATCGGCCGCTCGAAGCCGCCGACCAGCTCGGACGGGGAGCGCGAGGCCTTCTCCATCCGCTATGGCAACCGCCTCTTCCTTCCGGCCCTGATCATCCCCGCGATCGCCTTCGTCGGCACCCTGCTCTACACCTATACGCCGCTCGAGGAGTCCGGTCTGTTCGAGGCCAAGCGCGAGACCTACGTCCTGCTCGGCCTCGGAGTCCTGACGGCCCTCGCGGTGATCTTCGCCTGGCTCCGGCCGCCCGCCGTGGCGCCGCTCCAGGAGGGGCGGCGGCTGATCGACGCGATCGGCTGGGCGGCGGTGCTTCCGCAGATGCTCGCCGCGCTGGGCGTATTGTTCGCCGCGGCGGGCGTCGGAACGGTCATCGGCGAGATGACCCGGGCCGTGATCCCGCAGGGCAGCGTCTTTCTCACCGTGGCCGTGTTCGCGCTCGGAATGGCCTTGTTCACGATGATCATGGGCAATGCCTTCGCCGCCTTTCCGGTCATGGCCGCCGCGATCGGGGTGCCCCTGCTCATCCAGGCTTATGGCGGCGACCCGGCGGTGATCGGAGCGATCGGGATGCTCGCCGGCTTCTGCGGGACTTTGATGACCCCGATGGCGGCCAATTTCAATCTCGTCCCGGCGGCCCTGCTGGAGCTCAAGGACCGCAACGGGGTGGTAAAGGCGCAGGTCGGGACGGCGCTGCCTTTGCTCGCGATCAACATCCTCTTCATCTGGTGGTTCGCGTTCCGCTAGGCGTCATGCTGAACTTGTTTCAGCATCCCGTTTCGAGCAGCGGTGCGGATGGAGAACTGGATCCTGAAACAAGTTCAGGGTGACGGAGGAAAATGCCCCATAATCTCACCCCCGAAACCGCCGCCTGCTTCGCCGGGATCGCGCTGGGCCACGTCACCCGCGAATATCCGCACAAGCTCGACCACGTCATGGACGGGCCGGAGGACGTCGCCGGGCCGCGCGCGCTCCACCCCATCTTCTTCGGAAGCTTCGACTGGCACAGCTGCGTCCACGGCTGGTGGCTGATGCTCCGGCTTCGGCGGCTGTTCCCCGATCTGCCGGAGGCCCGGCGGATCGAGGATCTCGCCGACGAGATGCTTGCGCCGGCCAGGGTCGAGGGCGAGCGCGCCTATCTCGACCGCGCTTATTCGGGCGGCTTCGAGCGGCCCTATGGCTGGGCCTGGCTGCTCGCCCTCCACCGCGAGGCGCAGCGCCATGCCGACCGGCCCTGGGCGGCCGACCTCGAGCCGCTCGCCAGCGCCTTCGCCGGGCGTTTCCATATCTACCTGCCCAAGCTCACTTACCCGATCCGGGTCGGCACCCATTTCAACACCGCCTTCGCGATGATCCTGGCGCTCGAATGGGCGGAAGCGAATGACGCGCCGCTCGCCGCCCTCGTCCGTGA
The DNA here is from genome assembly GCA_035629855.1 of Allosphingosinicella sp. GTDB lineage: Bacteria > Pseudomonadota > Alphaproteobacteria > Sphingomonadales > Sphingomonadaceae > Allosphingosinicella. The sequence continues at coordinate 21,569 of DASQLT010000043.1, forward strand.
GCGCGCACCGGCCTGGTACGGCCAGGATCGCGGCTGCCAGGCCTGGGAGCCGGGCGGGGACGAATTCCTCTCCTCCGCTTTGACCGAGGCGCTGTGCATGCGCCGGACGCTCGGCGACGACCGATTCCGAAGCTGGTTCCGCGGCTTCCTCCCGGACCTCGCCGCCGGCGAGCCGCTCAGCCTCTTCACCCCGGCCACCGTCTCCGACCGCTCCGACGGCAAGATCGCCCATCTCGACGGCCTCAACCTCAGCCGCGCCTGGTGCTGGCGCCAGCTCGCCCCGGCGCTCGAGCCCGAGCTGGCGGAGCTTGCCCGGCGCACCGCCGACGCGCATCTCGATTCCAGCCTTCCGCACGTCGCGGGGGATTATATGGGCGAGCATTGGCTCGCGACCTTCGCCTTGCTGGCGCTGGAGGACTGAGATGCGGGGGCTCAAGGCGGGCGAGGTCGCCCTGCTGGAAGAGGCGTTCGGCGATCTGGTCGACCTCGCCCGGGTCCGGCTGCGTTCGGGCGCCGGCCGCAACGCGACCGCGATCGCGGCCTTCCGCAAGGGCAACACGGCCATCACGCTCCGCTCGAGCATCTATTTCCGCACCCATTATAGCGACGATTTCTCGGAGGCGGGCGTGCTCGCCCAGTCGCTTCTCCACCACGAGCTGACCCACGTCTGGCAATATTCCAAGCTCGGAATAACCCGCTTCCTCGCCCGCTACGCCCGGGAGCTCGCCGCCTGCCGCTTCAACGCCCGCGCCATGTATCGCTACGAGGAAGGCGAGACGCCCTTCGCCGGTGCGCGGCTGGAAGCGCAGGCCCAGATGGTCGGCGATTATTGCCACGCCAGGCTGGTCGGCGACGAGGGGCGGATGGCCCGGCTGGAGCGCAACCTGAAGGGAAGCGGCTTTTATGGTTTGTAGCCTGACCGTCATCCCGGCGAAAGCCGGCACCTCGGGGAAAAACGTGGAGACTTTCCGTCCTGAGGTCCCGGCTTTCGCCGGGATGACGATTTAGAGCGTGATCGCTTGAGAATGAATCGCGGACTTTTTCCCGACGTCGGCGTCACCCTGAACTTGTTTCAGGGTCCAGCTGGTCGCTCGCCCGGGAAGCGGAAAGCTGGATGCTGAAACAAGTTCAGCATGACGGGATGAGACAGGGAAAAGACCTGGTGCCAGGTACCGAGGGTAAGTCCTACGTACCTGGTACCTAGGAAGTGCACGTCCGGTATCGAGGGAAGCCTCAGGAGGTCACCAGGCCCCGCTGATCCTCCCGGCCCATCGAGATCAGGTACGGCTCCTCGGCCTGCATCGCCTGGAAATCCGCTTTCGAGCGAAGGCCGAGCCAGCCAATCGCGATCAGGGCCTGGGCGATGGCGCCGCCCAATGTGTCGCCGGGGCCGAGCAGGATTATCCGGTCGGGCGAATGCTCCTTGACCGCGACCTGGATCGCCCGGGTGAAATCGTAGGGCTCGAGGATCTGGGCGACGAAGGTATAATCGTGGAGGGCCCGGGGCTCGGCGGCGAAGGGGCGCCAGACATGGCCGCGGCCGTCCACCATCGGCACCCTGGGTGAGCCGAACCCCTGGACCGGAAGCTGGTCCAGGGCGCGCTTCGACGAGCCGATCATGAGCGGCGTGTGGAACGGGCCGTGGTTGACGAGCCGGAGCGGTTCGCGGGCCGGAGTCGGCGGGGCTTCGGCGAGGAGGGCGGCGAGGCCGGGCTCGTTGCCCGCGAACACGATCATTCCGCCGAGCTCGATCGAGACGTGAAGCTTGCAACCGTCCCGTGCGCCGATCGCGGCGGCGGCGGCCAGCACCTGCTCGCGAAGGCCGGGTATCTCCCGCCAATCCTCGTCGACCAGGGTGACGAGCACCTGTCCGCCGGGCTCGCCGGCCTGGCTGTTCTCGCCCATGGCGTCGATGATCCGGAAGCCCTGCTCCGCGCCGACCGCTCCGGCGACGGCGAGGGCGGTGTACCAGCCCATCGAATTGCCGGTGACCGCGGCGATTTCGAAGCGCTCGCAGTCTATGGCGAGGAAGTCGGCGTAGGAGGCGGCGAAGATGAGCGGCGAGGCGATGTCGCCGCGCGTGTGAAGGGCGGGGCTGAACCTTTCGGCGCCGTCGAGCTCGGAGATCGTGGGCTGGCCCCGCTCGGCGCGAAGCCGGTCGAACGATGTGACGAGATCGCCGCGATTTGCATGGAATCGCTTCAGATAGCCCAGCTCGGCCTTGCCGTAGGTGCCTCGTCCCGGACAGACGATCAGCGCCTTTTGCCGCTCAGCCACGGACCGTCTCAAGCGCCGCGGCGACGATCGAATCGCGGCTCGGAAGGGTCAGGGTCGCGGCTCGGCCGAGCGGGATGAAGCTGTCCTCGGCCGCGATCCGGCGCACCGGGACGCCGGGCGCTCGCTCGGCGAACAGCGCCATCAAGGCTTCGCTCTGAGAGCCCGTCTTTCGGCATTCGTCGACGATCAGGATGCGCTCGCAGCCCGCGACCGAGGCGAGCAGGCCTTCCTCGTCGAGCGGCGCCAGCCAGCGCAGGTCGATCACCCGGGCGTTCACGCCGTGCTGGGCGCTCAGGATCCGCTCGGCCTGGCGGGAGAGGTAATAGCCGTTGGCGTAGCTGACGATGGCGAGGTCGGCGCCGTCGCCATGGACTCCCACCTCACCGAGCCGGATCGGCCTCGCAATGCCGGGCGCCGCATAGGTCGAGGTCCACAATGCGTCGCCTTCCTCGTGGAGGTCGCGGGTCATGTAGAGCGCGATCGGCTCGACGAAGACGACGACCCTCTGCTCTTCCAGGGCAAGCCGGACGCATTCGCGGAGCATCTCGACCGCGTCGGCCCCGTTGCTCGGGCAGGCGAGGATCAGGCCGGGGATGTCGCGGAATATGGCGAGGCTGTTGTCATTGTGGAAATGGCCGCCGAAGCCCTTCTGGTAGCCCAGGCCCGCGATGCGGATGATGATGGGGTTGGCATATTGGCCGTTCGAGAAGAAGCTCAGCGTCGCCGCCTCGCCCCTGATCTGGTCCTCGGCATTGTGGACGTAAGCGAGGAATTGAATCTCGGGGATCGGGATCAGGCCGTTATGCGCGGCACCGATCGCGAGCCCCAATATGCTCTGCTCGTCGAGCAATGTGTTGATCACCCGCGCCGAACCGAAGCGTTCGTGCAGCTTGGCGGTGACGTTGTAGACCCCGCCCTTGGGCCCGACATCCTCGCCCGCGACGATGATGTTGCCGTGCGCGAGCATCAGATCGGCGAGCGTCCACGATAGCAGCCGCGCCATATGCTGCCGCTTGTCCATCATCGCCGCATCGCGCGCGAAGAGGGCCTGGCGGTCGTCGGGCGACGGCGTGTTCGC
>DASQLT010000044.1:0-51305 GCA_035629855.1 Allosphingosinicella sp.
TAGCCCGGAGCGGTGAAGTCGATCGTGTAATTGCCCCTCAGGAACATGCCGTCGTAGCCGGCGCCGCCGTTGACGACGTCGCCCGAAGCGAAGCGCTCCTCGGCATAAAAGAAGATGTCGGCGCCCAGGCCGCCGGTCAGAGTGTCCTTCCCCTTGCCCCCGTAGACGACATATTTGGCATCGGTCTCGGCCGAGCCGTCGAAGGTGAAATCCTCACCCTCGAGCAGCGCCGCGCCGTTGATCCGCGACTGAACCCCCGCCGCGAAGTTCGCGTCGTTCGTAGTCAGCACGTAATCGTAGCGGTTGGTCCCCGGCTCCCCGAAGTTAATGTTGTTGCCGGCCAGGATCGAGACGTTCTCGATCTGGGTGACGTTGGCGCTCAGGGCCAGCGACCCGTACGGCCCCTGGATCACCAAAGTGTCGGCGCCGTCACCGCCGACGACCACATCCGCCGCCGTCAGCGACCCGATGAAGAAAAGGGTGTCGTTGCCCGCGCCGCCGTTCGCAACGTCGTCGCCGCCGTCGTAGAGTCGGAGCACGTCGCTTGCGGAGCCGCCGGTGACGACGTTGTTGCCGCTGTTGCCGGTCAGGCTCTGGGCCGTCGCAGACGTGCCGGTCAGATTCTCGACATTGGCGTAAGCGGCGAGGCTGGCGCTCGCCAGCGACGTCCGGACCTCGTCCGTCCCCTCGCCGGAATTCTCGAGGACCTGATCGGACGCCGAGTCCACATGATAGACGTCGTTGCCGGAGCGTCCGCGAAGCGTGTCCACGCCCGCCCCGCCGTTGAGCACGTCGGCACCGGAGCCCCCGACGAGCGTGTCGGCGCCGGCGCCGCCGGTGACGTCGAAGCCGCCCTCCTGCTCGGCCGATCCGTCGAACTGAAGCGACAGGCCGGCCGGGATCCCGCTTCCGTCCACAATGAGGGTTTGGCCCGCGGCGAGGTTGCCGTCGCTCATCCTGAACTGATAGCCGAAGCCCGCCGCGAGCGTGAGGAGCTCGACGTTGACCAGGGAGGTCGCTCCGAAGATCACCGAATGGGCAAATCCCCCCGAGACGAAGACTCGGTCGAAGCCATCCCCGCCGTCGACCCGGTCGAGATCGTCCAGCGACTGCAAGAAGTAGAAGCTGTCGTCGCCCTCCCCGCCCCGAGCCGTCTGATTGCCGCTCGACAGGTGGAGGATGTCATTGCCGGTGCCGCCATCGACGATCGAGCCGGACGTGCCCGCGATCAGGATGTCGTCGCCCGACTCGCCGTAGAGCGCCGGGCCGTAGTCCGATAGAATGGCGTCGATCGTGTCGTCGCCTTCGCCGCCCCAGAAGCCGCCGCCGCCGAAGCCCGCATATTTATGGGCGATCAGCCGGTCGTCGCCGCCAAAGCCGTAGACCCGGGTCTGGCCGGGATAAAAGGAGCCGTAGGTCGCGAGCAGGTCGCCGAATTCGCTGCCCTCGATGAAGTCGGCATATTCGATGCCGGTGATCGTCCCGCCGCCGACGGTGACCGACGATTGGTCGATGAGCATCCGGAAATCGCCGTTCACCCCCGAAGTCGCGCCGCGAAAGCTGATGAAGAGCCGGTCTCCGAAAGTGTCGTTGGCGCCGCCGTCGACATGATCGCCGTAGCCGGCGAACAGATAATCGTCGCCGGCGCCGCCGCTCAGGGTGTCGGCCTCGGCGAAGGTGTCGTAGGACGTGCCGATGAAGGAGGTCGGGCCGGTGTAGGCCGGATCGACGGCGTGGGAATAGAGACGGTCATTGCCGAGGCCGCCGACGATATTGTCGCGGCCGGCCCCGCCGACGAGGATGTCGTCATTGTCGCCGCCGTCGAGTTCGTCGTCGCCCGCGGCTCCGTCGAGGACGTCGTTTCCACCCAGTCCGTAAAAGAAGTCGCGGCCGTCGCCGCCGTTCATGACGTCGTTGCCGGCCGTGCCCTGCTCCGCGGAATAAAGCAGCCGCATCCTCAAGGAAGGCTGGCCGGATTCGTCGAAGTCCTGATAGACGATCGCCAGGTCGTTGGTGCCGAAGGCGGCGATCTGCGGCTCGGTCTGCCCGCTTGCCGTCACGCTGTTCACGAGGAACGCGTCGCCGAGCTTTGCGCCCTGGCCGTCGAACAGCTGGGCCCAGACGTCTCCTTTCTGGAAATAGTTCACCTCGGGAGTGTCGACTCGCCAGGTGACCATGAAGCCGCCGGACGGAAGGGCCGCGATTTCCGGCATCGTCTCGCCGGCTGCCGTCGGCGGATTGATCTGGAAGGCGGCGCCCACGACGCCGCCGCTGCCGACGATCCGCCCTTCCAGCTCCCCGGACGCGGTGGGCGTTACCGCGACGACGTCTCCCGACGCCAGTGCGACGATATCGAAGATGGTCTGGTTGAAGGGAGCGATCTCGATCTCGCCGCCGACGCGGTTGCCCGCAGCATCGAAATATTGCGCGCTGTAGGACGGCTGGTCGGGCTCGTTGGGCATCCCGTGCCCGCTGTCGATCCAGGCGATCACGAATCCGCCATTGGATAGAGCGACCGTCAGGGGATAATATTGATTGCTTCCGAACACCGTATTCACCTGGACTTCGGCGCCGACGGGATTCCCGCCGGCGTCGAAACGCCGCATCATGATTCCGCTCCCGCTCGAATCGCCTTGGGTCCAGGAAACGACGAAGCCGCCGCCCGCAAGCACCGCGACCGTCGGCTGCTGCGCAAAGGCGGTCGTCGAATTGGCCGCGAACGGCGCTCCGGCCGGATTGCCCGCGGAGTCGAAGATGCGCACGGCCGCGGCCACGAACCTGTCGCCGACGCTCCCCTCCCACGAAGCGACGAAACCGCCCCCCGGAAGCGCCGAGACCGACGGCGTATAGGCCCGGTCGGTATTGAGAACGAAGGACGAGCCGGCGGCCGAACCGTTCGAATCGTAAATCTGGCCGCGAAGTTCGCCCCCAAGGTTCCAGGCGAGCAGCATCCGCCCGCCGGCGAGGCCGATCAAGGTCGCCTGCTCCGCATAAGGCTGCGAAGCCGTGGTCACATCGAATGCGACATATCGGCCGCCGCCGACGAATTGAGGCATGTGCGCTTCCCCCTAAGCTGCGCGCCCCTAAGCTGGCCCGGCAGTCGCCGGACCGCTAGCGGGTCATGGATCAACTGGCAAGGCAATGGATAAGCTGGATAATTTCGCGGAAGCGGCCGTGAACGGCGGCGCCGAGAAATCCCCGAACACCCGTCCATCAACCCGGGCCCCTCCGTCATCCCGGGCCCGACCCGGGATCCATGAACACGGACCGGCGCAGATCCTCGCCCGACAATGCTCATGGGTTCCGGCTTTCGCCGGAAGGACGGTCAGAGCAGGAAATCCCCCGCCCCGAGCGGCGTCGCCCCCTGAAGGGTCAAGGCGACGACGAGATCGGCGACTCCGTCTCCGTTGACGTCGCCCTGAAGGATCCAGATGCCGCCCTGCTGGAAGGCGCGGAGCTGTCCGGCCGTTCCGTTGAACGCGCTCGAGCCGATCCAGCCGAACGCCTGGTCACCGCCCGCGAGCGTGTTCGAGTCGATCCGGCTGAGGTCGAGCTTGTCCGTGCCGGGTGTGAAGTCCAGGACCTGGTCCCTCGACGCCGAATTCGATTCGGCCGTCGAATCGTAGCGGAACGTGTCCGCGCCGCCATTCCCGGCGAGCGTGTCGGCGCCGAGATTGCCGTGGATCAGATCGGCCTGGCCGCCGCCCCTGAGCGTGTCGTTCGACTTGCCCCCGAACAGGCGCAGGAAGCCGTCGCTCTCCAGGCTTGCGTCGAGGATCATCGTCTCGCTCGCCATCAGGAGCGTGCCCGAGACGGTGAGCTGCTCGCCCGGATTCACGATCGCGTTCGAAAGAATCAGAGCATAGTCGAATTCGGTCCCGCCCCCTCTCGCATAGCGCTCGTCGGTCGCCGAGGTCAGGGTCAGATTCTCGATGCTGGTGAACAGACCCGTGTAACCGGGAGCGGTGAAGTCGATCGTATAGTTCCCGCGCAGGAACATGCCGTCATAGCCCGAACCGCCGTTGACGACGTCGCCCGAGGCGAAGCGCTCCTCCGCGTAGAAGAAGATGTCGTTGCCCGGACCGCCGGTGAGCGTGTCCTTGCCCTTGCCGCCGTAGACGACGTAGCTCGAGTCGCTTTCCGCCGTGCCGTTGAAGGTGAAGTCCTCGCCGGCCAGCAAAGCCGCGCCGTTGATCCGCGCCTGGACTCCGGCGGAGAAATTGGCGTCGTTGGTGGTCAGGACATAGTCGAAGCGATTGGTGCCGGGCTCGCCGAGGCTGGTGTTCGAGCCGGCGAGAATGGAGACATTCTCGATTCCGACGATTTGGGTGCCGAGCGTCAGCCCACCCGCATAATTGCCCTGGACGACGAGCGTGTCGACACCCGCCCCGCCGTCGACGACGTCGGCGGACGTCAGGGTCGCCCCGAAGAACAGGATGTCGTCGCCGATCCCCCCCAAGGCGGTGTCGGTGCCCGCTCCGTGGAGGCGAAGAACGTCGTTGCCCGAGCCGCCGTCCAGCCGGTCGTCGCCGGCGCCTCCGGTCAGGGTGTCGGCCCCGGCCCCGCCGTCGATCCGGTCGTCGCCGCCGCCGCCGTCGATCTGGTTGGGTCCGTCGCCGCCGGTCAGGATGTCGGCGCCGCCGGTCGTCGGGTAGCTGGAATTGCCGAGCTGATCGTAATCCATGTCGGGTGCGGTGTAGAGGATTCCATGGTCCCAGGCCTGCTCGAAGGTGACGGGCGGCGGAGTTTGCGAATGCAGGATGAGAAAATCTTCATTCGGTAGATATTGAGCCGCATAATCGAGGACGGCGAGGCTTTGATTTTCGAACAGGTGGAAATCGACGTCGCGCAGATAGGCCTGAGCCGAGGCGCCGCTGGTGCCGCCGGTAGCGTTGGCGACGATATAGGGATCGGCGTTGACGATGACGAAGGCGGCGGGGTTCACCTTCAGTATCTCTGTTCGGACCAGCCCGATCAGAGCGATCATTCGATCCGCCGCCAAAGCGAAATTGCCGGTCGCCGCGCCCCATTGATAATATCGGCCGACATCGTCGAGGAACACGCCCGAATAGCCGCGCTGGATAAGCTCGACGGCCTGGTCGACCACCATCTGCTGCCAGGCCGGATCTTCGAAGCGGACGAGCAGGGCGTCCTGGACGGTGTTGCCGTCGAAGTCGAGCGACAGCGCGCCTTGCAGCCACGTCGGCGCATCCCCGTCCGGTGCGGTCCTGTCCGTGCCGTCGGTCGTCCAGCTCGTGTTCCAGTAATAGCGCGCGTCGTCCGTGACCGCGACGTTGACATAGCCGACCACGGCCCGCCCCTGGGCCGTGAGCGCGGCGACGTTGGCATCGCTGAACGGCCGTAGACCGACGGGGTCGAACGGCGCGCCGTTGGTGATGAAAAGGTCGATCGACGAAGCGGCCAGAGCGGCGAAGCTCGCGTTCGACTGCTCATATTGCAGGGCGTAGCTGGATATGATGGGCGTTGGCATCAGCGATGTCCTCGAACGGGCTCCCCGCCTGCCGACCACAGCTATCAGGCTGGCCCTGCGAGGCAATTCAAAGATGCCCGCGGCGCCGGCAATCTGGACCGAAATGGATGGAGTCGCCCCCGCCCCGACCCGGAATCCATGACCACCGGCGCTCCGCCATCCCGGGAGGGACCCCATCAAAGTATTACTTTGATGGGAACCCGAAAGCCGGGACCCCGGGCCGCGAAGTCGCCAGCGCTTGTTCTCGCCGAGGTCCCGGCTTTCGCCGGGATGACGGTCGCTAGAGCAGGAAGTCCCCCGCCGAGAGCGGCGTCGGGCCCTGCAGGGTCAGCGCGATGACGAGGTCGGCGACGCCGTCGCCATTGACGTCGCCCTCGACGAACCAGGTTCCGCCCTGCTGGTAGGCGCGAAGCTGCCCCGCCGAGCCGCTGAACGCGTTCGAGCCGATCCAGCTGAACCCTTGATCACCGCCGACGAGCGTATTCGCGTCGATCCGGTCGAGCTCGATCTTGTCCGTGCCCGGAGTGAAGTCCAGGATCTGGTCCATGCTCGCGGCATTCGATTCCTCGACGGCCTGGAAGCGGAACGCATCGGCACCGCCGTTGCCGGCCAGGATGTCCGCGCCGAGGCCGCCATGGAGGAGATCGGCCTGACCGCCGCCCTTCAGGGTGTCGCCAGCCTTGCCTCCGAACAGCCGAAGCAGCCCGTCCGCTTCCTGGCTCGCGTCGAGCACCATCGTCTCGCTCGCCATCAGCAGCGTGCCCGAAATGGTGAGCTGCTCGCCCGGCTTCACGATCGCGTTCGACAAAATGAGGTTGTAATCGAACTCCGTCCCGCCGCCCCTCGCGTAGCGCTCGTCGGTCGCCGAGGTCAGGGTCAAATTCTCGATGCTTGTGAACAGGCCGGTGTAGCCGGGCGCGGTGAAGTCGATCGTATAATTGCCGCGAAGGAACATGCCGTCGTAGCCCGCCCCGCCGTTGACGACGTCGCCGGAAGCGAAGCGCTCCTCGGCGTAGAAGAAGATGTCGGCGCCCAAGCCGCCGGTCAGAGTGTCCTTCCCCTTGCCGCCGTAGACGACGTACTTGGCATCCGTCTCGGCCGAGCCGTCGAAGGTGAAATCCTCGCCTTCCAGAAGCGCCGCGCCGTTGATCCGCGCCTGAACCCCCGCCGCGAAGTTCGCGTCGTTCGTGGTCAGCACGTAATCGTAGCGGTTCGTGCCGGGCTCGCCGAAATTGATGTTGTTGCCGCCCAGGATCGAGACGTTCTCGATCTGAGTGACGTTGGCGCTCAGGGCCAGCGAGCCGTAGGGCCCCTGGATCACCAAGGTGTCGACCCCGTCGCCGCCGTTCACCACATCCGCCGCCGTCAGCGACCCGATGAAGAAGAGCGTGTCGTTGCCGATCGCCCCATTCACCGTGTCGTCGCCGCCGTCGTACAGGCGAAGAACGTCCGACGTGCTGCCGCCCGAGATGACGTTGTTACCGCTGTTGCCGCGAAAATCGCGGGGGATGATGAAGCCGGTAACGCTCAGATTTTCGATGTCGGGACGGCCGACCAGGCTGTAGACCGCGAGCGCGGTGGTAATCGTGTCGATGCCCTCGCCGGGATTTTCGATCACCACGTCGGCAGCGTCGTCGACCGTATAGATGTCGTTGCCGAGGCCGCCCGCCATCGTGTCGATGCCGCCGCCGCCGTTCAGCCGGTCGTTGCCGGCGCCGCCCTTGAGGTCGTCCGCCGCCGAGCCGCCGAATATCTGGAACGTCTCGATGCCGGTGAAGTCGACGGCGCGGTCACCGGCCGCGATCCGCCCGTCATGGCCGCCGCCCGCCGAAGCGGTCAGGGCGCCCGAGACGATTGCGGTCGAGGTGTTGCGATAGTCGACGATCAAGGTGTCCGTTCCGCCCGAGCCGGCGTTCACGACGTCGTCGCCGTTCATGACGGTGATATTGTCGTTGCCGATGCCGGTGTTGATCTGCTCGTCGCGATCGAGGTTCGAGGTGACGATATTGTCGTTGCCGGTGCCCGTTGTCAGGGTCCCGAGATATTCGAACCCGCCGAAGGGGACGAAGAAGGCGGGGGAGCCGAAGACGCCGGTGACGAGATTCCACTGGATCGCGAAGGGCATCCAGGAGACGTCCGCGGAGATGCCGTCCACCCCGTCGCCGCCGAAGGCCGTGTCGCCGCCCAAGCCGGCCGACCCGACGTCGATGAAATCGTCGCCGTCACCGCCGTAGACGCTATCGTTACCGGCGCCGGTGCGGATGACGTCGTTGCCCGATCCGCCCGCGATCGCGACCGTCTCGACTCCGGTGAAGACGACGCTCCGGTCGCCAGCGACGTAGGCGCCGTCATAGCCGGTGCCATCCGCAGACGCGGTGAAGCCGGTCGTGAGGATCGCGGTAGTCGCTCCGGAATAGTCCATCGAGAGACTGTCTGAACCGGTTCCGGCCCTCCATACGTCGTGACCATGGTTGACCGAGACCCGGTCGTCGCCGGCGCCGGTGGTCATGTCGTCGTCGAGGGCGAGCGCGGTAGTGTCGAGCGACTGATTGCCGAAGCCGGTCACGATGGCGATGAAATATTCGAAGCCTTTGAACGTGTCGCTGGGAATCATGGTGTTGTTGACCGCCAGGAAATTGCTCTGAAGCGACCAGGAGAATTGGCCGAGCGCCGACAGATCGGCGGCGATCCCGTCGATTCCGGTGCCGCCGTCGGCACGGCCGAGGCCCGTCCCGATGTCGACCCGGTCGTCGCCGGCCCCGAGGCTGACGATGTCGTCGCCGGCGCCGGTGCGGATATCGTCGTTGCCCGAGCCGGTAGAGATCTGGAGCCGCTCGATGCCGGTGAACGAGACGAACCGGTCGGCGGCCAGGATCGACCCGCTCTGACCGCCGGAGCTGAGCGCGGTCGACGTCACTTCGGTCGTGAGATCGCTGTAATCGACGATCAGCAAGTCGTTCTGGGCCCCGCCCATCGCCGCCTCGCTGCCCGCTCCGGACACACGAAGCACGTCGTCGCCGTCGCCGCCGTCCAGGCCGTCGTTGCCGGCGCCGCCCTCGAGCAGGTCGTTGCCGGCGCCACCGGTCAGGGTGTCGTCGCCCTCGCCCCCTTGAAGTTCGTCATTGCCGTCGCCGCCGTCGAGAGAATCATTGCCCAAATCGCCGAACAGACCGTCGTCGTCGAGGCCGCCGGAAAGCTGGTCGTTGCCCTCCAGCCCGTCGATGAAGTCGCGGTCGGAACCGCCGACGAGCGTGTCGTTGCCCGACGTGCCGCGCATCACCGGGAAAAAGACCCGCATGTTCGCATCGTGGCTGTCGTTGAACAGACCCGGCGTATCCCAGCCGATCACGAACCCGCCCGTGGCGAGCGCCGTGGCCTGGGGAAGGTTCTGCGAGCCTTGGGTAAGCGTATTGACGGTGAAGGAGTCGCCGATCGGCGTGCCCGAGGCGCTGAAGAGCCGCGCCTTGACGTCGCCTTCGCCGAACTGGACGAACTCGGTCCAGCCGATCAGGAATTCCCCGGCGGCGTTGGCCGCGATCGTCGGGGCGGTCTGCGCATTGGGGCTTCCGGGCGTGACGGCGAATTCGGAGCCGACCTTGGCGCCCGCGGAGTCGAAGACCTGCGCCCGGATCCGGGCGCCGGCGCCGCCGCTGTCGTCGCTCCACGCGACGACGAATCCGCCGGACGGCAGGCTCGCGACCACCGGCACGAACTGGCTTCCGCCGACCGCGGCGTCGACGATGATCACCGGACCCACCTTGACGCCCGCGTCGGTGAAGAGCTGGGCGCGGATGCCGCCGACCGTCTCGTTCCAGGCGACGAGGAATCCGCCCCCGCTCAGGGCCACGACCTCGGCCGAATAGCTGTCGCCCACCTGGCCGGTGCTGACGATGAACTCGCCCGTCACCGGAGCGCCCGAGGAGTCGAAGATCCGGCCCCGATAGACATCGGTCCCGGTGCTTCCGCTCTGCAGCCAGACCGCGACGAAACCGCCGCCGGGGAGGCCGGCGATGTCCGGCTCCGTCTGGAACTCGTCGGTGGTCGAGTTGATCGCGATCTCCCCGCCGATCTTCTGGCCGTCCGACCCGAACCTCTGGGCCTTGACGTCGAACGTCGCCGGGTAGGGATTCTCCTCGACCCAGGTGACGACGAACCCGCCCCCGGACAGAGGGCTGGACGAGACCTGTATCCGATACAGGCTGGTGCCGGAATCGACCGTGAACTCGGGGCCGGCCGGGCGGCCGTTGCGGTCGTAGGTCCGGCCGTAGACGTGGCCGGTGGAGAAGGCATTGAGGTCGGTCCAGATGGCGACATAGCCTCCGCCGGCGAGCGGGACGAAGCTCATGCTCTCCTGCCAGCCGAAGGGAGTCTGATCCGGCCCTGACTGTTCGGCACCGGCGAGCCGATGGTTGGCGTAGATGGCGGCCATGGGATTTGGTCCTTTACCCGGAGTGGATGGGCAAGCCCCCCCGGACCTGCATTCCCCGCGGGTGCCATCCAATTCGTTGTCCTGCAACAACTTTATCCGCGCGTGGACCGCATTCAGGCGGGAAACAGTTCCTCTTCGGGATAAAGCAGGGCCGCCCCGGCCGTCGCCTGTTCGGCGAGCCCCGTCGCCTCGGGCACGGCATGCTCCAGATAATAAGTGCAGGCGGCTCGCTTGGTCGCGATAAAGTGGCGATTCTCGGCGAGTCCGTCACTTTCCAGCGCCTTCAACTGACGCTTCATCAGCCAGCCGCAGACCAAATTGGAGAGCAGGGTCAGGAAGGGATAGGACCCCGCAAGCCGGTCCTCCGGCCCCATCCCCGCCAGCGTCTCCGCGGCGCTTTCCGCGATATCGGCGAGCCCGGCCAGCGCACCGTCGGAATCGGCCCGGATCTCGCCCAGAAGCCGCCGAAGCGTCTCCCCGCCCTCGAGGCCGAGCTTGCGCCCGACGAGGTCCGCCGCCTGGATCCCGTTCGTCCCCTCGTAGATCGGAGCGATCCGGATATCCCGGTAATGCTGTGCCGCGCCCGTCTCCTCGATGAAACCCATGCCGCCATGAACCTGCACCCCCAGGCTCGCCACTTCGCAGCCGACGTCCGTGCAATAGGCCTTGACGAGCGGCGTCAGCAGGTCCGCCCGCGCCTGCGCCGCTTCGTCGCCCAGGCTGCCGCGGTCGGTCTGCCCCGCCGCATAATAGCAAAGCGCCCGGGCCGCCTGGGTCAGGGCCGTCATCCGAAGCAGCATCCGCCGGACGTCGGGATGGTCGGCGATCGCCGCCGGCCGCCCGTTACGGGCGCCCTGGACGCGCTGCCGCGCAAAAGCGACCGCTGCCTGGGTCGCCCGCTCGCCGATCGACACGCCCTGGAGCCCGACGTTCAGCCGGGCGTTGTTCATCATCGTGAACATCGCCCGCATGCCCGTCTGCTCCTCGCCGATCAGCCAGCCGCGGCAGTCCCCATCGTCGCCGAAAGCCATCACGCAGGTCGGCGAGGCATGGATTCCGAGCTTATGCTCGATCGACACGCACCTGAGATCGTTCGCTTTGCCGTCGGGCAGGATCTTGGGCACCAGGAAGAGCGAGATCCCTTTCGTCCCCGGCGGCGCCCCGGGCGTGCGCGCCAGCACCAGATGGACGATATTGTCCGCTAGATCATGGTCGCCGAACGTGATGAATATCTTCTGGCCGCTCACCCGCCAGCTGCCGTCCCCGACCGGCTCGGCCCGGCTCTTGAGCGCTCCGACGTCGGAGCCGGCCTGCGGCTCGGTGAGGTTCATGGTTCCGGTCCATTCGCCCGTCACCAGCTTCGGAAGCCACTGCGCCCGCATCTCGGGCGAGCCGTGGTGGCGAAGCGCCTCGACCGCTCCGGCGCTGAGCATCGCGACCAGCGAGAAGGCCATGTTGGCCGCGCCCAGATCCTCCATCACCACGGTGGCGAGGACCAGTGGCAGGCCCTGTCCGCCCTGCTCCGACGGGCCCGCCAAAGTGCCCCAGCCGCCCTCGACATAGGCCCGATAGGCCTCGCGAAAGCCGGGCGGCATCGTCACCCCGCCGGCCGACCAGACGGCCCCGATCTCGTCTCCGGTCCGGTTGAGCGGAGCGAATTCGCCCGCGGCGAACGCGCCCGCGCCCTCCAATATGGCGTCGACCAGATCGGGAGTCGCCTCGGCGAACCGATTGTGTCCGGCGAGCTCCGCCATTCCAACGATATGCTCGAGCACGAAGCGCTGGTCGGCGACGGGGGGTGTGTAGGTCATGAAGGCTCCTCGCGCGCCGTTGCGCTGGTCGAAGGGGGGCTATAGCGCGGGGCGGTGAAGGCGCAAAACACCCGTGTCGTGGATTATGGCGGCGATGCCCTCGCCGAAGCCGCGCGCCTGATCCGCGCCGGCGAGCCTGTGGCGGTGCCGACCGAGACCGTTTACGGCCTCGCCGCCGACGCCACCAATGCAAAGGCCGTCGCCCGGATCTTCGCCGCCAAGGGCCGGCCGGCCTTCAACCCGCTCATCGTCCATGTCAGGGACCTGGCCGAGGCCGAGCGGCTGGGCGTCTTCTCGGAGGAGGCCCGGGCCCTCGCCGTCGCCTTCTGGCCGGGCGCGCTCACGCTGGTGGTACCGGTGCGCGAGGATTCGGGCCTGGCCGCGGCGGTCACCGCGGGCCTCGCCACGGTTGCGCTTCGCTGTCCGGCCCATCCGGCGATCCAGGCGCTCCTCGCCGCCGCGGGGCGGCCGCTCGCCGCGCCGTCCGCCAATGCCAGCGGCGCCGTCAGCCCGACCCGCGCAAGCCACGTCCTCGCCAGCCTCGGCGGACGAATCCCGATGATCCTCGATGGCGGCCCGACTCAGCGGGGGCTGGAATCGACGATCGTGGCGGTCGCGGGAGGCACGGTCAGGCTGCTCAGGCCGGGGCCGATAAGCTTCGACGACATCGCGGCCTTCGCCTCCGGGGTCGGCTCGCAGGCTTCCGGCGACGGCAGGATCGAAGCGCCGGGCCAGATGCGAAGCCATTATGCTCCAGCCAAGCCCCTCCGACTGGACGCGACCTCGGCATCGGCCGACGAATGGCTGATCGGCTTCGGCGCCGTCGAGGGGGACGACAACCTGTCTCCGGCCGGCGACCTCGCGGAGGCCGCCGCTCGCCTGTTCGACGCGCTCCATTGCGCCGACGCCCAGCGGCGTCCGCGGATCGCGGTCGCTCCGATTCCGAAGGAGGGGATCGGCCTCGCCATCAACGACCGCCTCGGCCGAGCCGCCGCGCCCCGGACATGAAAAAGGGGCGGCCTAAGCCGCCCCTTTCACGAAGCCTGGACCCTGAAGCCTAGAGCTGGGGATCCGGCTGCGGATCGGCCACGGGCTCCATCGAACCGGTGCTCGACTCGCCCATATTCTGAGCGTCGGCGAGCGGGACCAAGGTCACCTTGAGCGGATTGGGCGTCAGGTTGTTCATGGAGCCGTTGGTACCGTCGACGACCGCTCCGATGACTCCGCCGGCGAGGATGTTGCCCGCGCCCGCGGCCGCGCCGCCGCCCGAGAACTTGCTCTTCACGTTCGCTTGCTGGGTTTCATAGCCCGGCTTTTTGAAGGTGGCGGTAAAGTCGTGCTTGCGCTTCAGCTTGAGCTTGCACGGCGTGACGCACTTCTGGCCGGTGGACAAGGCCACGTCGGCCTGCGCCGGCTCGGATTCGATCACGTATTTCTGCGACGTGCCCCGAGTGATGGTGGCGCAGGCAGGCAGCAGCATAGAAACGGCCGCAAGGCCGCAAATGGAAAGATAGCGTTTCACGAAAATTCCCCCTCTTGAGCCGGCAGCCCCCGCTGCCGGTGATGCTGGGTCGCACAGAAGTCTCTGGCCGACAACCGTTTTTCGAATATTCTATTGGGACATTGTCGAATCAATATTCGCACCAGCCAGCGTCTTCAGGATATTTCTGGCACCGCTGCGTCTGTTCGAGCGCCGCCGGCTCCGGCGGCCGCCGTTCTGGACGGCGAATTGAGGATGAAGGCTCGCGGTCCCTTCGGCGGGTCCAGCCGGATGAACGGATCTGCCGCAGGCTCGCCTCTCGAACCCCGGCCCTTTCGTCAAATCGCGGGCCGCGTGAGCGGTACGTCCTGATAGACGAAGCCCTCGATGTTCGAGCCGGCCGGAATGACGGCGCTCTTGCCCTTGACGAAGGCGGCACCGGTCAACCCGATCAGCGGCGCCGCCAGAACGACGCCTGCGGCGCCGGACGCGCCTTTGTCCCTGGCCTTGCCGTCGAGACGGATCCGGGTGCCGCCGACCTCGACGTACATCACCCGGACCTCGAGCTTGCCGGCCTTGCCCATCATACCCTTTTCGACCACTCGGCTGACTTCGCCGACGCCGCGGGCGCCCTTCGGGATCACCAGCATCCCGTTCACTCGGACTTCCTCGCTGACCTCGAGATCGAAGCGCTGCCCTTGCAGGGCCCGCTTCGAGCTGAGCGGCTGGACCGTCTGCATCGAGACTCGCGTCCCCCGGTTCAGCACGAGCTCCGAGACCGCCGAAATGGGTTGCGCCGCGGCTCCGGCGGGCGTGTTCGCGAGAAACAACGCCGCGAGAACGGCGGCGCGGCAGCCGCTCATGGCGCGACCGCGGCCGCCTCCACCTTCGCCCCCGGAAGGACGAACCGGCCGGCCGCCGGATCGAAGATGAGGTCGGTCGGAATATAGCCGTTGAAGATGTGACCGGCCTTGAGCTTGCCCGGTCCGCCCTTCATGAGCAACCCGAACGGCCCCCAGATGGCCGACGCCAGGACGACTCCGCCGCCTTCCTTGCGGCCTTTCGACGCGTCCTCGCCGGCGATCGGGATCCGGTCCTCGCCGATCTCGACATAGAGCAATTTCGCGCCGACCGAGCCGGCTTTGCCGACGCCGCCGTTGGACTTCACCCTGGTGACTTCGCCATAAGCCTTGGCGCCGACCGGGATCACCGTCGCGCCGTGGACGATCACATTCTCGTCGACCCGGAGCACGAAGCGGTCGCCGGGCTTGGCGCTGTTCGTGTTGACCTCGTTCAGGACCATGAGGCGGACCATCGTGTCCTTGGCCACGACGATGGCGCCCGGCTGGTCCGCCGGCGCGGCCGGAGCGGCCACGACCAGCTCGGGCTGAGCCGCGGCTGCCGGCGCCGGCGCGTCCTGAGCGGACGCGGCCGTGCCGGAGGCCAGGAGCGCGAGCCCCAATATCAAGTTGCGGGACATATCTGCCTCCCCCGAAGCGCGAACCGCCGCCCGTCCCGGCCGGAACGGGCGGCCGGTATCAGTTGGACGTCGTGAAGCGGATCGCAGTGCCCTTGGCGTTGGTCTGCCCCCAGCTCATCGCGCTGATCTTCGAATCGCCGTAATTGGCGTTGATGACCGCGTCCGCGCCCTTCTTGCGGGCACGCTCCCAAAGCTCCTTGTAGATCTTCTTCTGCGAGGCGCTCTTGCTGAATACGGTCGCCTTGCGGACCTTGGCCTTGACCTCGCCGACGACCGTATAGGGCCGATCGGTAATGTCGTGCGGGAAGACCGGCACTCCGACCGCCTCGTTCACGACGACGTAGGTTTTGGGCTTCTTGGCGACGGCCGGCTGCGCGACCGCAAGCGACGCGACGGCGGCGAGCGCCGTCAGCTTAAAGATTTTCATTTCATCCCCCTCAAGTGCGCAGCCGCCTCCGGCAGCCGCTTGTCTCGAACCCTATACAAGGCCTTGCGAAACAACAATATCCTAATTCCGCATGCCCTGGTTAGCCGACGACGGCACCGCCTTCCTTCACCCGATGCGCGAAGCTCTTGCGCAGCTTCTTCAGCTTGGGCGGAATGATGGCGAGGCAATAAGGGTTACGCTGGCCTTCGCCTGCCCAATAATCCTGATGATAATCCTCGGCCGGCCACCAGTCGGAGGCCGGCTCGATGGTGGTGACGATCGGCGCCGGCCAATCGGCCCGGGCCCGCTCGATCGCGGCGTGCACCGCGGCCTCCTGATCGCTCGAAAGCGGGAAGACCGCCGAGCGATATTGGGTGCCGACGTCATTGCCCTGGCGATTGAGCTGGGTCGGATCGTGGGTGGCGAAGAACAGGTCGAGCAGCTCGCCGAAGGAAATCACGTCCGGATCGAAGGTGAGCCGGATCGCCTCGGCATGGCCGGTGCCGCCGCCGCACACGGCCTTGTAGCTCGGGTTCGCCACCTGGCCGCCGATGTAGCCGCTCTCGACCTTGGTCACTCCGATCACGTCGTTGAACACGGCCTCGGTGCACCAGAAGCATCCACCCGCCAGTATCGCCTGCTCGTCGGCCATGTCAGTCTCCTTCTCCTGCCGAGATAGGAGGGCGCCCGGCGTCGGCAAGACGGAAAAGCGCCTATGTCCATTCTTCCTCGAGCGTGTAGGATCGGCGGATGTCCCGATCGGCCCTTGCATTTTGCGTCGCGCTCCTCGTCCCGCTGGCGGCCGGAGCGGCCGCGGGTTCGGGCGCTTTCGGTTCCCTGGACGAATTCGCCCGGGCCGTCGGTCTGAAGAAGGGCGGCTGGCTCACACGCCTCAAAGTCACGGCGACCGCGATCGAAGCTTCGCCCGAGGCCGATCCGGCGGAGCTCGCGGCGGTCCGGGCGCGGATCGCGAAACAGTCCGGGACCGTCGAAGAGACGGCGCAATGCTCGGACAGGGCCGTCGTCGACACCGAGCGCCTACCCGGCTTCCTCGTGGAGCGGGGATGTTCCTACGCTCGGCTGTACGCCGCCGACGGTCGCTGGGCGCTAAGCTCCAGCTGCTCCAGGAACGGAAATGACGGCCAAGCGAACATCACGTCCGAGGGCACCTATTCGCGCAAGGCGGTGACGGGACGGCACGAAGGCGAGATGAGCCGCAAGGGTATCGTGATCCGTTTCAAGGCGGAAACGGAAAGCCGCTTCACCGGCCGATGCGGAAGCGCCAATCCAGCGGTTCCGCCCGCGCTTCCGGCAGTCGCCGACCATCCTCCGCCAGTGGTCGACTATCCGCCTCCGGCGATCATCCTCCCGCCGAACAAGGGCCTCTAGCCCCGCGGCCCCTCCGGCAGCGCCTGCTTCACCTCGAGCATCTCGGCCCACGGATCGCTCTTCTGCTTCGCCACCAGCCCCGGAACCGTCTCCACCGTATAGTCGCACGGATCGAGCCCGGCCTTCGCCTGCTCCCACCGGATCGGCATCGCCACCGGCGCGCCCTTGCGCGAGCGGGTCGAATAAGGGGCGACGGCGGTGGAGGTCGGGTCGTTCCTCAGATAGTCGATGAAGATCCGCCCGACCCGGTCGGCCTTGGACGCCTTGGTCAGATATTTGTCCGGAGAATCGGCGGCCATCCCGGCCGAGACGCCCTTGGCGAAGCTCTTCACGTCCTTCCACGGCGCCGTCGCCTCGACCGGAACGACGACGTGAAGCCCCTTGCCGCCGGTCGTCTTGACGAAGCTGATAAGGCCGAGCGCCTCGAGCCGGTCGCGCACCTCCTTCGCCGCCTCGACCACCGCTTCGAAGCCGAGCCCCTCGGCCGGGTCGAGATCGAAGACGATCCGGTCGGCGCGGTCCGGCGACTCCACCTTCACGCCCCAGGGATGCATCTCCAGCACTCCCATCTGGACCATGGCGACCAGCCCGGCGACGTCGGAAATATAGAGATAGGGCTCGTCGAAGCCGGGAATGTTCACCTCGTGAAGCGCCTCGGGAACGCCCGATCCGGCGTGGCGCTGGTAGAAGCATTTGGTCCCCTCCCCGGTGGGGCAGCGCACCATCGTCACCGGGCGGAAGCCGATGTGGGGCAGTATCCGGCCGGCCACGGCGACATAATAATCGGCGAGCTGGCCCTTGGTGATGCCCTGCTCCGGATAGAGCACCTTGTCCGGGCTGCTCAGCCGCACCCCCTCGACGATCCGCTCCGGCTTCATGACGACGCCGCCTCGAGCCCGGCCGCCAGCCTGTCGGCGGCGGCCGGGGCCTGGAGCTGGTCCATCCGGCATTGCTCCGGTGACTTGTCGGGCCGCCAGCGCAGGAATTTGGTGCCGTGGCGGAAGCGGCGGCCGGTGACATGGTCGTAGCGTACCTCGGCGATCAGCTCCGGCCGGAGCGGCTGCCATTCGCCGGTCCGCTCGGTCGACCAGCGGCTCGGCCCGCCCGGAGCGTCGCCGGTGAAGCCGGGCGCCTCGACCAGCGCCTCGAGCCGCTTCGTCAGGACCGCCTTTTCCGCGGCGGGGATCGATGAGGTGTAGCCGACATGGTGGAGCAGGCCCGACTCGTCGTAGAGCCCGAGCAGGAGCGAGGCGACCGACTTGCCGTTCGTCCCGTAGCGGAAGCCGCCGACGACGCAGTCGGCCGTGCGCATCGCCTTGATCTTCAGCATCGCCCGCTCGCCCGGCTCGTATCTGCCGTCGCGGCGCTTGGCGACGACTCCGTCCAGAGCCGCTCCAACCTGGTCGAGCCACTGGCGGGCGATTTCCACGTCGGCGGTGCAGGGCGAAAGCTGCAAATCGTCATGCTGCTCGGCCGCGTAGATGATCTCGAGCGACCGGCGCCTCAATTCGAGCGGCGCGTCGAGATAGCTCGTCTCCTTGGAGAAGAGCAGGTCGAACAGCATCAGCTGCGCCGGAGTTTCCCCGGCCAGCCGGGCGATCCGGCTCTCCGCCGGGTGAAGGCGGAGCTGGAGGGCGTCGAACGACAGGATTCCGTCCACCGGGATGATCAGCTCGCCGTCGAGGACGAAGCGGTCCGCTTCCATCTCGAGCACCGTCTCGGTCACCTCCGGAAAATAGCGGCCGAGCGGTTTGCCGGATTTGGACATCAGTGCCACTTCGGGCCCGTCGCGAAAGACCAGGCAGCGGAAGCCGTCCCATTTGGGCTCGTACTGCCATCCCTCGCCCTCCGGCAGCGAATCGACCAGCTTCGCCTCCATCGGCGCAAGCCCGGGCTTCAATTCAAGGCGGTCGAATTCTGCCATCGCGAGTCGGAAGACGCTTCCACGGCCTGCCGGGTTCCCGGCACGCTTCGCCGACGCCGTTACGCCACGGTAACCAACCGGGGCCGAAATGTTGCGGTGAGTCGCGGCGCTAACGGGATGAAGCGGCTGCAGTTCACTGGAACTTAAGGACAAAAGCTATAACTAGGATTCCAGAGCTGAGGGG
The DNA here is from genome assembly GCA_035629855.1 of Allosphingosinicella sp. Classification (GTDB taxonomy): domain Bacteria; phylum Pseudomonadota; class Alphaproteobacteria; order Sphingomonadales; family Sphingomonadaceae; genus Allosphingosinicella. The sequence goes on from DASQLT010000044.1 coordinate 18,616, forward strand.
AAAATCTTGATCTACTCGCGCAGGCAATTGCTTGGTGCCGGTCTTTCGGCCGGTTTCCTCGCCACCGCGGCCCAGGGGCAGTCGCTGGCGCAGATCGTCGCGGGCCTCAAGGATCCGGCACCGAAACCGCTTCCGGTCCGTCCGATCGCGCACGCCGTCGTTCCGGTCCAGCCGCGAGTCGTCGTCAGCGGAGCGATCGATCCTCGCCTTCTCGCCCGAGCCCGCGCCGCATTCGAGCGGCACCGTTCGCAGCTTCACCACACCGACGTCGTCGGCATCGCCGATTTCAGCCGGCCGTCCTACGAGCATCGCTTCTTCCTGCTCGACACCGCCACCGGCCGGGTCAGCAACCATCTCGTCGCCCACGGCAGAGGCTCCGATCCGGTCCACAGCGGCCTCCTCCAGCGTTTCTCCAACCAGATCGGCTCGGAAGCCTCGTCGCAGGGCGGCTACCGGACCGGCGAATATTATCACGGCAAATACGGCCGCTCGCTCCGCCTCTCCGGCCTCGACTGGAGCAATTCGAACGCCCACACCCGGGCCATCGTTGTCCATTCGGCCTGGTATGCCGAGCCCGAGCAGCTTGCCGCCCACGGCAAGCTCGGCCGCTCGGAAGGCTGCTTCGCCCTCCCCTACAACAGCCTCCAGCAGGTTCTCGCCCGCCTGGGCCCCGGCCGCTTCCTCTACGCCGACAAGCTGGCCTGACCACGGGAAAGTTGGGCGCCCCACGGGGTGAAGAGCGCGTCGCCCCAGCGAAGGCTGGGACCCCAGGGGGTGAAGACCACCGTGCTTATCACCCGATGGGATCCCAGCCTTCGCTGGGACGACGGGGATATCAGACCTCGCTCACCCGTCCCCCGTCGACCCGGATGATCCGGTCGCAGGCCGCGAGCGTCGTCGCCCGGTGCGCCACCGTCACCAGCGTCATGTCGCCGCGCAGGCCCTGGAGCGCCGCCAGCACCGTCCGCTCGGTCGCCTCGTCGAGCGCGCTCGTCGCCTCGTCGAGGATGAGGAGCCTCGGCCGGCGGTAGAGGGCCCGGGCGATGCCGATGCGCTGGCGCTGGCCCCCCGACAGCCGGACTCCGCGCTCGCCGGCATAGGTGTCGAGGCCCTCGGGCAGGCCGTCGAGGAACTCGTCGAGCTGCGCCGCCCGCACCGCCGCGGCGAGCCGCTCCGAGTCGAGCCCTTCGGCGGCGCGCGGGAAGGCGATGTTGGCGGCGATCGTGTCGTCGGCGAGATAGATGGACTGGGGGACGTGGGCGAGGCCGGCCTGCCAGGCGAGGCGGGTCGCCGGGTCGAGCGGCCGGCCGTCGACGAGGATCGCGCCTTCGTCCGGCTCGAGCAGCCCCATCAGCAGGTCGAGCAGGGTGGACTTGCCGCTCCCCGTCGCCCCGGCGATCCCGACATGCTCCCCGGCCCGGATCCGGAAGCTGACGTCCGACAGGCCGAAGCGGCCCTCGGGATAGCGGAATCCCACCTTCTCGAACGCCAGCTCGCGCTCGATCGACAGCGGCGGCGCCTCCGGCTGAGGCGGCGGGACCGGCGCCTCCATCATCTCGATCACGTCGCGCAGGGCGTGGTAATTCCCGCTCGTCACGCTCCAGCCGTGATAGGCCTGCTGGAGCAGGGGCAGGAGCCGCTGGGCGCCGAGCGCCAGCGCTCCGAGCACGGGGATCGCCTTAACGACCCCGCCCGGCTCCAGGCTCATCGCCAGGGTGACGAGAGCGATCGCGACCAGCCCCGCCGCTTCGACGACGTAGCGCGGAGCCCCGGCCACGAACTGGGTCGCCGCCTGGGCCCGGCGGTAGCGGCTGTCGAGCTCGCGGAACTTGGCTTCGAACAGGGGCTCGGAGCGGTCGAGGATGATGTCCCTAATCCCGCCCAGCCCTTCCTGGACGGTCCGGGTACGCTCGACCATCGTCCCGGCCAGTGCCTCGGAATTGCGCCGAAGCGACGGGCGGACGAGCAGGCTGACCCCGACGTAGACGAGGGCCACCGCGAAGGCCGCGAGGCCGGCGGCGCGGGCGTCGATCCGAAGCAGAAGCGCGAAGACGCAGAGCGCGATGAAGGCGCCGATCATGCCCTGCATCGCCGGCTGGAGGACTCCGAACACGACCCCCTGCACCTTTTCGACCGCGGCCAGGGTGACGCTGCTGTTGCGCCGCACCTGCTCGGAATAAGGCTGGCGAAGCATCCGGCCGAAGACCTCGGCGGCCATGTCGTGGCCGGTCGCCATGACGAAGCGCTGGGTGCCCCAGGTCAAGGCGAGCCGAACCGCCGCCGCGGCCATCGCCGCCGCGATCAGAAGCAAGGCGGCGCCCACCACCGGCGAGCCGCCGATCGCGGTCAGCGCCTCCAGCAGCCGTGGCGGAACCAGGGCGCTGCCGGGATCGGCGACCAGAGCGAGGAAGGGCAGAGCGGCGCCGATCGTCACCATCTCGGCCGCCGCCCCGACCAGCATCAGCCCCAGGGTCAGGAGCAGCTGCCGCCGCCGGGCGGGCGAGAGCAGGCGATAGAGGGCCAGGAATGCGTCCATGCGAAGCGTAAGGTTCCTTCGGCGACCCCCTGCCTCCCCATCGCGCAGCGATGGGGAGGGGGACCACCGAAGGTGGTGGAGGGGTAGATGGCTCAGTTCAAGAAGTTCTCGCGCGGAGCGACAGCGTCTCGCGCCGGCTACCCCTCCACCACGCTTCGCATGGTCCCCCTCCCCATCTCACGATGGGGAGGCAAAGCATGGCTCAATTCCCCGACGAAGCCAGCGCCGTTCCGCTCTTGCGGTCGGAAAGCCCGGCCAGCACCTTGGCGTCGCGGCCGTACATGTCCGCATAGCTGTTCGGCGGACCGTCGCTGGTGGCGGCAACGGTGAAATAGACGATGTAGACCGGCACCGGCGCCGCGAGATTGGCCTGGGTCGCCTTGCCGGAGGCGAGGGTCTGGTCGATCTTGCCGCGGTTCCATTCGGTCCCGTCGAGCAGGGTCTGGGCGAAGCCCACGGCGTCCTCGGTGCGGATGCAGCCGTGGCTGAACGCGCGGGCCTGGCGGTTGAACAGATTCTTCGCATTGGTGTCGTGAAGGTAGATGGCATAGGGATTGCCCATCACCAGCTTCATCCGGCCGAGCGCGTTGGACGGCCCCGGAGGCTGGCGCCAGCGGATGATCTTGCCCGAATTGTCCTTGACCGCGACATAGCCCTTCTTGCCGCGAACCTCGCCGGCGATGCTCGAGGGCACTTCCCACCAGGGGTTGAAGATGGCTCCGGTGATCACCGCCGAGAGCGACGGGGTCGGAGTCTTGATCGCGCCCGCCACCGCGCGCCGGCGGTTGAGGGTCTGGCCGTCCTCGACCAGGGCGACCGTATAGGCCGGGACGTTGACGATCACATATTTGGAGCCGAGGTCGCGCGGCAGCCAGCGCCAGCGGTCGAGGTTGATCCGGATCCGGTCGCGGGTCTTGGCGTCGACCGACTTGTCGCCGAGCAGCCCCTTCAGGGCCGCATATTGCGGATGGGTCGGGAGCAGCGAGTCCAGCGCTTCCCCGACGTCGCCCTTGGCGGCCCGGTCGAGGAGGGCCTGCTGGTCGTAGACGTTCCAGCTGTCGTCCTTGACGTGCCAATCGATCCGGCCGCTGTCGCGGACATGGCCGAACTTGAGATCGGAAGCGACCTTGAGGAAGGTCGCCGTCGCGATCCGGCTGAGGCCTTCGTCCTCGGAATCGACGGCGGCTCGAAGCGCCGAGGCATTGTAGTCGGCCGGGTCGAGCCCTTCCGAGCCGATGCCCTCGACGTAGCGCAGAAGCTTCGCCGCGTCCTTGCGCGACCAGTCGGCGCCAAGGACCGGAGCGGCGGCGACGGGCGCCGCGGCCGGAGCCGTAGCGGCCGGCGGCCCGGTCAGCTCGGCGGCGCTCTGGGCGGAAGCGGGCGCCAGCGTTGCGGGCAGGGCGGCGCCGAGCGCGAGAAGGGCGAGTAGGCTTCGGCTGAACATGGTCTATCCCCGTAATGGCGGTCGCGAAAAAACTCCGCGTGGCAGTCCGACATTATCCTGTGATAGCCTATTAAAGGCCGCTGAACGGCCCCGCAAGGGCTGGTCAAGCCTTGGAAAGAAAAGGCGGATCGTGACGGAAAAGGGACACATTTAGAACGGTCCCGCAACGCTGAGTCTCCTCTCCCGCTTTTCGCGGGAGAGGGGGGGACCCAAGCCGAAGGCTTGGGGGGTGAGGGTCTTGCTGAGCCAGCGGTACAGACCCTCACCTCCCCACCGCTTCGCGGCGGGCCCCTCCTCTCCCGTGAAAGACGGGAGGGTTAGAGCCTTTCCGCCACCGCCTTCGCGAAACGCCCGCCCGCGCCCTCGTCATAGCCCAGATACAGATCCGGCTCGATCAGCTCGAGCTCGATGAGCTGCGGCGCCCCGTCGAGACCACGAACCAGGTCGATCCGGGCGTAAAGCAGGGGCTCCTCGGCCGCGGCCAGGATCCGCGCCGCGGCTTCATGCTCCGCTGGGTCGGGACGATGGGCCGTTATGATCCCGTCGAATTCGGGCTGCACCCGGAAGTCGCCCGGCTGCGGCCGCTTGGAGATGGCGTGGCTGAACACTCCGCCGAAAAAGATCATCGACACTTCGCCCGATCGCTCGATCTCCGGAAGATAGGGCTGCACCATCGCCGCGCCCTCGGGCCCGCCGTCGAGCGGTGCGCCCGGCGACCAGCGGATCGTCTGCCAGGCGCTGGAGGAGATTCGCGGCTTGGCGACCAGCCGCCCGGTTCCGAAGGCCCGGGCCGCCTCTTCCAGCAGACCCTCGTTCAACTGGGCATAATGGCGGGTCGGAACGACCGGCGCGCCGCGCTCCGCCAGCCGCTCCAGATAGATTTTGTCGGCATTCCAGCGCAGCACCGAAGCCGGATTGCGAAGCCGGACTCCCTCCCCCTCCCAACGGTCGACCGCCTCCGCCCATTGCAGCGGAGCGAAGGGATAGCCCCAGACCAGGAGCGGAAGGACCAGGTCGAAGCCGGCCAGGTCGGTCGCGTCGGCCCAGTCGCGCGCCTCGACCTCCAATCCGGAGTCCCGGAGCGGCGCCGAATTGCGCTCGAGGACGTCGGGCCAGCGGGTCCGATAGCCCTCGCTGGTCTTGTCCGGCGTGAGGATGCAGACCCGGCCCGGCCTATCTGGAGGACGTGTCATGGCAGGTCGAAGTCGATGCCCTGCGCAAGCGGCAGGTCGCGGCTGTAGTTGATCGTGTTGGTCGCCCTGCGCATGTAATTGCGCCAGGCGTCGGAGCCGCTCTCGCGGCCGCCCCCCGTCTCCTTCTCGCCTCCGAACGCGCCGCCGATCTCGGCCCCCGACGGCCCGATATTGACGTTGACGATTCCGCAGTCGGATCCGGCCGCCGAAAGGAAAGTCTCGGCCTCGCGAACGTCGTTGGTGAAGATGGACGAAGCGAGGCCCTGAGGCGCTTCGTTGTGGGCGGCGATCGCTTCGTCGAGCGAAACGTAGCGCATGACGTAGAGGATCGGAGCGAAGGTCTCGGTCAGGATGATCGCGCTCTGCCCCGGCATCTCGACGAGGGCCGGGCGAACGTACAGCCCGTCGAGCCTCTCGCCGCCATGGACTTCGCCGCCTTCGGTCCGAGCCCGGGCCAGCGCCGACTGCATCGCCCCGATCGCCGCCTCGTCGATCAGCGGACCGACCAACGTCCCCTCCACGAGGGGATTGCCGACCGGCACCCCGGCCCATATCTGCCGGAGGCGCGGGACCAGGGCGTCATACACCTCCTGCTGGACGAACAGGCGCCTCAAAGTGGTGCAGCGCTGCCCCGCCGTTCCGACCGCGGAAAAGGCGATCGCCCGCTCCGCCAGTGCAAGGTCGGCCGAAGGCGCGACCACCATGGCGTTGTTGCCGCCCAGCTCGAGGAGGGTGCGGCCGAACCGCGCTGCAACCCGAGGCGCGACCGTCCGGCCCATGGCCGTCGATCCGGTCGCCGAGAGCAAGGCCACGCGCGGGTCGTCGACCAGCGCCTCGCCCGTCCCGCGCCCGCCCTGGACGATCTGGCTCAGTCCGGCCGGCGCCCGGCCGAACCGCTCCGCCGCCCGCTCGAACAACGCCTGGACGGCATGGGCCGTGAGCGGCGTCTTCTCCGACGGCTTCCAGACCACCGGATCGCCGCAGACGAAGGCCAGGCAGGCGTTCCAGGCCCACACCGCCACCGGGAAATTGAAGGCCGAGATCACTCCGACGACCCCGAGCGGGTGCCAGGTCTCCATCATCCGGTGCCCGGGCCGCTCGGTGGCGATGGTGAGGCCGTAGAGCTGACGCGACAGCCCGACCGCGAAATCGCAAATGTCGATCATCTCCTGGACCTCGCCCAGCCCCTCCTGGAGGATCTTGCCCGCCTCGAGGCTGACCAGCCGGCCGAGCCTCTCCTTCTCCTCCCGAAGCACCTCGCCGAACAATCGGACGAGCTCGCCTCGGCGCGGCGGCGGAACGATCCGCCAGTCGAGGAAGGCCTCGCGAGCGCGGGCGACGGCGGCGGCGACGTCCGCGGCGGAGGCCGTGGGAACGGAGCCGATGACGAGGCCGTCGATCGGGGAGCGGGATTCGAGGTCGCCCTTCGGGAGCGGGACCCGGAGGCTCTCGAACAGGGCGCGGGTTTCGTCGGTGGAGCTGAAGGTCATGGCGCGACCGTCTTTGCGGGGAGGATGGCACCGAAGCAACCCCGTCGCCCCGGCGAAGGCCGGGGCCCCGGCAGGTGAAAAGCACCGGCGCCTTTCACTCGCCGGGATCCCGGCCTTCGCTGGGATGACGGGCTATTCGCCGGCATGACGGTCAGGCGAACAGCGCCCTCGCCTTCGCCATCCGCTCGATCCCCGCTGCAAGGGTCTCCGGCTTCTTGGCGAAGCAAAGCCGAACCACGCTCGTCACCGGATCCTGCGCATAGAAAGCCGACAGCGGGATCGCCGCCACCTGGGCCTCCCGAACCGCCCGCTCACAAAAGGTGACGTCGTCCGCGTCGATCCCGGAAGCCGGCAGGTCGACCCCGACGAAATAGGTCCCCTCCGCCGCGAGGGTGGCGAAGCCTGCCTCCCGGAGCCCGGCGACCAGCCCGTCGCGGGCCTCGGCCAGATCCCGGCGCATTCCCTCGAACCAGCCCACCTCCTTGCCCAGCCCGTAAGCCACGGCAGCCTGCAGATTGGGCGGTGTCGCGAAAGTCAGGAACTGGTGCGCTTTCGAGATCGGCCCGGCCAGCGTGGGGGGCGCCACCACCCAGCCCACCTTCCAGCCGGTCAACGAGAAGATCTTGCCCGCCGAGCCGATTTTGACGGTCCGCCCCGCCATGCCCGGCAGCCGCGACAGCGGGACGTGGCGGCGGCCGTCGAAAGCGACATGCTCCCAGACCTCGTCGGTGAGGACGGTCGCGCCGCTACGGACGCAGGCCTCGGCGAGCAGCCCCAGCTCGTCCGCCCCGAACACCCGCGACGACGGATTGTGCGGGTTGTTGAAGACGACCAGCTTGGTCCGCGGCGTGAACGCCTCGGCCAGGGCTTCCTCGCCGATCCGCCAGTCCGGCGGAGTCAGCCGGACGAAGCGCGGCACTCCGCCGGAGCGAAGCACCATCGGAAGATAGAGGTCGTAGAGCGGCTGGAAGAGCAGGACCTCGTCGCCCGGCTCGATCAGCGCCATCAGCGAGGCCGCCAGCGCCTCGGTCGCTCCGGAGGTGACGACGACCGAGCCGGGCTCGATCTCGAGCCCCTGATGCGCCCGGTAATGATCGGCGATCGCCCGGTGAAGCTCGGGCCGCCCCGCCATCGGCGCATATTGGTTGGAGCCCGTGATCAATTCCTCCGCCGCCCTGGCGACGACGTCGTCCGGCCACCCGAAATCGGGAAACCCCTGTCCCAGGTTCACCGCCTCATGCTCGAGCGCCAGCGCCGACATTCGGGTGAAGACGTTGATCGGCATGTCGGCGAAGAGCGGGTTCATTCCCCCGTCCTAATCCTCCCCATCGCAGATGGGGAGGGGGGTGTCGGCGGGTCGGCATGCCGGGGGCATGCCGAGAGCCGGAACCGGCTGCGTAGCAGCCGTCGGGCGAAGCCTGGTGGAGGGGTAGTTGGCGAGGCGTCGTCAGGTCACCCTCCACCACCTTCGGTGGTCCCCCTCCCCATCGCTTCGCGATGGGGAGGCAGCTCGAGTCTCCCGATCAGCGCTTCCGCCGCCGCCGGATTCCTCTCTTTCGCCCCCGAGGTGAAGAAGACGTAAGCCTCCCGGGCCCGCGGCTTGGGCGGCCTGGCCGAATACGGAAATCCGGCCGGGCTCTCGCCCCGGGCCCAGGCCCTTCCGGCCTCGGCCCAGCGGTCCAGCTCGGGCGCCGGATACCCCGTCGCCACGCCCTCCCGGCTGCGCTGGAGCCGGGCGTAGACGAGGTCGCCGGACAGATCGGCGATGCACGGAAATTCGTCGGAATCGGCAAAGGCGATCGTCACCCTGGCGGCCCGTGCCATCCTCACGAACGCCGGGTCGCGAAAGCTCTCGTGCCTAGGCTCGACGACGTGGCGAAGCGGCACGCCCGCGGCCCTGCGCGGAAGCAGCGCCAGGAACGCCTTGAAATCTTCCGGCTCGAACCTCTTGGTCGCCATGAATTGCCACAGGATCGGGCCGAGCCTGCCCCCGAGCTCCGCCAGACCCTGCCCGCAGAAACGCTCAACCGCCTCGCCGGCGTCACCGAGCGTCCTTCGGTTCGTGCAGAAGCGCGAGCCCTTGAGGGCGAAGCGGAAATTCTCCGGTACCGCTTTCGCCCAGCGCTCGAACAGCTCCGGCTTCTGGAGCTTGTAGTAAGTGGCGTTGATCTCGATCGCCGTCAGCCGTCCTGCCAAATGCTCGAGCTGCTTCGCCTTGGACAGCTTCGGCGGGTAAAAGCTCTCCCGCCACGGATCGTAATTCCAGCCGCCGACTCCGACCCGAATCGCGCCCTGCGTCATTGGAGATCGCGCATCGGATTCGTCGAACCTCGCCGTCGGTTCCGCACATCTCCGCACATATCCGTACGCCGCGCCCAAGGCCAGCCGTCCGACCCCTCCCGATTGTGCCGAAACTTGGCCGTACTGCTGGTGGCGGAGCGGCCGCGCTCGGCCCTATCCTGCAGGCAATTGGAGCGGGAGCGGGACTATGGCGACGGCCACGGCTTTGGGAATTCGGCAGACGGTTCGTCGCGAAGCGCCGAAGCTCGCCCTCTCGGCCTCGCGCGGCGCGATCGGCGCCGCCCTCTTCCTGCTGATCGCTTTCATTCTGCTTGCCGCGGGGGCGGTCACCGGCGCGCCGCAGGGAGGCGGCGCGCCGGTCGAGGCCGGGGCGTTCATTCTCGATCCGGCGATCGGTTCGGCGCAGGGCTGAGAGCCCGCGGCGCCTCGCTGCGTGGAAGCTGCGGGCTGGCACAAGCCGATCGCTTGATCTAGATTGCCTCGCGGGAGGCGAAGAGATGGAGGACATCTGGACCGAGACCGTGGCGATATTGTTCACGTCCCTCGGCATCGCCGGTCTGGCCAGCCTCCTTATCCTGTTCCGCCCGGCCGCTCGGCGGCGGCGCCGTCACAAGCGGCATTCGCGCCGCCCGAAGATCGATCTCATGCGGCATGAGCCTTCCGGGCCGGCCACCGAGGCAGATGCATAAATCGCAGCTTATTGCATAATTATGCAATAGGGGGCATGGCCCGCTTCCCATGATTCGTGTAGCCATCCTTGGAGCCTCGGGCTTCGTCGGCGCCGAGCTGCTGAGGCTTTGCGCTCAGCACCCTCGGCTGCGCCCGGTCAAATTGTTCGGAAGCAGCCAGGCGGGACAGAAGCTGGACAGCGTCCATCCCCATCTCGCTCTGGCCTATCCGAATGCGCTTGTGAATAGTTATGCACCGGAAGCGTTGGACGAGGGCGTCGATCTCGTCTTCGCGGCGCTTCCGCACGGCCATTCGCAGGCCATCGCGCGCGATGTCATCGCCCGCTCCATCCCGTTCGTGGACCTCGGCGCCGATTTCCGGCTCGGCAGCGCCGCCGATTACCAGCTCTGGTACCGGGAGCCGCACGGCGCCGCCGACCTCATCGATCGGTTCGTCTACGGTATTCCCGAGCTCAACCGGTCGTCCATCGCCGGTTCGACGACGGTCGCGGCCGCCGGCTGCTACGCCACCGCGGCGATCCTGGCATGCAAGCCCCTGATGGCGCTGATCGAGCCCGGCAGCCTCGTCGTCGACGCCGCTTCGGGAGTCAGCGGAGCGGGCAAGGCGCTTAAGGACGAGACGCATTTCAACAGCGTCGACGAAAGCCTCGCCGCCTACGGACTTCTGAACCACCGCCACACCGCGGAGATGGAGATGGCGCTCGGCTCAAGCATCCTCTTCACCCCCCATCTCGCGCCGATGAACCGCGGCATATTGGCGACCTGCCACGCCGTCGCCAAAGGGCCGTGCGATCCGCTCGCAGCGCTTCGCCGGGCCTATGCCGGGGAGCCTTTCATCCATGTCTCGGAGCGCCCTCCCGCCACCAAATGGGCCCTCGGCTCCAACGCCGTCCATCTTACCGCCCGCTACGACGAGCGGACCGGCCGGGTGCTGGCGATCGCGGCGCTCGACAATCTCGTCAAGGGCGCCGCCGGCCAGATGATCCAATGCGCCAATCTGATGCTCGGCCTCGAGGAAGATTCGGGATTGCCGGTCGCGGGAGTCTATCCATGAGCGTCACCGCCGCCGAGGGCTTCGTCGCCGCGGGCTGCCATGCCGGGATCAAGCGCCGGCGCTTCGACATGGCCCTGGTCGCCACCGACGACCGCGAGCCGGTCGCCGCCGCGGCGGTGTTCACCCGGAACCGGTTCGTCGCGCCCCCGGTCCTGCTCTCGCGCCGCCGCCTCGCCGAGAATGGCGGCCGGGCGGCGGCGATCATCGTCAACTCGGGCAACGCCAACGCCGGGACGGGCGCCGCCGGACTCGCCGATGCCGAGGCGATGGGCGCCGCCGCCGCGGCCGCGCTGGAAGTAGCGGCCGAGGACGTGCTGGTCTGCTCCACCGGAATCATCGGCACGCCTCTGCCGATGGACGTCATCCTGGCGGGAACGCCCAAGCTGGCGAAGAAGCTGTCCGTCGGCGGGGCGAACGACGCCGCGCGCGGAATCCTCACCACCGATCACCAGGCCAAGGAAGCGCTGGTGAAAGGCTCGACCTTCACTCTGGGCGGGATGGCGAAGGGCTGCGGAATGATCGCGCCCGACATGGCGACGATGCTCGCCTTCCTGACCACCGACGCGGACGTTTCCGCCGAGGAGATGACGAAGATCCTCCGCGACGCCTCCGACCGGACCTTCAACACCCTGAACGTCGACGGCGCCACCTCGACCAACGACACGGCGATCCTGCTCGCCTCGGCCCGGCGCGGCCGGCCGGACATGGGCGAGTTCGCCGACGCGGTGCACGAAGCCTGCGAGGACCTCACGCTGCAGATGGCCCGAGACGCGGAGGGAATGACCAAGATGGTGGCGCTCGCCGTTACCGGCGCCGCCTCCGACTCGGAGGCGCGAATCGCGGCGAAAAGGATCGCCGAGAACAATCTGGTGAAATGCAGCTGGTATGGCGGCGATCCTTATTGGGGACGGCTGCTGGCGGCGGCGGGCTCGGCCGGGATCGCCTTCGAGACGGAGAAGGCGACGGTCGCTTATGGCGGAACGATCGTGTCTCGGGGCGGCACCAACGCCGACCATGATTGCGAAGCGGTCGCCCGCCACATGAAAGGCGAGCGGATCGAGATCGAGGTCGCCCTCGGGCTGGGCGCGGGCCGGGCGCAGGTGATCGGGATCGACCTCGGCCCCGGCTACATCAAAGAGAATTCGAGGACGTCATGAAATTGTACGTCGTCCCAGCGCAGGCTGGGACCCCAGCGGGTGAAAGGCACCCGAGATTTTCGCCCCCCGGGGCCCCAGCCTTCGCTGGGGCGACGAGGCGCTCTTCACCCCCCGGGGCCCCAGCCTTCGCCGGGGCGACGAGATTTTCATGAGATCCCCCACCGAAACCGCCTCCGTCCTCGTCCAGGCCCTGCCCTACATCCAGCGCTTCCACGGCCGTTCGGTAGTGGTGAAGCTGGGCGGGGCGGCGATCGACAAGGCGCTCGACCGGGCGCTGGCGCAGGACGTCCTCCTGCTGCGGAGCGTCGGGGTGCGCTGCGTCCTCGTCCATGGCGGCGGGCCGCAGGTCGACGCGATGATGCGCCGGGTCGGCAAGGAGCCGGAGTTCCGCGACGGCCTCCGGGTGACCGATATGGAGACGCTCGAGATCGTCCGGATGGTTCTGGTCGGCAAGATCAACCGCGACCTCGTCGCGACGATCAACCGCGAGGCGCTCGACGATCCGGTCGCGGTCGGCGTGTCGGGCGAGGATGCGGGGCTTCTCACCGTCACTCCGCGAGACCCGTCACTGGGCTATGTCGGCGACGTCAGCCACGTCCGGGCCTCGGTGCTCGAGCGGCTTCTCGACGAGGGGCTGAGCCCGGTCGTCTCGACGATCGGCGCCGACGAGACCGGCCAGCCTTTCAACGTCAACGCCGACGAAGCGGCGCGGGCGATCGCGGTGGCGATGGCGGCGGAGAAGATCGTCTATTTGACCGCCGCTCCGGGGCTTCTGGAGGACGTCAGCGACGAGTCCAGCCTAGTGCCCCGGCTCACTTCGGCCGAGCTTCGCGGGCGCATCGAGCACGACAGCGTGAGCGCGGGGATGATCCCGAAGCTCCGCGCGTGCGCCGACGCGGTCGATGCCGGGGTCGGAACGGCGCACATCATCGACGGCCGGGTGCCGCACGCCCTACTGATCGAGCTCCTCACCGACGAAGGGATCGGGACCATGGTCAAGAAGGAGAAGAGCTGGTGACCCACCCTCCGGTAAATGCGGGGACACAATACCTATTTCCGCCGCCGCGGAGGCGGGCCGCAATCGCCCAAATAGGTATTGTGTCCCCGTATTTGGGGAGGCGGCGGTGACTCATTTGCTCACCGTCGCCGATCTCGGGCGCGAGGGGCTCGAGGAGATACTCGCTCTGGCCGAGCTTCCGGACCTCGGCCTGCCCCTGGCCGGCAAGGGCGTCGCGCTCGTCTTCCAGAAGCCTTCGGCGCGTACCCGCAACTCGATGGAGATCGCCACCATCCAGCTCGGCGGGCATCCGGTCTACATCCAGAAGGAGGAGGTCGGCCTCGGCACCCGCGAGAGCGCCGAGGACGTGGCGCGGACGCTGGCCTGCTACCATGCCGTGGTCGCGGCCCGGGTGATGGACCACAAGGACCTCGAGGCGATGGCCGCGGCGACCGAAAAGCCGTTGCTCAACCTGCTCTCCGACCGGGCCCATCCGCTTCAGGCGCTGGCCGACCTCCTGACCGTCGGGCAGCTGCTCGGCCGGATCGAAGGCGCGCGAATCGCTTATGTGGGCGACGGCGACAACAATGTCTGCCGCTCGCTCGCCGAAGCCTGCTCGCTGCTCGGGGCGGAGCTTCGGATCGCAAGCCCGGAAGGCTATGGCCTGACCGGGGCGCCCGAAGGCGTGACCCAATATGCGGATCCGGCCGAGGCGGTGGACGGCGCCGACATCGTCTATACCGACGTCTGGGTATCGATGGGCCAGGACGAGGAGACCGAGGCCCGGAGCCAGGCCTTGGCGCCGTTCCGGGTGGACGAGGCGCTTCTGCAGCGCTGCCCCGACGCCCGCTTCCTTCACTGCCTCCCCGCCCGGCGCGGCGAAGAGGTGAGCGCCGGGGTGATCGACGGGCCGCGGAGCGCCGTCTGGCTTCAGGCCGAGAACCGGATGCACACGGCGCGCGGTGCGCTGGCCTGGCTGATGGGGGCGAGGGCGTGAGGTCGGCGCCCTTCCTTATCCTCCCCACGAGCAGAGTTCGTGGGGAGGGGGACCATGCGAAGCATGGTGCAGGGGTAACTGACGAGGCCTCCGCCAATTACCCCTCCACCACACTTCGTGCGGTCGCCCCTCCCCATCTTCGATGGGGAGGATAACAGATGACCGACGCCCGAGCCCGCCGCCAGAAGGCGATCGCCGACCTCATCCGCTCCGAGCCGCTCGGCAGCCAGGAGGAAGTGACGGCGCGGCTGGGAGGGCTCGGGTTCTCGGTGACCCAGGCGACGGTGTCGCGCGACCTCGACCAGATGGGGGCGGTCAAGGTGAAGCGCGGCGGAGCGCTCAGCTATGCGCTTCCCGACCAGGCCGGAGCCAATGACTGGGCGGCGGCCAGGCTTCAGCGGATCCTGACGGAGTGGCTGCTTTCGATCGAGCCGGCCGGCAATCTCCTCGTCCTCAAGACTCCGCCGGGCTCGGCGCATCTGCTCGGAGTCGCGCTCGACCAGGCCCGGCTCGACGAGGTGGCGGGGACGATCAGCGGCGACGACACCTTGTTCGTCGCGCTGAAGGACGGGGTCGACGCCGGAGTCATGGCGAGCCGCTTCCGCAAGCTTTCGAAGGACGGAGCGTGACTCCCAAGAAAATCGTGACAGTTACCAATTTCGGAGCGGTCGCGGGTATCGCGGGCCGGCCCCCTCTCGGTGAAATTGGTAACTGTCACGAATTTCTCGATGAAATTGGTAACTGTCACGAATTTCTCGCCGGGATCGTGGCTGGACGATTTTGCAGGCTTCGCCGGAGCCGTCATGACCGTCCGCCCCGCCCTGCGCCCGTCGTCCCGGGAGGGACCTCATCGAAGCATTACCTCGATGGGGACCCGAAAACCGGGACCCAGGACCAGAAGTCCCGGCGGGTCTTCCCGAGGCCCCCGGCTTTCGCCGAAGTGACGATTGAGAGAGAGTGAATGGACCGCCCCGCCCCCAAAAAAGTCGTGCTCGCTTATTCCGGCGGGCTCGACACTTCGATCATCCTCAAGTGGCTCCAGACCGAATATCGCGCGGAGGTCGTCACCTTCACCGCCGATCTCGGCCAGGGCGAGGAGGTCGAGCCGGCCCGGGCCAAGGCCGAGCTGCTCGGGATCCGGCCGGAGAACATCTTCATCGAGGACCTGCGCGAGGAGTTCGTCCGCGACTACGTCTTCCCGATGTTCCGGGCGAACACCGTCTACGAGGGCCAATATCTGCTCGGCACCTCGATCGCCCGGCCGCTCATCGCCAAGCGCCAGATCGAAATCGCCCGGGCGGTCGGCGCCGACGCCGTCTGTCACGGCGCCACCGGCAAGGGCAACGACCAGGTCCGCTTCGAGCTCGGCTATTACGCGCTCGAGCCCGACATCCACGTCATCGCGCCGTGGCGGGAATGGGAATATGCGAGCCGCGAGCAATTGATCGACTTCGCCGAAAAGCACCAGATCCCGATCTCGAAGGACAAGCGCGGCGAGGCGCCCTTCTCGATCGACGCCAACCTCCTCCACTCCTCGTCGGAAGGGAAAGTGCTCGAGGACCCGGCGGTCGAAGCGCCCGAATACGTCCACCAGCGCACGATCTCGCCCGAGGACGCGCCCGACAGGGCGACGGTGATCGAGATCGGCTTCGAGGCCGGCGATCCCGTCTCGATCGACGGCGAGCTCCTGTCGCCGGCCGCCCTCCTGACCCGGCTCAACGCGCTCGGCCACGACAACGGCATCGGCCGGCTCGACCTCGTCGAGAATCGCTATGTCGGGATGAAGTCGCGCGGGGTCTACGAGACCCCCGGAGGCACCATCCTGCTCGCCGCCCATCGCGGAATCGAATCGATCACGCTCGACGGCGGCGCGGCCCATCTCAAGGACGAGATCATGCCGCGCTACGCCAGCCTGATCTACAACGGCTTCTGGTTCTCGCCAGAGCGCGAGATGCTCCAGGCGCTGATCGACAAGAGCCAGGAGCATGTCACCGGCAAGGTGCGCGTGAAGCTCTACAAGGGCAATTCGACCGTGATCGGACGGGAAAGCGCGCTCGCCCTCTACGACCAGGACCTGGTCACCTTCGAGGAGGGCTCGTCGAGCTACAGCCAGCGCGACGCGGCGGGCTTCATCCGGCTCAATGCGCTGAGGCTGAGGATCGCGGCGAAAAGGGCTCGAAAGGCGGGGTAGGTTTTCTTCCGGCACTTCGCCGCACAGCCGCCTTCGGGTTCTTCGCGTCTCTTCGCGTGAGGCATTTCGGCCGTCGGTCTCACGCGAAGGGACGCGAAGAACGCGAAGAATCTTATGCTGTGCCGACGGCCGGGGATATCCGGGAAATTTGTTTTACATTTGTTCTTGCGTTGTAGGGTTTTTCCTACTATATTGGGGCTTGGGCGAGTCGTGTTTTGCCCGAGGCTCTTTGACATAGTCGATTGATGAATCCGGCCTTGGCTCCGTCATTGCGAGGAGCGAAGCGACCAGGCAATCCAGTGGGCGGACGCGCCGCACTGGATTGCCTCGCTGCGCTCGCAATGACGGAAGGTCAGGGCGCTCGCTCGGCGTTGCCCCTCCATATGCGGATATTGACTTCGCTCGGTGCCGGTGGGATTTCTGGGCGCGTGGGGGCGTGGCCTTTGGGGCCGCGCCGAAGGGAATCGGCGAAATCGCAAGCCAGCGCGGCCTGGGCGTAAGCCCAAGGTCCTTCGCTCGGCGAGAGAAGGAGCGACCTATGATCACCGCCTTGAACATGACCGTACCCCTGAAGCAGGACCCGGAATCGCTGGCCAAGCTTCAGCAGCTGAAGGCGCTTTTCGCCGACCATATCCAGCCCGAGATCGACCGCGCCCTGCGCAAGTCCAAGATGGTCCATTTCGCCAGGGTGCTCGTCATCCACGACCGCTTCCTTCAGGTGATCACCGAGTTCGACGGCGATCCCGAGGAATATACGGAATTCTTCCGGCGCGAATTGCCGCACGTCTTCAAGCCGATCTTCGAGCTCGCCGACGGGGCGCCGCCCTGGGACGAATTGAACGACCAGGACAGCTTCTTCGAAGCCTCCAAGCATCTCAACGTGAAGGCGCTCGGCCGGTCCGAGGACGGCCGCGAGGACCAGGGCTGGCTGTTCAGCCATTTCCCGAAGACCGTCCGCGAGATCGAGGAAACGCTCAGCGGGAGCGGCGGCGAAAGCGAGACTCCGGCCGGCGGCGGCGCTCCGGCGGGAAGCGGCGGCGGGGCGAACGCCGCCGTGCTTCATGCCGCCGCCGCGGCGCTCACCGCGGCCGCCGCCGCGCTGACCGCGGCAGCGGGTGGTAGCGCAGCGTAAGGGCATGATCCGAGCTGGCAGAACCATATGAACCCCTCTCCCGTCCTTACGGGAGAGGAGGGGCCCAAGCGCAGCTTGGGAGGTGAGGGTCTGTACACCGGAGTCCGCAAGACCCTCACCTCCCGCCGCTTCGCGGCGGGCCCCTCCTCTCCCGCGGAATGCGGGAGAGGGGTTGCTGAGTGGAGCCCCGCATGAGCGTCGACAGCAACGATCTGCAGGGCATGGTGCTCGGCAACATCGCCGGCTACCGGCTGGTCAGGCATCTCATCTTCTCGGCGCCCGACGCCGAATCGCTCCGGCGATTCGTCAATCAGATCCGGCCGCTGATCCTGTTCGGCACCAACAAGCCGACGACGGCGCACGGCTGGGTCGCCAACATCAGCTTCGCCGCGGGGGCGATGGCGAAGCTGCTTCCGGCCGACGTCTACGCCAAGCTCGAAAGCACCTTCCGCTCGCCCCCCGATGCCGAGCGGATCGGCGATCTCGGAGCGAGCGCGCCGTCCAAATGGTGGGAAGGACAATTTCGGGGCGAAGAAGTGAGCTGCTTCGTCCATGTCCATGCGGTCGGCGAGGCCCAGCTCGAGGCCGCGACGGCGGAGCTGTTGGAGGAGGCGGCGGCCGCGGGGCTCGGCGAAAAGATCCCGCGCGCTTCGGGCGGCCGCCTCGACGGCGCCTTCCTCGGCTTCGGACCGAGCGGAAAGGGCGCCCGGCTCCATTTCGGCTATGTCGACGGCCTCTCCAACGGCAAGGTGGCCTGGGAGGGCGCGCCGAGCCCGGAACGGCCGATCGACCATCGCTCGGTCGTCATCGGCCATTATGACGACCATTATCCCTGCGCCCCCGCCCGCGACCCGGCGGCCGCGGTGCTTCGCGATTCCTCCTATCTGGTCTTTCGCTGGATCTACCAGGACGTCGCCACCTTCGAGCGCTTCCTGACCCGG
This sequence comes from Allosphingosinicella sp., assembly GCA_035629855.1. Classification (GTDB taxonomy): domain Bacteria; phylum Pseudomonadota; class Alphaproteobacteria; order Sphingomonadales; family Sphingomonadaceae; genus Allosphingosinicella. Next base: position 36,738 of record DASQLT010000044.1, read on the forward strand.
AAAGCGCCGGCGCTCTTCCCCAGGCTGCCGCCGGCCCAAGCGCGCGAGCTTCTCGCCGCCAAGATCATGGGCCGCTGGCGCGACGGCACGCCCCTGTGCCTCTCGCCCGACGCTCCGGACCCGGGCCGGTGCGAGGAGGGCTTCGCGTTCGGCGAGGATCTGCAGGGGATCGCCTGCCCGGTCTCGTCGCACGTCCGGGTGATGAACCCGCGCGACCAGGAATTGTCGGGAATGTCGGTGACCACCGGAGTCCCGCAGATCGTCCGGCGCGGGATGCCTTATGGGCCGGAGCTGGCGGGCGAGGAAGACGACGGGGTCGACCGCGGCATATTGGGGATCTTCGTCTGCGCCTCGATCCGCGAGCAGTTCATGCGCCTCGCCGCCTGGGGCCAGCGCAACAATTTCAGCGACTCCTTCCCCGCCCACGGCCGCGACCAGGACGCCCTGATCGGCAACCGCTCGATTCCAGGCGCGACCCGGGAGTTCCGGATCCCCAAGGGCCCGGCCGGGGGCGGAGTCGCGACCGGCCTGCCCGACTTCCTTCGGACGAAGGGGACTCAATATCTGCTGATGCCCAGTGGGCAGACTCTGTCGAGGCTGGTGCCGATGTGAGGTTCGTCATCCCGGCGAAAGCCGGGACCTCGGGTCGGAAAGTCTCGGCGGGTCTCCCCGAGATCCCGGCTTTCGCCGGGATGACGGTCAGGGCAGGAGCCCCCTCGTCACCTTGAATTTGTTTCAGGGTCCAGGCCTCCACCGCTACGCGGTCTCCTGACTGGATGCTGAAACAAGTTCAGCATGACGGCTAAGTTTCCAGCGCCCTCTTCGCCTCGGCAATCTGCTCCCTGACCCGCTCCGGCGCCGTCCCGCCGTAGCTGGTTCGGCTTCGTACCGAGGCGTCGACGGTGAGGACGTCATAGACGCGTTCGTCGATCCTCGGATCGATGCCCTGCAAGGCCGCCAGCTCCAGCTCCGCGAGCCCGACGCCGCGCTCTTCGGCCGCCTGAACCGCCCGGCCGACGATATGATGCGCCTCGCGGAAGGGGACTCCGGCCTCGCGCACCAGCCAGTCGGCGAGGTCGGTCGCGGTGGCGAAGCCGGCCTCGGCGGCGGAACGCATCCGCGCCCCGTCGAACCGGGTCGTCTCGACCATGGCGGCGAGCGCCTGGAGCGACAGGATCAGGAGGTCGTGGGCCTCGAAGACCGGCGGCTTGTCGTCCTGCATGTCCTTCGAATAAGCGAGCGGAAGGCCCTTCATCGTCATGACGAGGGCGAGCATGGCGCCGGCGATCCGGCCCGAATGGCCGCGGACCAGCTCGGCGGCGTCCGGATTGCGCTTCTGCGGCATGATCGAGGAGCCGGTGCTGAACCCGTCGGGAAGGATCGCGAAGCCGAAGGGCTGGCTCGCCCAGATGATCAGCTCCTCGGCGAGGCGGGAGAGGTGGAGCGCGCATTGGGTGGCGGCCATCAGATAGTCGAGCGCGAAATCGCGGTCCGAGACGGCGTCGAGGGAATTGGCCGAGGGGCGGTCGAAGCCCAGGGCGGCGGCGGTGGCGTCGCGGTCGATCGGGAAGCCGGTTCCGGCCAGAGCGGCGGCGCCGAGCGGACATTCGTTGAGCCGGTCGCGAGCGGCGGCGAAGCGGGAGCGGTCGCGCGCCAGCATCTCGTAATAGGCCATGAAATGGTGGCCCAAAGTCACCGGCTGGGCCGACTGGAGGTGGGTGAAGCCGGGCATTACCGTGTCGGAATGCGCCTCCGCCCGGGCGACCAGGACCCGCTGGAAGGCGGCGAGCGCGGTCCCGGCCTCGTCCATGGCCGTTCGGACCCAGAGCCTGAAGTCGGTCGCGACCTGGTCGTTGCGCGAGCGGGCGGTGTGCAGGCGCCCCGCGGCGGGGCCTATCAGCTCCGCCAGCCGAGCCTCGACGTGCATGTGGATGTCCTCGAGCGCAGGATCCTCGCGAACGCCGATCCGCGCATATTCGTCCTCGATCCGCTCCAGCCCCTCGGCGATGGCGGAAGCGTCGGCCTCCGGGATGATCCCCTGCGTCTCGAGCATCGAGACATGGGCGAGCGAGGCGGCGATGTCCTCGCGCCACAGCCGCTTGTCGAAGCCGATCGAGGCGTTGATCTCGCGCATCAGCGCCGCCGGCCCGCCGGCGAAGCGGCCGCCCCACATCAGGTTCGAAGGCTTGTCGTCGGGAACGGCGGTTCTCCTTTGCCGGGTGCGATAGCGCTTCATCCTCCCCATGCAAAGCATGGGGAGGGGGACCACCCGAAGGGTGGTGGAGGGGTAGCTGGAACAGGCCTGCGCAATTACCCCTCCACCATGCTTCGCATGGTCCCCCTCCCCATCTCGCGATGGGGAGGATAAGGGCTGACCATGCGCCAGGCCACCGGCATTCTCGACTTCGACACGTCCCGGCAGGGGCTGCTCGAAATCACCCGCGAAGTCGCCGACTGGACCGCCGCCCAAGCCATGACCGAGGGCCTGCTCACCCTTTTCTGCCGCCACACCTCGGCCTCGCTGATCATCCAGGAGAATGCCGCCCCCGAAGTCCGGACCGACATCGAGGCCTGGATCGCCCGGCTCGCCCCGGAGGACCCGAACGCCTATGCGCATCGCGACGAGGGGCCGGACGACATGCCCGCCCATCTGCGGACGATCCTGACCCAGGTCCAGCTGGCAATCCCGCTGATCGGCGGCCGGCTCGCGCTCGGCACCTGGCAGGGCCTTTACCTGTTCGAGCATCGCCGGCGGCCGCATCGGCGCGGCCTTGCGCTCCACCTGATCGGGGAATGAGCGGATGAGCCTCGAATCCGTCCGCGCCTGGCTCGCCGGCCATGCGCCCGATCTGCCGCTGATCGAGGTGGCGGAGAGCACGGCCACGGTGGACGCGGCAGCCCGGGCGCTGGGAGTCGAGCCGGGGCGAATCGCCAAGACGCTGGCCGTTCGGGTCAAGGACGATGTCTTCCTCCTCGTCGCGCGCGGCGATGCCCGGCTCGACAATATCAAGACCAAGGCCGAATTCGCGGGGCGGCCCCGGATGCTCGGGCCGGAGGAGACCCTGGCACTGACCGGCCATCCGGTCGGCGGAGTCTGCCCGTTCGGGCTGGCGACCGGACTGCCGGTCTATTGCGACGTCTCGCTCCGGGATTTCGACCGAGTCTATCCGGCGGCGGGATCGCTCAACAGCTCCGTCGCGGTGACTCCCGAGCGGCTGTTCGAGCTGGTCGGGGAGCGCTGGGTGGATCTGTGCCGGCTGCCGGAGGACGACCGTCATCCCGGCGAAGGCCGGGACCTCGGGGAGACCCGCCGAGATCTTCCGCCCTGAGGTCCCGGCTATCGCCGGGATGACGGCATGTACGGGCCGCATTGATCGAACGGACAAACCGCTCCTATGGTCGGCGGATGAAGCGCCTCCTCCCCCTCCTCGCCCCGCTCTGTCTCCTTCCGGCCTGCGCCCCGAAAGAGGCTGGGCCGGCCGCGGCGGTTCCGATGCCGGCGACGGCGGCGGGCTGGCGGGCCGTCGCCACGGACCATGACCTCGAGCGGGCGCGCAAATGGCGTACCGCCTGGGTCCGGGCCCTCGCCAAGGCGCGGGCGGGCGGGCATTCGGCCGAGATCGATCGCGAAGGCATCCTGCTCGAGCCCGACGCGGCGCTTCGGGGCGCCGCTCCGCCGGCCGGAGATTATCGCTGCCGGGTCCTCAAGGTCGGCGGCCAGGGCGAAGGGCTGCTCGATTATGTCGCCTATCCGCATTTCGACTGCCGGATTTCCGCCGGGGCGGGCGCGATGGACTTCGTCAAGTCGACCGGATCGCAGCGGCCGGTCGGCCGGCTTTTCGACGACGGCGACCGGCGGATGGTGTTCCTCGGAACGCTCCAGCTCGGCGACGAGCAGGGCAATTTGCGCTACGGCCATGACCGGCAGCGCGACATGATCGGCCTTCTGGAGCGGATCGGCGAGCGCCGGTGGCGGCTGGCCTTCCCTTATCCCGCCTTCGAATCCACCCTCGACGTGCTCGAGCTCGTGCCCAAGGAATGACCGTCATGAAACGCCTGCTTCTCGCGCCCCTGCTCGCTTTCTCGGCGCCGGCCGCCGCCGATCCGCTCGCCGACCAGGTGAAGCAGGATCTGCCGTCGCTGATGACCCTCTATCGCGAGCTTCACGCCAATCCCGAGCTGTCGATGCAGGAAGTGAAGACCTCGGCCAGGCTCGCGGCCGAGGCGAAGAAGCTCGGCTTCGAGGTGACGACCGGGGTCGGCAAGACCGGCGTCGTTGCGGTGATGAAGAACGGGCCGGGCCCGGTGCTCCTGATGCGCGCGGACATGGACGCTCTGCCGGTGTCCGAGCAGACCGGGCTGCCCTTTGCGAGCAAGGTCCGGGCGATGAGCGTTTCGGGAACCGAAAGCGGGGTCATGCACGCCTGCGGCCACGACACCCACATGACCGGCTGGCTCGGAACGGCGCGCCGGATGGCCGCGATGAAAGGGCAATGGTCGGGGACCCTGGTGATGATCCTCCAGCCCGGCGAGGAGACCAGCCAGGGCGCCAAGGCAATGCTCGAGGACGGCCTCTTCACCCGCTTTCCCAAGCCGACCCATGCCCTGGCCTGGCACGACAGCGCCTCGCTTCCGGCGGGCGCGCTCGGGATCACCGTCGGCCCGGCCTTCGCCAACGTCGACAGCGTCGACATCGCGGTGAAAGGCGTCGGCGGCCACGGCGCGGTGCCCCAGAACACGCGCGACCCGATCGTCCTCGCCAGCCGGATCGTCGGCACCCTCCAGACCCTGGTCAGCCGCGAGCTCGACCCGCAGGACGCGGCGGTGGTGACGGTGGGCAGCTTCCAGGGCGGAACCAAGCACAACATCATCTCCGACCAGGCGACCCTTCTCCTGACCGTAAGAAGCTACAACCAGAAGACCCGCCGGGCCCTGCTCGACGGGATCCAGCGAATCGCCCGGGGCGAGGCGATCGCGGCGGGCGTCCCGGACGACAAGATGCCGGTGGTGACGATCAGGGAGGCCGAAGCCACTCCGGCGGCGATCAATACCGACAAGCTGAGCGCCGACACCGCCGCCCTGTTCCGCACCCGCTTCGGCGCCGAGCGGGTGCGGGTGGTGCCGCCGCCGATGGTGGGCGAGGATTTCGGCCGCTACCACCTCGCCGACAAGAGCATCGAGAGCCTGATCTTCTGGGTCGGCGGAGTTCCACAGGCGAAATGGGACGCCGCCGGCGGCGACGCCTCGAAGCTGCCCTCGCTTCACAGCCCGTTCTGGGCGCCGGAAGCGGAGACGGTGATCGCGACGGGGATCGAGGCCATGGTGACGGGCGCGATGGGGGTGCTCGGCAAGTAATCGCCCGGCTGGATCGGTCGAAGGCGATCACGCTCGGCCGGGCTCGACCGAGGTCGACTCACCCTGGGATCTTCCAAGCCGGGCTTTCCGAATCGCCGGCGGCTCCAGCCGGCTCGAAACGCTCTAAAGCCGAAGGTCCCCCAGATCGTTGACCTCCCTCGCGAGATCGGCTGGAGCCCGGAGCGCTTCCAACTCTCTCGGCACGATCGCCGCCTCCGGTCGCTCGACGACGTCGACCCCGCCATGGTCTCCAAAATCGATCCCGGCCCGCGGTTTCAGATCTGCGACCCGCACCTGGAAAAGCTTGAACGGGTCCAGATCGATCGCCTCGAGATCCGACAGCAGAGGTTCCTGGCTCAGGATGAAGGCGGCCAAGCGCAGGTCCCCGCCGACGACATAGGCGACCAGCTTCCAATATTCGCTCGGCAGCCGGATGCCCCGGTAGAGCAGGTCGTCGCCGGAGAAGAGCGGCCCGGCGAACACCGACATCCTGATATCCTGGACGTCGACCTGTTCCAGGATCAGATTTTCGAGATTGCCCCACAGCCCCCTGCGGCTCGACTGATTGTAGCGCTCATGCTGGGGCGCGATGTTGGTGTAGCAGCTGGAATCGGCGTTCGCCTGCTTCGCTTCCTCCACTTCGCCCCAGACCAGGTCGGCGCGCCGGGCGATATGCCCTCGGTCGAGCTTGTTGTTCAGATAGGCTTCGTTGCCAATCTGGCGCGCGGCCGGGACGCGCGGATCGAGCTGAAAATCGTCCCGCCCCGTTCGGACGATTCGGGTCCCGTCGATGTTCCAGGCGACATAGCGTGCCATGCGGCGGCTCTTGCTGAGGCAGACGGAGAAGTGGGTGTAGGGAATGAGAGGCTGGCCTTCGAACGGGAAAGCGTCCTTGCGCGCGGCCGCGCCGAGCTGGGGCAACGGCAGGGGCACCTTGAGGAACAAGGGATTGTAGCCGCTTCGCAGCAATTCGACGCCCGCGGCCGGCACCTTCTTTTTCCCGGCAGGCGCGACCGCGGGCTCAAGCACGAAGTCGAGCTTTTTCTGGACGGAAAGAGGGTAGCAGGCGAGAGCGTGCTCGTCGGTATTGCCGCCGGCCTCGCCGGCGAAATGGAGCCCGGCGAAGATGTCGGTCGCCTTCGCTCCGGACGCGATCATCCAGGCGGAGCCCGAATCCCCGCCCATGCTGATTTCACCGTCGGAAGGCGCGTGCGCCGGATCGACGCCTATTTCGAAGCCGCCGATCGGCTGCTCTCCGGCCGGCGCGCTGTAGTCGATCTTGGCGATGACGTCGACGCGCCGGACGATGCCGTAGGTAACGCCGGTGGTCCGGCCCGATTTCACGACCTTGTCCCCGAGCGCGACCCGCGCCATCCGGGTCGCAGTAACGCCGAGTTGAAGCACCGGACGCTCGATTCCGCGCTGCTCGATCCGGGCGAGCGCACAGTCGCCCGCATTGCCGAGATGGCTGCGAAGCAACTTGCCCGCGACATTGCCGGCGACATTGTTGTCGTCGAACGGCCCCGGCTGGACCACCGGATCGCCGATCGCCCCGCGATTGCCGTGCAGCACGTGCCAGTTGGACAGGACGCAGGGCGCTCCACTCGACCGATCGAAGACGATGAGCCCGATCGTCCCGGCCGTGCCCTTGGGATGCGAGATGCTGATCCCGGGCCGGATCGGATCGCGGCGCACCTTGCGCTCGTCGATCGCCTCGGCCTCGACCAGATCGAAGGCCGGCTTGTAACTCCGCTCGATCACGTCGGTGGGGACCACCGTCCCGTCGGCCAGGGTGATGGTGGCAGGGATTTCGGAAGATTCGAGCCTCTCGATCGCCGATGCGCCTTTTTCGCCGACGGTGAACTGCAGGCTGACCGGCCCGCTGCCGTTCTTCAGGCCGACGCCGACCGAGGTGATATTGGGATCCTTGAGATAGTCGTTGCCCTTGGCACGCACATGGCTGCGCAGCGCCTCGACGAGCGCGTCCTGTGCGGTCGGGGCTTTCCGGCCCGAAGTCCTGCGTGCCATATCCGGCCTCCCTCGTTGCGAAACCGAAATAGCGCTCGGCCAGCCTTCGGAGCGTGATCCCCATCACGCGCACGATCGCCGCGCAATTGCATCATAGCCGGGAGGCCAACCGTGGCCGGACTTTTTGCAGGAGGCGAATGTGGGACTGTTCGGTTGTGGCAACACCAAGAATTATCTGAAGGACTTCGGTTACGGGACGATCGCGCTCCCGCGCGAGGGGGTCAAACCGCTGCTGATGCTCATCAAGCGTGATGGCAGGCTCACGCCGCTGGGCCCGGTCGCGAGCACTTTCCTTCCGGGAGCTTCGCCGCTTCCGACGGCGGTGCGCCGGGCGGCAGCGGCCATTAGCGGCTCGAAATCGAAAAATGTCGACGCGAAGATCGGGATCAGCCTTTTGGGCACCGTCATCGGCGCCCTCGCGGGCTCCTCGCTCGGGCTCGACGTCGCTTACAAGAATGCGAAGAAGGTGCAGTTCGAGTTCGGCGAGGTCACGGAAGAATCGATCGACCTCTCCGCGCTCGACCAATATCTATCCAGCGGATCGGTCGGACCGGGCGCCGGCAATTTCGTCAAGGAAGCGCTGGAGAGGGACGAGGTCTACGTGATCGTCGCCACGCTCGACGCTCGGCAGATATCCGTCGCGGCGACGGGTGAAGGCAGCGTCGGAGTCACCGTCGATGTGCCGGTCATTCAGCAGATCGTGGGTGCCAAGGTGGCGGTCAGCAGCGGCGGCGCGAGCAGCTCGAAATTGACCTACACCTCCACCACCACGCCGCTCTCGTTCGGGCTCAAGGTCGTGAGGCTGGTCTTCAAGGACGGCAATTATACGACTTTCAAACCCGAGTCGGGCGTCGCCGCAGAGGCGGCCGAAGGAAGCTCGGCGGGGTTCGGCCCGAACATTCCGACCGAGATATGAAAGCGTCCGGCCGCGCCCCCGGGCGCGGCCGGACGATCGACCTGGTCACACCACTCCAAACGCCAACATCGCATCCGCCACCTTCTTGAAGCCGGCGATGTTGGCGCCTTTGACATAGTCGACATAGGTGTCCGAGACCCGGCCATAGTCGATGCAGCGTTCGTGGATGCCGTTCATGATGTCCTTGAGGAGGCGCTGCAGCTCCTCCTCCTTCCAGCTGATCCTGGCGCTGTTCTGGCTCATCTCGAGCCCCGAGACGGCGACTCCGCCGGCGTTGGCCGCCTTGCCCGGGGCGTAGAGGATCCCGGCTTCCTTGAAGATGTGAACGCCGGCCAGATCGGTGGGCATGTTGGCGCCTTCGGAGACGGCGATGCAGCCGTTCTTCACCAGGGTGCGGGCGTCGTCGCCGAGAAGCTCGTTCTGGGTCGCGCAGGGCAGAGCGATGTCGCATTCCACCGACCAGGGCCGGCCGCCGGCGTGGAAGGTCGCGCCCTTATATTCCTGGGCATATTCGCAAATCCGGCCGCGGCGCTTGGTCTTGTGCGCCTTCACCCAGTCGATCTTCTCCTGGGTGATCCCCTCGGGATCGTGGACGAAGCCTTCCGAATCGGAGAGGGTGAGCACCTTGCCGCCGAGCTGAACGATCTTTTCCGCGGCATGGGTGGCGACATTGCCGGAGCCGGAAATGACGGCCCGCTTGCCGACCAGATCCTGCCCCCTCGTGCCGAGCATGTTGGCGAGGAAATAGACGGCGCCGTAGCCGGTCGCCTCGGTACGGATCAGCGAGCCGCCATATTCCAGCCCCTTCCCGGTCAGGACGCCCTCCCAGCTGTTGGTGATGCGCTTATATTGTCCGAACATGTAGCCGATCTCGCGGGCGCCCACTCCGATGTCGCCCGCGGGCACGTCGACATTGGCGCCGATGTGGCGATAGAGCTCGGTCATGAAGCTCTGGCAGAAGCGCATGACCTCGTTGACGCTCTTGCCCTTGGGATTGAAGTTCGCTCCGCCCTTACCGCCGCCCATGGGCAGGCCGGTGAGGGCGTTCTTGAACGTCTGCTCGAAGGCGAGGAACTTGAGGATCGATTCGTTGACCGAAGGATGGAAGCGGATGCCGCCCTTGTAGGGGCCGATCGCATTGTTGTTCTGGACCCGGTAGCCGCGCTGGACGCGGATATTGCCCTTGTCGTCCTCCCAGCAGACCCGGAACGAGACGACCCGGTCGGGCTCGGCCATCCGGCGCAGGATCTGGGCCTCGTGATATTCGGGCTTGCCCAGGGTGAACTCGAAGACGTCCTGGGCGACCTCGTAGACGGCCTGGACGAATTCGGGCTGGTGCGGGTTGCGGCGCTTGACGCCTTCCATGAAGCCTTCGAGGTCGACATGCTCGTCACCGCGCGGCGCTCCACCTCCCTTGTTCACGGCATTCCCCTCCAATCGCGGCGGGATGGTGCGTCAGAAGGAGGGCCGGGTCAAATTCCCCCCGCGATTTCCCAGGGAGGGGGCCAAGCGCAGCTTGGCGGAGGGGTCCTTTGAAGGCGGAAGCCCCCTCCACCGCACTTCGCGCTGTAATACGGGGACACAATACCTAATTCGACCGCGCAATACGGGGACACAATACCTAATTCGACCGGGAAATAAGTATTGTGTCCCCGCATTTAGGGCGTCGGGACACAATACCTAGTTCGACCGGAAATAGGTATTGTGTCCCCGCATTGGAGCGTCGGAAGAGTTCCTCCCGTCGCGTTTCGCGCGGTCGCACTCCCCTGCCGATATCGGGGAGAATTTTACGCGTTATCGTCGAGGACGGCCTCGATCGCCTGCTCCGTAATGCGGGGACACAATACCTAATACGACCGGGAAATAGGTATTGTGTCCCCGCATTGGAGCGTCCGGGAAATAGGTATTGTGTCCCCGTATTGGAGCGTCGGGAGAGTTCCTTCGTCGCGTTTCGCGCGGTCGCACTCCCCTGCGAAGGTCGGGGAGGATTTTACGCGTTATCGTCGAGGATGGCCTCGATCGCCTGCTCGACCTGCTCGATGTCGGCCATTCCATCGACCCGGCGGATGAGGCCGCGGGCGTCGTAATAAGGGAGGATGGGCGCGGTCTTGGCGCGATATTCGGCGAGCCGGGTTCGGACCGTCTCCTCATTGTCGTCCGGGCGGCGCTTGAATTCCTGCGAGCCGCAGACGTCGCAGAGCGTCTCGGCCTTGGGCAGCTTGTAGCGGTCGTGATAGCCCTCGCCGCATTTGGCGCAGGAGAAACGGCCGGTGATCCGGTCGACCAGGGCGTCGGCGTCGACCAGCAATTCGATGACGTGATCGAGCTTCATTCCGCGCTGGGCGAGCAAAGCGTCGAGCGAGATCGCCTGGGCCTCGGTTCGCGGATAGCCATCGAAGATGAAGCCCGATCCGGAATAAAGCTCCGGCAGATCGAGCCGGTTGGCGATCAGCTCGTTGACCACCGCGTCGGGGACGAGCTCGCCCGCCGCCATGATCGCCTTGGCGCGAAGGCCGATCGGGCTTCCGGCCTTGATCGCCTCGCGCAGCATGTCGCCGGTGGAGAGCTGGACCAGCCCGCGATCCGCGATCAGTCGGCCGGCCTGGGTGCCCTTCCCCGCGCCCGGAGGTCCGAGGAGGATGATGTTCACGAGTGAGCGCTTCCCGCGAACGCCGAAATCATCGCCCGCGCCCGCCCTTCAGCTTCGCCTTCTTGATGAGATCGCCATATTGGTGGGCGATGAGATGGCTCTGGATCTGGGTCACCGTATCCATCGTCACGTTGACGACGATGAGCAGGCTGGTCCCTCCGAGATAGAAGGGGATGCCGGCGCGGGCGATGAAGAATTCCGGAACCAGGCAGATGACCGTCAGATAGGCGGCGCCGATGACCGTGATCCGGGTGAGGACGTAGTCGAGATATTCCTCGGTGCGCTTGCCCGGCCGGATCCCGGGGATGAAGCCGCCGTAGCGCTTCAGATTCTCCGCCGTCTCCTCCGGGTTGAACACCACCGCGGTGTAGAAGAAGCAGAAGAAGATGATCCCCGCCGCGTAGAGCGCCATGTAGAGCGGAGCGCCATGCTGGAGGGCGGTCGTGACGCTGATCAGTATCTCGCCCCACAGGCTGTCGCTGGTGTCGCGGTTGCCGGCGAACTGGGCGATGGTGAGCGGCATCAGCAGAAGCGACGAGGCGAAGATCGGCGGGATCACGCCCGCCGTGTTGATCTTCAGCGGAAGATGCGACTTTTCCGCCTGCATCTGGCCGCGAGCGGTCTGGCGCTTGGGATATTGGATCAATACCCGGCGCTGCGCCCGCTCCATGAAGCAGATGAACAGGATGAGGATGGCGGCGGCGACGATCACGCCGATGATGAGCAGCGGCGACAGCGTTCCGGTGCGGCCGCTCTCGAACACCTGGACGAGCGTCGTCGGCAGCTGGGCGACGATGCCCGCCATGATGATCAGCGAGACTCCGTTGCCGATTCCGCGGCTGGTGATCTGCTCGCCCAGCCACATCAGGAACATGGTGCCGCCGATGAGGGAGACGACGGTGGTGATCCGGAACATCATGCCCGGGTCGAGCACGGCCGAACCGCTGGTCCCCTGACCCCAGCCCTCGAGGCCGACGGCGATGAAATAGCCCTGGATCGCGCACAGGAAAACGGTGCCGTAGCGCGTATATTGGTTGATCTTCTTGCGGCCGCTCTCGCCCTCCTTCTTGAGGGCGGCGAGCGTCGGCGACATCGAGGTGGCGAGCTGAACGACGATCGAGGCGGTGATGTAGGGCATGACGCCGAGCGCGATCAGGCTCATCCGCTCGAGGCTTCCGCCCGAGAACATGTTGAAGAAATCGAGCACTCCGCCGCGGGTCGTGTCGAAGAGGCTGGCGAGCGCGCGCGGATCGATTCCGGGCAGCGGGATGAAGCTCAGCAGACGGAAGATGATGAGCGCGCCGAGAGTGAACCAGAGCCGCTTCTTGAGATCCGTCGCCTTGGCGAAATTCGCCAGGCTGAGGTTGGAAGCCATCTGTTCGGCTGCGGATGCCATGTTGGTTCGATCCCGGAAAAAGACGCGAGGCGGCGGAGACTGAATGACCCCCGCCGCCTCATATAGTGACCGGTTGCGGCTTGTCAGCCTTCAACCGCGAAACCGTTCAGGCGTTGGTCCGCTTCTTGACGCTGTTCTTCTTCGCGGCGGCCTTCTCGGAAGCGGGAACGACCTCGATCAGCTCGATCGAGCCGCCGGCCTCCTCGACCGCCTTGCGGGCACCGGCGGAGACGCCGGCGACTCGAAGGGCGAGCTTGGCGGTGAGGCTGCCCTTGCCGAGCAAACGGACTCCGTCCTTGCCGCCGCGCGACAGGCCGGAGGCGCGGAGCGCCGCCTGGTCGATCGTTCCGTCGGCGGAAAGCGTCCCGGCGTCGATCGCCTTCTGGATCATGCCGACGTTCACCTCGGCATAATCCTTGGCGAAGATGTTGTTGAAGCCGCGCTTCGGGAGCCGCATGTGGAGCGGCATCTGGCCGCCCTCGAAGCCGAAGACCGACACGCCCGAGCGCGACTTGGCGCCCTTCTGGCCGCGGCCGGCGGTCTTGCCGAGGCCGGAACCGATACCGCGGCCAACCCGGACGCGCGACTTGCGGGCGCCCTTATTGTCTCTGAGATCGTTGAGTTTCATGTCGTTGCACTCGCTTTCGCTTTGGTCGCGCTGGTTGATAGTTCGTCATCCCGGCGAAGGCCGGGATCCATGAACCGAAGAGTCCGAGTGTAATCGCGGATGTCCGTGTTCATGGATCCCGGCCTTCGCCGGGATGACGGAAGGCCTTACGCCTCGTCCGCCACCTTCACCATATGATGCACCTTGCGGATCATCCCGCGCACCTCGGGGGTGTCGGTGAGCTCCACGGTGCGGTGCATCTTGTTGAGCCCAAGCCCGATCAGGGTCTTGCGCTGGTCGGGCGTGCGGCGGATCGGCGATCCGGTCTGGGTCAGCTTGATCGTGGCCATGTTCTTACTCCGTCACCAGCTCGGCTTCGGCCGACGCCTCGGCGCCGGTCAGGCCTTCGCGGCGCGCCATCAGGTCGGCGACCTTGCGGCCGCGGCGCTGGGCGACCGCCTTGGGGCTGGTCTGCTCCTTGAGCGCCTCGAAGGTCGCCCGGACCATGTTGTAGGGGTTGGACGTGCCGATCGACTTGGTCACCACGTCGGCGACGCCCAGGCTCTCGAACACGGCGCGCATCGGGCCGCCGGCGATGATTCCGGTGCCGGCCGGAGCCGAGCGGACATAGACCCGTCCGGCGCCGAAATGGCCGAGGCCGTCATGGTGGAGGGTCCGGCCCTCGCGGAGCGGCACCCGGACCATGGCCTTCTTGGCCGCGGCCGTCGCCTTGGAGATGGCCTCCGGCACTTCGCGCGCCTTGCCGTGGCCGAAGCCGCAGCGGCCCTTGCCGTCGCCGACCACGACCAGGGCCGCGAAGCCGAAGCGCTTGCCGCCCTTGACGGTCTTGGAGACCCGGTTGATGTGGACGAGCTTCTCGATCAGCTCCTCGCCGCCGTCGTCGTCGCGATTGCCGCCGCGTCCGCCGCGCTCGTCGCGCCGGCCACGGCCACCGCCGCGATCGCCGCCGCCGCGTCCACCGCCGCCGCCGCCACGACCGCCACCGCCGCCGCCACGGCCGCCGCGCGAACCGCCGCGCCCCTCGGTGCGCGTCTCGACGGGAGCCGCAGCAGCCTCGGTCGGAGCCGCTTCGGGAGCCGCAACGGCGCCCGGCTGGACCTCGGTGCCTTCGATGTTGTTCTCGTCAGCCATTTAGAACTCCAATCCGCCTTCGCGGGCGGCGTCGGCCAGCGCCTTGACGCGGCCGTGAAACAGGAAACCGCCGCGGTCGAAGACCACGCGGGTGACGCCCGCCGCCTTGGCGCGCTCGGCGACACGCTTGCCGACCTCCTGAGCGCCCGAGACGGTCGCTCCGGTGGTGCCGCGCGCGTCCTTCTCGAGCGTCGAGGCGGAAGCGACCGTGCGCCCTTCGGCATCGTCGATGATCTGAGCGTAGATATGACGCCCGGAGCGATGGATGGACAGGCGCGCGCGGGAGCCGGCACGCTTGCGGAGCGAGGTACGGACGCGCTGACGGCGCCGTTCGAAGAGGGTGAGTTTCGCCATGGCTACTTCTTCTTGCCTTCTTTGCGGAAGATATATTCGCCGCGATACTTGATGCCCTTGCCCTTGTAGGGCTCCGGCTTGCGCCACTGGCGGATCTCGGCGGCGAGCTG
>DASQLT010000045.1:0-78260 GCA_035629855.1 Allosphingosinicella sp.
CTCGAAGACCATTTCCTGGCCGTCGTAGCCGAAGCTGACGTCGAACCCGGCGTTGGTGGAGTCGATGGCCGCGAGGCGCGTCAGCGGGTCGTAGGTGAAGGCGATCGTGGGCTGGAGCGCTCCGGGCGCCGAGTTGGTCAGCGTCGTCAGGAGGCCAGATTGAACAGTGACAGTGTTCATTTACAAGGCGTGGATCCCGGCGCCAGGCCCTTCAAATGTATACTGTCACTGTTTATCCAGTTCGCAAATGAATGCGACATACTGCAGTCGATCCTCAGTCGTCATCTCCGCTGCAAAATGCTTCACGCTCCAATCCCACAACTCATCGTCATTTGAGAGTTTAGCTGCTGCCGGTAGCATGTAGAGTCCAAGTGGCTCGAACAGCGCTCGTTCACGAACATAGCTCGAACTTGCTTCGATAGTCGTCAGTTCCGAGAGGCGAGCCGTTTCCTCTAAGACCCGACTGCCCAATCCAGCACGAGAAGAAATAATTGAATCGGAAGGACAATATATACCTAAGTCTTCTTTCGCGGCGCAAAAATCACCTACCTTCTCAAGGAACATTCCAACCAGTTCTAACCGGAACATAGCGGCACGTTCCTTGGCCCAGCCGGCCCGTTGCGCCGCCGTGTGCAGGAGACGATTGATTCCAGTAAATCGCACGCCTGAAAAGAGCTCAACATGACTCCACATGCCGTTGACAATAAACAGCACGGATCGGTCCTCATCCACGCTCCGGAAAAATCCCTCCTTTAATTTGTCGTGTTGAAAACCCTTTCCAGCCAAGTCAGTCTCCGGCAGGCGTTTCACGGCGCGGTACAAATCGGTCATGTGGTTTCACCCTAGTCCTTGGCAGCGAGTGGAACTAAAATTAGCAAGGGGCAGGTAATCGCCCGGTTTAAGCCCGATTGGCAAGCCGCGCGCGCCGACGATAACCGCCAGGTTGGCGTTGTAGACGACGGTCTGGTTCGCGGAAAAACCTGCGTTTCCAGTTTTGACCTCATTAATCAGATAGTAGCGGGAGCCTGGAAGACGCGCCACGATGTCCGCACGTGCCATGACGCTCCCATTTGGTGTCCAAACCCGCATGGATATCTCCGTAGCGACCTGATAGCCCTGTGCCCGCAGCCGCGCCGCTTCCCGCGCGACCCATTGATCATGATGCTCTCTACGCTGATTAAGCGTGAAGCAGGGTGCCCTGCTGGGCTGAGCAGCATATTGCACGGCAGGCGCGCTTGTGCTCCGGGGTCGCATCCTGCGTCCCGTGACAACAATGTCAGGGAAATCAGGGTCGGGCTGTGCGCTCGGTCCAAATTGGTTTAGGAGGGATGCATTGGCCGCATTAACGGCCGGAGAACCGTTTCCATCGCCCGATTTCTCGCGAGGGCGCTTGCCGATGACAACGATCTCTACTTCGTCTTCGTCCTCAGCCTGCAGTCCAAGCGGATCGGTGAGGTTCACCGGATCTCCGCCGACATAAGCGTAGAGGTTCATCCCCGCCGCATATCCGATCGGGTCGGTCTGCATGAACCGGTCGAGCTTGGGGTCGCGCAGTCGGGCCTTGTAATTGTAGAGACCGGCGGCGGACAGCCACATCTGGCCGGTGTAGCCGAAGCGGCCCGTGAGGCTGCCCTGATGGGCGCCATATTCGTCGTAGCGGTTGACCGCGCTCAAATGGCCGGTGCCGTCGCTGAGTGCGACGATTGAGCCGCGTTCGTCGGCATGGAGGAAGCTGCGCACCGAGCCGACATATTCGACCAGGGGCTCGTCCATTCCGGGGCCGTGGACGAACCGGCGGGCGAGGGCCGGCCCGGCATATTCGGCGATGGCGTCGATGCCGTCATGGACGAGCTCGGTGCCGCCGCCGGTGGACGGGTCGCTGTAGCTCCTCAGGCGGCCGAGCGCGTCGTAGATCATGGTGCTTGCGCCCGCCTGGACGAGCTGGTTGTCGGCCGTATAGGCGAAGCTCCTCGAACCGATCGCGACGATATTGCCGCGGGCGTCATAGGACAGCGCCCCGTTCCAACCCGCGATCCGGTTGAGCCCGTCCGCCGTCGTGCTCGTCGCGGTCGCGCCCACGCCGGTAAAGGCGTAGAGATCGTTCGAGCGGGCGGCGGAGACGATCTGACCGGCGGCGCTGTGCGCGAAGTCGAGCGTCAGGTCCTGGGCGGCGCCGGCAAGGTCGTGGCGAAGCTGCTTGAGTCGCGACACCGGGTCGAACTGATAGCTTGTCGACGTGCCGTTGCCGTAGGCTAGGCCGGTCCGGCGGCCGAGCGAGTCGTAGCCGTACGTCGCCAGCACGCCGATCCCGGATGCGGCGCCGTTCTCGCGGATACGCAGCGTCTCTCCGGTGACGAGATGATCGTAGTCGACGAAGAAGCCGTCGGGCCAAGTGAGCCGGGTGCGGCGGCCCGCGAGATCGTAGTTCGACGCCACGGTGCCGAGCGCCGTCGTTTCGGTTCGCTGCCGACCGAGCGCGTCGTAGGTGAAGGCGCCCGATGAATTGCCTACCGCGGACCAGCCCGTCATTCGGCCGAGCAGATCGTAGCTGAAGCTCCTGTCGAATTCGGCATAGGCCGTGTTCGGAAGGTCGATCAGGGTCAGCCGCCCGAGTGCGTCGGTGCCGAGGCCGATCGTCTCGCCGGCCCGGTTGTAGATTGTGGCTACCACGTTTGACGTCCGGGTACCGCCGGCGAGGCTCTCGTAGCCGAGCTGCTGATAATCGGTGGTCGAGCTCGTCCCGGCGCCCTTCGCCGCCATGGGATAAAGGGTCTTCGTCAGCCGGTCATGGCCGTCATATTCGTAGGTGGTCTTGTTGGCCTCGCCGTCGGTGACGGTCTCGACTTGGCCGTTGTCGGCGTAAGTGGCGGTGACCTCGTTCGCCTCGTCGGGGGTGCCGAGAGCGGTCTTGACCTGGATCACCCGGTCCGCAGAATCGTACAGCGACTTCGCGATCCGGTCGGGGCCGTCGCCGCCCGGTGCTCCGAGGCTGCAGGCGGCGGGAAGTGTCGAGGTGAGCGCCGCGGGGTTCATTCGCTGCGCGGTGCATTCCGGCCGGCCGAGCGCATCGTAGCCGGTTTGGGTCAGGGCATGGACCGTGCCGCCGGCGACGAGCCTGCTCGTCACCGGGCGCCGATAGCCGTCATAGCCCATCTCCACCGCCTCGAGCGCGGCGAAGGTCGGCCAGTCGGAGTCCGACTGGCTGTCCACAGTGCCGCGCTCCGTCTTCGTGGCGAGGCCGGTGACGGGATCGATCGCCGTCCGCGTGGCTCGGGGCTCCAGCGGACCCGCGCCGTCCGGGTCGGCGGAGACGGTAGCGATCAATTCCCGGTTCGCATTGTAGCGGTAGCGGACCGTGTCGGCGGGCCCGCTCAGGGGGCCGTCCAACGTCAGCAGATTCCCGGCCGGATCGTAGGTCATCGCGCTGCTCGCGGTCAGGGCGCCGTCTCCCGACCCGGTGCTGACCGAGCTCGGCAGCAGGCCCTGGCCGTAGGCGATGCTGGTCTTCACCTCGTCGGCGCCGCCGGCGCAGGCGCCGGTCGTCTGGCAGGCCGAGGTCGCGGTCGGGACGAATATCCCGCTCGCGCTCGCGGCGCCGGTGGAATCGAGCCTGTCGTAAGTGATCCGGGTCTGCGGGCTGGTTCCGCCCACCGCCGGCGCGGTGACGGTCAGAAGTCCGCCATGGGTCGGGTCGTAGGTGAGAAGGGTGGCGTTGCCCCGGGCGTCGATCGTCTTGTTGGGCTTGTTGCACTTGACCGCGACCGTGCAGCTCGCATCATACTCCGCGGTGTCGACGATGTCGGCAAGGCCAGTTCCGGGCTTGGCGACGACCCGTGTCTCGGTGACGTTGCCCCGCGCGTCGTAGGCGAGGGCGATGTAATTGTCGTCCGGCAGAACGATCTTGCTGGGCCGGTTGCTGGAATCATATTCGTAGGCGGTGGCTTGGCCGACTTCGTTCTGATCGGACAGCATGACGCTTTTGGCGATGTCGAACGTGACGATCCGGGGAGGGGTACCCGGCCGGGTAACCGTGACGGTGCGCACCCCGCTCAGATCGGCATAAGCGTAAGTGGTGGTGATCCCGCGGCTGGTGACCGAGCTGACCCGGCCGGCCGTGTAGGCGACGGCGGCGTCGTCGCTCGCGCTGCCGGGGAAGCGGATCGCGGTCACCAGCCCGCCCGCCACCGTGTAGCCGGTCGTCCGCCCCTCGCTGTCGACATAGTTCAACATGCCCGTCGTCACGGTCGGAACGCTCAGCTGCGGCCGCCCGGTTTGGGGACAGGAGAAAGCCAGGACATCGCAGGCGTCGATCGCGGCGTTGAGGCCCTTGACGTTCGCCAGCTTCGTCCAGTCCCCGCCGAGCGGTGCCGTCGCGACGTCGCTCGCGTAGCTGAACTTCAGATGGTAGCCGGCATTGGTGGTCACCGATTGCAAGCGCCGGCCGGTCTTCCGCACCAGAGTTTCGATGATCGCCTCGGTGTAATGGAACGTCAGCGACCGGCCGGACGGATAGACGAGCGAGGTGACGATGATTCCTTTGGCATTGCCGAAATTGCGGGTGAGCGCGTTGAAGGTCGCCGTCGTCCCATCGGCGCGCCGATAGAAGTAGGTGCTTCCGCTGCCGCTGAGCGTCGATCCGTTCTGTTCGGCCGGGATATAGGTTCCTCCAGACAGAGTGAAGGTTTCCGAGCGCCCGCCCATGTCGACCGTGTAGCTCGAGCCGCTGATGTCGATCGTGCCCATCATCGTGTCGCGATAGGCTCCGGCGCGAATGGCGCGGACGTAGGCCAGCCCCGTATTCGGGCTTCCGATGGCGACGCCCGGAGTATAGGCCGTGAAGACGCCGCTCAGCAGGTCGACTCCGTTTTCGTCGGCGAACTGCCGCACCGGGAAAGCGATGACGCTCGCCTCCTGCGCAACCGCCGGCCGGGAGGAAATTCCGCCATAAGCGGAGCCGGCGAGCAGTGCGCAGGCGAGGGCTCGCGCCCGCAAGGACGTGGTCTTCATGGTCGGTCTCCAATTGGGTGCGGCGTGGCTTCGCCCGGGCTTTCAGCCGGACGTCAGCCGCGGATGTAGATCGTGTCCACCGTCGCCACGCCGCAGGACGTCGCCCCGTTGGTCGTCACCCGGACGGTGAGGTTCAGGGTGCGCGCCGTCACGATCAGCGCGAACACCTCGGCAAAGGCGAGATGGTAGCGCGGGACGGCGAACCATTCGCCGGCGACGGCGGGATCCGCGGTGGTCACTCCGTTGAGCTTGAAGAACAGGCACGGCCGGGTCCCGTCCTGGAGGATGTCGAACATCGTCTTGTAATCGTGAACGGCCTGCGCCGGGGCCGCGGCGGGCTGCAGCGCCAGAAGCAGCGTCGAAGCGGCGAGAAGCAACTTTTTCATGATCGGATCTCCTGTTTCGAAGGACGGCCGTCGTCCGTGGGGTGGGATTCGGCTGGAATGCGGGGGGTCAGCCCCGGTCGGGGGCGACGATGACGCCCATGGGCGGGGATCCTGCCTGCGGGACGACCGGGATGATCTTGTAGCCCTTGGCCGGACCGGGGCCCGGCCCCGCGGTCGCGGCAACCGAGGCGGCGATGCGATTGTCGGCCTTGTCGAAGCCGTAGGCGACGGTGTGATTGTTGACGGCGCCGGTGCGGACGACCTCGATCAGCCGCCCACGGGCATCGTAGCGATAGCCGATCGTCTCTGCGGCGATCGCCGCCGCCGGTGCCGCGAGAGCCGAGCCGGCCATCAGCAGCGCGTATCCGATTCCCTTGGTCATGCCTGTTTCCTCTGTCCACCTGTGTCGACCTTATGAACATAAGTAGAACATAGGAAATAAGGCATGGCAAATCCTATTTCAACAGGAAAAGGCCTATTTAGTCCGAAACGGGGGGATTTTCTCGCGGAGCAAGCAGGGGCCGAGTCTCGACTGTGATCGATTTTCCCGCTCAATCTGAGCGCTTTTCCTCACTTCCTCCGATCACGCGCAGCGCCTAGCGTGCCGGCAAAACACAGGAGAGTGACGGACATGGACGTAAAGACGGGTGAAATGGGCGGTTGCCCGGTGGACAAGCCGACGACGGTCCGCTCGCTGCTCGGCCGGACCAACCGCGACTGGTGGCCGGAATCGCTTCCCCTCGAAATCCTTCACCAGGGCGGCCTCTCGCCCGACCCGATGGGCGCGGACTTCGATTATGCGAAGGCGTTCGAGCAGCTCGATTATCAGGCTTTGAAAGACGATCTCAGGGCGATGATGACCGACAGCAAGCCGTGGTGGCCGGCCGATTACGGCAATTACGGCGGGCTGATGATCCGGATGGCCTGGCACGCCGCGGGAACCTATCGAACGGCCGACGGCCGCGGCGGCGCGAACAGCGGCCAGCAGCGCTTCGCTCCGTTGAACTCCTGGCCCGACAACGGCAATCTCGACAAGGCGCGGCGCCTGTTGTGGCCGATCAAGCGGAAACATGGCAAGCATATCAGCTGGGCCGACCTCTTCATCCTGGCGGGCAACGTCGCGATCGAATCGATGGGCGGCCCGGTCTTCGGCTTCGGCGGCGGGCGCCGGGACGTGTTCGAGCCCGAGCGCGACATCTATTGGGGGTCCGAAGAGCAGTTCGTCGGGCAGCCGGGCAACAAGACCCGGATCCTGCCCGAGGAGCAGCTCGAGCTCGAAAATCCGCTGGCGGCGATCCAGATGGGCCTCATCTACGTCAATCCCGAAGGCCCGGGCGGAGTGCCCGACCCGCTTCAATCGGCGCGCGACATCAAGGTCACGTTCGAGCGGATGGCGATGAACCATGAGGAGACGGTCGCCCTCACCGCCGGCGGCCACACCTTCGGCAAGGCGCACGGCGCGGGCGATCCGAGCCTGGTCGACTCCGCGCCCGAGGCGTCCGACATCGCTCTCCAGGGCTTGGGCTGGGCGAGCGCCCACGAAAGCGGCTTCGGCGAGCACACCATCACCAGCGGAATCGAGGGGAGCTGGGTGAACACGCCGACCGAATGGTCGGAAAATTATTTCCGGCTTCTGCTCGACTATGAATATGAGCTCGTCCGGTCGCCCGCCGGCGCTCAGCAATGGCAGCCGATCGACCAGCGCGAGGAGGACATGGCGCCGGCCGCGCACGACCCGTCCAGGCGGGTCCCGACGATGATGACCACGGCCGACATGGCGCTCAGGGAGGATCCGGAATTCCGGGCGATCTCGGAGAGGTTCCGCAACGATCACGAGGCGTTCAAGGACGCTTTCGCGCGGGCCTGGTTCAAGCTCACCCATCGCGACATGGGTCCCAAGGTGCGATACCTCGGGCCGGAAGTCCCGGAGGAAGACCTGATCTGGCAGGATCCGGTGCCGGCCGGAAACGCGCCCTCCGAAGCCGACGTCGCCGGCTTCAAGTCGAAGATCCTCGATTCGGGCTTCAGCGTCGGCCAGCTCGTCAAGACGGCCTGGGCCTCGGCTTCGACCTATCGCCGCTCCGACCATCGCGGCGGCGCCAACGGCGCCCGGATCCGGCTCGAGCCGCAGCGGAGCTGGGCGGTGAACGAGCCCGAGGAGCTCGCCGAAATCCTCGCCGGGATCGACTCGCTTCGAGGCGCCTTGTCGATGGCCGACGCGATCGTTCTGGCGGGCACCGCGGCGGTCGAAAAGGCGGCTCGGGATGCCGGCTTCGACGTCGAAGTGCCGTTCACCGGCGGCCGCGGCGACGCCACTCAGGACCAGACCGATTCCGAAAGCTTCGCGGTGATGGAGCCGGCGGCGGACGGCTTCCGCAACTACCTCAAGACCCGGCATTCGGTGAGGACCGAGGAGCTGCTGCTCGACCGGGCTTCGCTGCTCGGGCTTTCGGTCCCCGAGATGACGGTCCTGCTGGGCGGCCTTCGAGTGCTCGGCGCCAATTGCCGGGGCCGGCCGGAAGGGGTCTTCACCACCCGCAAGGGCCAGCTCACCAACGACTTCTTCGTCAATCTGCTCGACAACGACCTCTTCTGGCAGGTGGTCGACGAGAGTGGCGACGAAGAGTTCATCGGCTTCGACCGCGGCAGCATGAAGGAGGATGGGCGCCAGGAGAAATGGCGGGCGACCCGGACCGACCTCATCTTCGGCTCGAACAGCCAGTTGCGCGCCGTCGCCGAAGTCTATGCCGAGAAAGGCCACGAAGAGAAGTTCGTGCGCGAGTTCGTCGCCGCCTGGACCAAGGTGATGAACGCCGACCGTTTCGACCTGCCGCAGAATTCGGACAGCGTCGAGCCGATCGGGATCGCGGAGCCGGCGGAATAAGCGAAGGCCTCTCCCGCTTTTCGCGGGAGAGGGGGACCCAAGCCGGAGGCTTGGGGGGTGAGGGTCTTGCAGAGTCCGGTGTACGGACCCTTACCTCCCACCCGCTATGCGGGCGGGTCCCGCCTCTCCCGTAAGGACGGGAGAGGGTATGGAATGGGAGACCCCATGCAACGGCGCGAAGTCGAAGGCCTCGATCCCAACCGCACCTATTGGGTGCCGGCCGTCGTCGCCCCGCAACGCAATTGGGCCGGCGCCCCGGGTTGCCGAAGCGGCGCGCGCTTCCTGGTCGACGGGCGAACGTTCCGGCCAAGCCGCGACGAATTCGAGACGTTCGACAGCGAGTTCGCCTGCCTGGGCTGGATCATGCGCCATCGAAGCCGGCTCAACCGCAATTTGCTCGGGGTCAGGATCAAGGCGGTGCCCCTGGATCGCTGGCTTCTCGGCCTGGACTGAGCCCCCTGATGATGCGGGTGAGCGCCGCGGCGAGCAGCTGGAATTCGCTCTCGCGCGGGCTCGATCGGCGCCAGATCAGGGCAATCCGACGGAAACCGTGATCGGATCGGAGCGGCTTGGCGTCGATCCGGGTGCCGTCGAGTATTCCCGCTTCGATCGCCATCGACGGGATGAAGGTCACCCCGAGCCCGTTGTCGACCATCTGGACGAGGGTGTGGAGCGAGGTGCCCATCATCGCCGCATGGGCCCTGAGGTCCGGCCGGTTGCAGGCCGACAGCGCATGGTCCTTGAGGCAGTGGCCGTCCTCCAGGAGCAGCAGCCGGGTCTCGTCGATCGCTTCGACCCCGACGTCGGCGCCGCCCGGCGCCTCGCCCCGGGGAAAGGCGACGAACAAAGGATCGTCGAACAAGGCGGCCGAAGCGACTTCGCCGCAGGCATAAGGCAAAGCGAGCAGGACGCAGTCGAGCTGCCCGCGGTTCAGCGCCTCGCAGGCGGCCTGGCTGGTCTCCTCGCGGAGATAGAGCTTGAGCTTGGGCCACTCCGCTCGAAGCCGCGGAAGCATCGTCGGCAGAAGGAAGGGGGCGATGGTGGGAATGACTCCCATCCTCAGGTCGCCGGTCAGAGGCTGGCCCGCGGCCCGCGCCATGTCGGCCAGCTCCTCCGCCTCGCGGAGAACCCGCCGGGCCTTTTCCGCGATCCGGACCCCGAGCGGGGTGAAGCCGACCACCCGCCGGTTGCGCTCGACCAGGGTGACTCCGATCAGCGATTCGAGCTCGCGCAGGCTCGCCGACAAAGTGGACTGGCTGACGAAGCAGCTTTCCGCCGCCTTGCCGAAATGGCCGGTGTCCTGGAGAGTCACCAGATACTGAAGCTGCTTCAGGGTCGGCAGATAGACTGTCATCGCTTTTTCCGATCAATCCCATCGCTCTAAATGCCTTGAACGATCAAAGCCAGCTTCCTACATGCTGCACTGCACAAGCGGTTCAACAGCCAAGAAATTCAGGAGAAAAGAAGCAGCCATGCTCACTGTAGGCGACAAGATTCCCGCTCTCACGATCCCGGTCCAGCAGGGCAGCGCCCTTCCCGCCGGCGAGACGCTCGACCTCGGTGAGACCGGCGGCAAGTGGAAGGTTCTTTTCTATTGGCCGAAGGACTTCACCTTCGTCTGCCCGACCGAGATCGTCGGCTATGGCGAGCTCGCCCAGGATTTCGCGGACCGCGATACCCTCCTGATCGGCGCCTCCACCGACAGCGATTTCGTCCACCATGCCTGGCGCAAGTCGGACGAGCGCTTCGCCGCGGCCGACTTCCCGTGGCTTGCGGACAATAAGAAGGAGCTGGCCAACGCGCTCGGGATCGTCGCTCCCGACGCCGGAGTCGCGTTCCGCGCCACCTTCATCATCGATCCCGACAACGTCATCCAGCACGTCACGGTCAACGGCCTCAACGTCGGCCGCAACCCGCAGGAAACCCTGCGGATCCTCGACGCGTTGCAGACCGACGAGCTCTGCCCCTGCAACTGGCAGGAAGGCGAGGAGGTCCTGCGCCCGGCGGCCTGAGCCCCCCTGGGGCCGCCAAGGCAGCAGACCTCGCGATGGGGGGCGCGGGAGCTTCGGTTCCCGCGCCCCTTTATTTTGTCCTCCCCATCGGAGATGGGGAGGGGGACCAGGCGAAGCCTGGTGGAGGGGTAAGCGGCCTCCCCGCCCTCACCGAAGATAGGAAAATCAAATGTCCCTCAAGCAATTCGCCGACGTCCTCCCCGATTATGCGAAGGACCTTCGGCTCAACATCTCCTCCCTGCTCAACGACCAGACGCTCGGCGACCAGCGCAAATACGGCCTCCTGCTCGCCTGCGCCCACGGCACCGGCTACCGCCCGATCGTCGCCGCCGCCGAGGCCGAAGCGGAGGGCAGGTTGAGCCAGGAGGCGGCCGACGCCGCCCGCGCCGCGGCCGCGGTCATGGCGATGAACAACGTCTATTACCGCTTCGTCCACCTCGCTTCGAACCCCGAATACGGCACCCTTCCGGCGCGCCTTCGGATGAACGTCATCGGCGCTCCCGGGATCGAGAAGGAGGATTTCGAGCTGTTCAGCCTCGCCGTCAGCGCGATGAACGGCTGCGGCATGTGCATCGACAGCCACGAGCGCGTCCTCCAGCAGCACAAGGTCAAGGCCGAGACGATCCAGACCGCGGTTCGGATCGCGTCGGTGATGAAGGCGGTGGCGACGGTCCACTCGACTTTGTGATCGGTGACCGGGTCAGGCGATTCCCACCACCCGGTACTGCCACCATTCGAGCGTCTGCGGGCTGTCCGAGACCCGGTAGGAATAGGCGCCTTGCGGAAGATAGACCGCCGGGGCGCCGCCGAGATCGCCCACGGATTGTTTGAGGCGCCGTAAATAGGCCGTGTCGACAAGACCGCGCGCCTGCGCTTCGCGCAGGCCGCTCTCGGACGTTACGACGGCGGCTACCTGAATCGAGATATGCGCGTTGATCGGCGGCGACTGTCCCGCCGGTGCGTAGAGATTGACCCGCAAGTCGGCCAGGAAACCGGCCTCGAGCGGAACGCTGCTCAGCCCCACGGGGGCGCCGTCGGTGACTATCCTGGTCCTGGCGAGGTGGATCGGCTGGCCGTCGGCGTCGGTTCGGCTGCAGTCGATCTCGATGTCCCAACCCACCCATCCGGTCGGCACCGCCTGGACCCTGTAATTGTCCAGCGGCTTGAAATTGGCGGGAATGGCGAGGGGCTGCGACAATTGCCAATCGGGGGCGCTCGGGATCAAGGTGACGTTGCGCCATCCCCAGCCCAGATTGTTGAGAATGAGGTGGGCCATGTCGAACACCGTTCCGACGTCGGGAAACGGATTGCTGTTGGCGGCGTCGTTGAACTGGGCGAAGAGGCAGAAATGCTGGTTGTTCGGCGGCGTCGGCGGGTTCTCCCAGTTGAACGTCGCATCGCAGACGCCCACTGTCCCGGGCGGAGTCTGGGGGATGGCGCCGTTCGGCTGGGCCTGGTCGGTCGGAATGACGTTGCCCCGCCATTGCGACGGCGACTGGACGATTCCGTTGGGGGCGTAATAGAGCGTCACCGTAGCGGCCTTCGCGACCGTCCCCCCGTTGCGTCCGCGGACGTAGATGTAATTGGGTTGCCCCCCGGAAATGTTCTGGCCGGTATCGCTCGCGTAGCTCGCCGCCGTGGACAAAGCGTGCTCCCAGTCGGCGACCGCGCTTTGGCCCTTCGGGATGATGTCGGGGCATGTGAAGAGCGTGCCGGTCGCGGGAACGCCTCCCTGCGATTGCAGGTTCGGGCGCAGGTACAGCGACGGGAATGTGGTGAGCGCCTGTCCGCGCGGCTCGCCCACCGCCGCTTTTCCCTTGAAGCTGCGATCCTTTTGGGTGCGAACGATCATTGCACTCTCCTGCGAAAAAATGGTCAGCCCCGCGGCACTGCTCCCGCTGGAAGGCGCAGCTCCGCGCCCGGCAACGACGACGCGGTGTCGATCAGCGAAATCAGCCCGGAGGCGAACGCCCCCAACCCGTCGAGCGCGGCGAGGACTCCGGTCCCCACCGGAGTTTTGAACGCCTCGAAGCGAACGACCACGGCGACTTCCGGGATGAAGCTGGCGATCTTCGAGGCGATATCCGCGGGGGTGAGTGGGTCGGACACGGCCGCGACGGTCAGGATGTGGCAGCAGCCGTAGCCGAAGGCGGCTGCGATATCCTTGTCCGTTCCCTGTTCCGCATAGTGAAATTCGTTAAGCGTGTACCATGTGTCCATTGCGACGCCCAAGGTCTCGCAAACCCAAATGTAATTGTTGGCGCCGTCCCGATCGGAACAGTCCCAGGTCCACGGCGCCGTCCCTCCCGGAATGGCGGTGGCCTGGCCGATCCATCCGGCCGCGACTCCGCCCAGGGCCAGCGGCCAGGTCGCAGCGGTGGGCTCGTCTTCGGCGGGGCCGTCGAGCATCGCGCTGAATATTCCCCCGGCGACGGTCGCGACGAACCCCGCGGTGGCCAGCAGCACCGTCACCTCCGGCGGAAGTTCGATCAAGATTAGCGGTTCTGCGTCGGCGGCGGTGTTGGGAGCGTTCGGTCGGAGCCCGGACGCGGCAAGGATAGTGGCCGCGCTGAACGACGCCTTGTAGGCTTCCAGGCTCGCGTCCGTCGGAAAGGGAGCGGCGTCGCGGATCAGCTTGGTCAGGATCGTGGCGGGAATGGCGGCGCTCAGCGCCAGAAGGTCGAGGACGGTGAGATCGGCTTTCGTAAGCCATTTGTAGAATTGGCTGACGAAGGGGACGTCCCACTGTCGCGAAAGCGCTTCATCGAGGGCGGTGATCATTGCCCCCAGGGCGTCGGCGAGGGTGCCGGCGATCGCCTGGATATCGGCGAGGACGCCCTCGACGACATCGCGCACCAGCTCCACCAACTGGGTCAGCAGGCCGGTGAAGATCGCCTCGGGACCTGATGCGAGCGTCTGCATGTAGGCGCTCGCCGCTCCGAAATTCGGCGATCCGCTCACCTCGGTTCCGAAAGCCGCCAGGCTTGCGAGGACGGGATCGACGCTGCTCGAACGGCCGCCGGCCGCTGCCGGCAGAGGAGTGGCCGGCCGGGCGGCGGCGTAATTGTTCACGAAGCCGTTCAGCACGACATTGTTGGCTAGCGCGGACGTTGCCGAGGCGGCGGTCGCGTTGTCGGGGCGGTTGCTGGCGATGTAGCCGCCGAGAGATCCTCCCAGCCCGTCGATCAGACCCTGGAAGGCCGCCGCGACCCGGTCTTCCGCCTGCTGAATTCCGGCATCGACCTTGCCCTTCAGCCCGGCAGCCGCCTGGGGGAGGAACTCGAGATATTGCTGGACCGTGTAGACGATGGCCGAATGGCTGCGAAGGATGTCGGCCCAGTCGAAGACGAAGCCGAGCCATTCGAACGCCCTCTTGAAGGAGACCTCGACCTTGGCGAGGAAGGCCTGGCACAGGTCGAAGGCGTGCTCGACGGCGGAGACCACGGCGTTGTAGACATATTCCACCTCGTCGATCACGAAGGTGATCGCCGCCGTCACGGCCTCCTGGACCTGGGTGACCACGGTGTCGACGACCCGTACGATGTTGCGCCCGACCCCGACGAGGACGTCGCCGAGGTCGCCGAAGAAACTGAAAAAGCCGTCGGGGTTTGCCAGACGGGCCGTCTTGTCCGCGATCAGGGCCCTGGCCGCTTCGGCGGAAAGCTCGCGATAGACCGGTTTCCCGCTCGAGAAGTCGAGCTGCCAGTGAACCATCCCGGGAGGCGGCACGATCCGGTTGAGCTGGGCGATCGTTCCGGGCGCCGCCCGGCCCACTCCGAGACGGCGGGCACGCTCGGGGACCGTATCCGGATCGATCGTGGCCGCCGTCGAATTGGCGAGGTCCATGCATTGCGCGAAGGCCTGGGCCAGGGCCGAGGCGGTGGCGGGATCATGATAGGCCGGCCCGAGCAGGAGCGCGCCCTGGGCATCCCTGGCCTGCAGCAGGTCGTTGGCGCTGAGCGAGGACAGGCGCTGCTGGACCCCCGCATATTGCCTCACCGCGATCGACGTCCCGCCGGGGACCGCGTGCGGCAGGGCGACGTTGATCGACGGAATTCCGAGGCTGTCGGTAGGCTGGACGATCGAGAGCATTCCGGCGGCGTTCGCGGACAGGACGGCCGGGGTGTCGGGATCCACCACATAGACCGCCCCGTTGACGTGAATCTCCGCCTGCGCCGAAGCCGTCACTTCGACCGCCGCATAGGGCATCGGCGCGCCGTTGGAATCCTCGACGGCGATGTCGCTCGCATAGGAGACGAATTCGTGCACCTGGCCCAGCGTCTCGACATCGAGCGCGCTCGATTGCCAGTCGCCGGTGTCCCCGGCCCGGATCAGCCGGGTCAGGGCGCCCTGGCCGGCGCCTATCAGGAAGAGCTCGATGTTTCCGCCGGAATTGCCGGTCATCGCCAGCGCTTCGGAACGGGTCCAGATCGGGATCGGCGTCCCCCAGCCGCCGTCGCTGAGCGGCGCTGCGTGGTAGGTGCGGCTGTCGGCGCCCAGCGCGAACAGGTGGATCGCGCCGGCGCCGTCCGCGACGGCCGCCATCTCGCGCAGGCGGGTTCCGCTCGCGACCGGAGACCAGGTGAAGCTGGCGAGGCTCCCCTGGAGCCGATAGAGGTTGCCGTCGGCGAGCACGGCGAAGAATTGGCGGGTCCCGGCCGCATCGAGCGCGCTGTCGACCGATTGCGACTGGAAGGTCGCGCCCTGGCCGTGGGTCACGCTGCCGTCGGCGACCCGATAGGCCAGGCAGGTCTCGTCAAGGCAGACGAACGACGCGTCGGCCGCGGGACCGCTCCACAGGCATTGCAGCGATGAGAGGATGAGGCTCGTGTCGGCGAATACGCCCGGCGACTGATTCCAGTCCGAATAGGAGAAGGAATAGCTGACCGGCGCGGCGGACGTCGTTCGGGTGAGAACCCCGACCATGAGGGCGCCGCCGAGGTTCTCGGCATAGATTTGCGCTATCGTCGAGCCGGAGGGCACGGGCGGCATGTTCGCCTGCTGGACGGGGCCCCACCGCGCCGGTCCGGCCGGGCCGGCAGCAACGACATAATCGATGGCCGCGATATTGGCGGCCAGGACGACGAGGCGGCCGGAGGAATCGGCGCCGACCGCGATCGTGCTGGCCACCAGGCCGGTTTTCACGCTGTCGTAGCCGGTGTCGCTGTCCGGATCGGGATGGAAGTTCCACACGGTGCCGTCGTTACCGACGGTGAACACCTCGACTCCTCCCGAGGCGTTTCGGATGGCGACGATGTCGCTGCCTCCATGGGTCGCGCTGGCCACCCGGTATTGCTGCATGAACCTGGTCTCGGTGACCAGGGTGGGGACCCCGCCAGATGTCGCCATCACCCGCTGTTCCTCCCGGAGGACCGAAACTGGGCGATCGCTCCACCGCGGTCAAAACAGGTTATGACCGAATCGGACATTTTCCTGTCCGAAATGGTTTCCGGCTGTATCGACATTCCATTTGGCGCCGGGCTCGAAGGTCTCTCTCCCGTAAGGACGAGCAAGGGACATGTTGGCCAGCCGCCGAATGCCGGTTCAGCCTGGTTCCGGCAGCCTCACGGGGCCTGGTGGGCGGAAAGGCGGGGCAGGTTTCGGCCAGCCTCAGGCTTGCGCCGCCAGCGCCGCCTGCACCTTGGCATGCGCGTCGCGGTCCAGCGGCCAGCGCGAGGCGACCCAGGCGGCCGCACACATCAGGACGACCGGAACGAGAACGAACAGAAGAGTCATCCCCAGGATCGCGCCGTCGCTGTTGTGACCGCCGGGCTTGGGGTTGAAGCCGATCCAGGCGAGGATCGGATAGATGATCGCGACCGGGGTCGCGTAGCTGATCTTCTGAGTGCTGGTGAGCAGGGCCTGGAGCAAGGCGTTGCGGTCGAGGCCGGTCTCGAGCCGGTCGACGTCGGCGGCGTCGTTGAGCATCGCCCTCAGCAGCGACGGGGCGGCGATATAGGGCAGGCCGACGATCGCCATGGCGGGGATCGCGCCGGCCAATCCGAGCGAGGGCGGAAGCAGGCTGAGGCCGAGCTGGAAGACCGCGTAGCTGAGCGCCGCCGCCGCCAGCGCGCGATGCTTTCCGATCCGGCGGGCGAGGGCGATCCACAACGGCGCCGCGGCGAACCCGGCGACGAAATAGACGAGCAGGAGCAGGCTCGCCTCGCGCGCGGCGAAGCCCAGCTTGTGCTCGAAATAGAAGAGGAACATCGCGCCGGTGATCCCGGGCGCGACGCTGGTCAATATGTCCAGGACGATCAGGCGCAGGAGCAGCGTGTTGCGGGCCAGGGCCTTGATCTCCGCCCAGCTCGCATGGGGCCGCTCGCCGGTCCGCTCCCGCTCCGGAACCGCGGCCGCCATCAGCATCACGCTGAGCGGCGCCGTCAGGATCACGAACCAGCCCATGGCGTGGATCCCGCCGGCCGCGCCGCCGCCGACCAGGGGCGGAAGGAGAAGGACGAGTATCATCCCGAGCACCTGCGCCGCCATCCACCACGAGAAGATCCGCGAACGCTGGTGGTAATCGTCCGACAGGGTCGAGCCCCAGCCGAGCTGCGCCACCGCGGTCAGCGAATAACCCAGATAGAGAAGCATCAGGAACGCGAAGGCGGCGAAGGGAGTGAGGCCGGGCTCGGCCATGAAGACCAGCCAGACCCCGGCCGCCAGGGTCAGCCCGCCGGCCAGAAGCCAGGGCCGATAGCGGCCGAAGCGGCTCTTCGTCCGGTCCATCCAGTGGCCGAGCAGGGGATCGAGCGGCAGATCGATCGCCCGGACGAGGAAGAAGACGAGCCCGACCGCGGCGAGGTCGAGCCCGAGGTGGCCGGCATAATAAGGCGGCAGATAGACGATCATCGGCAGCCCGACCGCGCCGATCGGCAGGCCCGGACCGGCGAACGCCGCCAACCTCCCGCGCTTCAGCATGCTTGCTCCCACCAGGCCATATCCCGCCGTCACCCCCGACCTGAACCGGGGTCCACCTTCTTTCCCCCGCGAGGCAAGCGAAAAGATGGATGCCGGATCGAGTCCGCAATGACGGCGAGGTGGATTCGGAAAACCTGATACAATTTGCGACAATTTTTCCCGCTTGCCGGGGTGGCCATGTGACATTGGCTTGCGATGTGGACCCGGCGCCGACGCGGCGCGGAAAAAGGAGAATAGAGATGACGAGCAAGACCAAGATCGGCGTCGCCGCCGCCGCGGGGCTGGTCGCTTTGACCGTCGGGGGCGCGGCCCTCTACGCGCAGAGCGGCGGACTGCACGGCCCGATGGCGAAGTTCGACGCCGATTCGAACGGGGCGATCACACTCGCCGAAGCCCGCGCGGGCGCCGCCGCGATGTTCGCCGGAGCCGATTCGAACAAGGACGGCCGCGCCACCCAGGAGGAGATGATGGCCTTCCACGGCAAGATGGGCGACCATCGCAAGGGCGGTCATATGGGCGGTCATAAGGGCGGCCACGGCGGGCCGGGCGGCAAGGGCCCGATGCACCTCGACTCCGACGGCGACGGCGCTCTCACCCTCGCCGAGGCGCAGAGCGGAATCGAAGCCCATTTCGCGAAGATCGATTCGAATCGCGACGGCTCGATCGACGAGGCGGAGATGCGCGCGGCGCACTCGGCGCACCGCGACGGGCGCTAGGCGAGGGAAGGGGACGGTCACGGGTGACTGTCCCCGGCGCCTGCTGCAAACCTGACCTCATGGCGAGCTCCGGAGAGCCTCATATCCTGCTCGTCGACGACGAGCGGTCGATCCGCGACCCGCTCGCCCAATATCTGGCGCGCAGCGGGCTTCGGATCACCAAGGCGAAGGACGCCGCCGAGGCGCGCCAGGCGCTCGCGGCTTATGCCGTGGACCTCATCCTCCTCGACATCATGATGCCGGGCGAGGACGGCCTCGCCTTGTGCGCCCAAATTCGAGCGACGAGCGGAATTCCCGTGATCCTGGTGACCGCCCGGGCTGAAGAAACCGACCGGATCGTAGGCCTGGAAATCGGAGCGGACGATTACGTCACCAAACCCTTCAGCCCGCGCGAGTTATTGGCCAGGATCAAGTCCGTGCTTCGCCGCGCGGGCGAGCGGCCGTCGCGGCTTCGCGCCGCCGACGCCCGGGCCTATGCCTTCGGGCCCTGGGTCCTTCGCACCGGCGAACGCGAGCTGATCGACGCCGAGGGCGTGGCGGTGCCGCTCTCCACCGGCGAATATAATCTGCTCCTCGCTTTGGTCACCCACGCCCGCCGGGTCCTCACCCGCGACCAATTGCTCGATCTCGCGGCGGGGCGAGAGCTTGCCGCGTTCGAGCGCAGCGTCGACAACATGGTCAGCCGCCTGAGGCGCAAGATCGAGCCCGACCCGAAACGCCCGGTCCTGCTCAAGACGGTCCGCAGCGGCGGCTACATGCTCGCCGCCGACGTGCGCCGGCCGTGAGGCGGCTTTATCCGTCGAGCCTGCTCGGCCAGATGCTGCTCCTGATCGGCGCGGCCCTGCTCGTCGCCCAGGCGGTCAATTTCGCCTTCCTCCTCAACGAGCAGCAGAAATTGAGCCTGGCCCGAAGCGAAGGGCCGGCGATCGGGCGCTTCACCCAGGCGGCCGCGGTCATCGCCGCGACGGCGCCTCGGGAACGGCCGTTTCTTCTCTCCGCGCATCGCGCCGGACCGGCGGTCGCCTACCGCCTGGTCCCGCAAAGCGGGATCGACCGCCAGGGCATGGAGCGCAACGCCGACATCGAGGAACGGCTCCAGGATTCGCTGCGCGAGGCGCGGGTGCCGGTGCGGGCCGTTCGCGCCGCTTCGCCGATGGGAGTGGCCCGGATGCACTGGCCTCGGGGGCCCGACCATCATCAGACGCGGCGGGTTCTCCTCCTCGCGGCGCAGCTCGACGACGGAAGCTGGCTCGACGCCCGTTTCGACGCGCCCAGCGCCGACCGCTGGCTGATCCACCGTCTCCTGCTGGCGACGGCGATGCTGTTCTTCCTGGTCTTCGGAGCGGCCTGGTGGATCGCCCGGCGCCTGGCCCGGCCCCTTCGCGACCTCACCCGTGCCGCCGAAGGTTTCCGCGGCCAGACTCCGGCCGAGCCGGTGACCCCGAGCGGCCCTTCCGATCTGCGCCGGGCGGTCGAGGCGTTCAACGCGATGAACCGCCGCACCCTCGCCTTGCTCGACGAGAAGGACCGGATGCTCGGAGCGATCGGTCACGACCTCAGGACCCCGCTCGCCTCGCTTCGAATCCGAGCCGAGAATATGGGGCCCGAGGACGAGCGCGAACGGCTGGTCGCGACCGTCGAGGAGATGGCGGCGACTCTGGAGGACATCCTCACCCTTGCCCGGACCGGGCGGGCGCGCGAGCCGGTGCGGCCGGTCGACCTCGCCGCTTTGGCGGACGCGGTGGTGGAGGAGCTTCGCGAGCTCGGCCTGGCCGCCCTGTTCCGGCCGTCTCCGCGCGCGGTCCTGGCGGTCCAGCCGAACCTGCTTCGGCGAGCGCTTCGCAATCTGGTGGACAATGCGCTGGCCTATGGCGGCGGCGCTGCGGTGACCGTCGAGGAGAGATCCGAGGAAATCGAGATCCGGGTCGAGGATGACGGCCCCGGAATCCCCGCGGATCGGCTCGCCGACGTGCTCGAGCCCTTCCGCCGCCTCGATTCTTCGCGCAATCGCGAAAGCGCCGGCGCCGGCCTCGGCCTCGCCATCGCTCTGGCGGTCGCCCAGGCGCATGGCGGAAGGCTCGAGCTGACGAACCGGCCTGAGGGCGGATTGAAGGCAAGTCTGATTCTGCCCAAATGACCCAGCTCGGCGAACGAACAAAATAGTGACAGTTACGAATTTCAGAAAAAATCGTGACAGTTACGAATTTTTGCATCCCCTGTTTCGAGCCGAAACTCGTAACTGTCACTATTTTCAGTTGCGGAAATTCGTAACTGTCACGAATTTTGGAGGGTCTCAGGACGGGATTGCCGCTCTCGCGGGGATGACGCAAGGCTCAGGAAGCGCTCGGGCGGGCGGTGCTCGCGAATGAAATCGATGAAGGCGCGCAGCTTGGGCAGCATCTGCGTTCGGCTGGGATAATAGAGATAGGCGCCGGGCGACCAGGCGGCGAAATCCTCGAGGGTCAGCTCCAGGCGGCCGGCGGCGAGAGGCTCGGTGACCAGAGGCTCGGCGAGAAAGGCGAGGCCGACGTCGCGAAGCGCGGCCGCCTTGGCGACGTCGAGATCGTTGACGATCAGTGGCCCTTCCACGCTCATCTCGAGCGGCTGGCCGGCGACGTCGAAATGCCAGCGAGAGATTGCCCCGGTGCTCGGCGCCCGCGAGCGGATGCAGCGGTGGCGGCGAAGATCGGCCGGCTCCGACGGCCGCCCATGCTTCGCGAAATAAGCGGGCGAGCCGGCCACGACGAGCCGGAAGGGCGGGGTCAGCCGGATCCCGATCATGTCCGCTTCCAGATAGTCTCCCATCCGGATCCCGGCGTCGAAGCCGCGTTCGACCAGGTCGATCAGCTCGTCCTCGCCGCATATCTCGACCTCGACGTCGGGATAAGCGGCGGCGAAGCCCTCGATCACGGGCTCGATCAGGAAAGGGATGGCGGCGCGCGGAACGTTGAGGCGCAGGAGGCCCGCCGGCCGCTCGCCGAAGCTGCGCGCCGCCTCGAACGCGGCGGTGAGTCCGGCGAAGGCGGGCAAAGCGTGTTCGAGGAATCGCTCGCCCGCCTCGGTGAGACCGACGCTTCGGGTGGTCCGGGTCAGCAAGGGCACTCCGACGCGGCCCTCCAGCGCCCGGATCGTCTGGCTGATCGCCGAGGGCGAGAGGCCGAGATCGTCGGCGGCGGCCCGAAAGCTGCGCCGTTCGGCGACGCGCAGGAAGGCCTCGACTCCGTCGAGCTGGTTTCGGGCGATTATGTATTCCTGCTTCATGGCCCATCGACATTATAGCGGATTATAAAAGAAATCCAGAGCGCCTAATTGAGGTTTCACGATCAGGGAAGGACCTCAATCATGCGCAATGCCATCGTCGCCCTCACCGGCCTCGCCCTCGCCGGAACGCTCGCTGTCTCAGGTGCCCCCGCCTCCGCCGCCGATCCGCGTTGCGAGGCGATGCCGAAGCAGATCCGCGCCGCCCTCGCCGGCGCGGAGCGGAGCGTCGCCCAGAACGCCGCGCGCCGGCTGCGCACCGGCGAGGCCCTGTGCCGCGCCAACAACCAGCGCGGTGCCGCCAAGGAATTCCAGGTGGCCCTGAAGCTGCTCGGCGCCGCCGAGACCGGGACGAGCCTCGCGGGCAAGTAAATCCTCCCCATCGAAGATGGGAAGGGGGACCAGGCGAAGCCTGGTGAAGGGGTATTGGCGCAGGCCTGTGCAGGCTACCCCACCACCACCCTTCGGGTGGTCCCCCTCCCCACGGCTTCGCCGTGGGGAGGATAGAAGCCGTCCCATTGCGGAACCGCTTGATAACGGGGACTTAGCGGCCGCCCCCCGGTCATGCTATCGCATTCGCCGATGCTTTCGCGATCACTCCTTTTTTGCGCCCTGCTGACACCGCTCGCCGGCTGCGAGCAGGCCGCCGCGCCGGTCGCGCCTCCCGCTCCGGCGACGATCGCCGCCGCGCTCCAGCCGGTGAAGGTCTCCGCCGACATCGCCGCTTTCTACCGCGATCGCGGAAGCCGGCCGCTCTGGGTCGACCGGAACGGCCCCCGCCCGGAGGCGCTCAGGCTCGCCGGCGAGATCGCCCGAGCCGCCGATCATGGGCTGGACCCGGCCCGATACGGCGCTGCAGAGGTCGCGACCGCGCTCGACTCTGCCCGCTCCGGCGATCCCGGCGCCCGGGCCCACGCCGATCTGCTGCTTTCTCGTGCCTACGCCGCCTTCGTCCGCGACCTGCGGGTTCCCGCCGGCGGCAAGAGCGAGGTCACCTGGGTCGACAAGGAGCTCGCTCCGGAGCCACCGGAGGCCCGCGCCCTGCTCGAAGCCGCCGCCGCGGCCCCGGACCTCGGACGCCATCTCGCCGAGGCGACGGCGATGAACCCGCTCTACACCGCGCTGAGCCGGGGCTATGCGCATCGCCGCGCCGGAGCGCCCCGCCTCTCGGCGTCGGAGGCGCAGGCGATCCGCGCCAATCTCGACCGCGCCCGGCTCATCCCGGCCCTGCCGGGACGCTACGTCATCGTCGACGCCGGCTCGGCGCGTTTGTGGATGATCGACGGCGGCCGGGTCGAAGGGCCGATGCGGGTGATCGTCGGCAAGCGAAGCATGCAGACCCCGACGATGGCCGGCTATATCCGCTTCGTCACTCTCAATCCCTGGTGGAACGTGCCGCCCGACCTCGCCCGCGAACGGGCGAAAAAAGTGCTCAAGTCCGGGCCCGGAATCCTCCAGCGCGAAAATATGGAACTGCTTTCCGACTGGAGCGATCGGCCGCGCGTGATCCGGGCCTCGCAGGTGGATTGGAAGGCGGTGGCGAGCGGCAGGACGAGCCTTCGAATGCGCCAGCGACCGGGCGGAGCCAATGTCATGGGCGCGATGAAGTTCATGCTTCCCAACCGGCTCGGGATCTACCTTCACGATTTCCCCGACAAGAGCCTGTTCGCCCGTTCGGACCGGCGCATCAGCTCGGGCTGCGTCCGTCTGGAGGACGCCCCGCGCCTCGCCCGCTTCCTGTTCGGAAGGGCCCCGCCTCGCCCGACCGGGCCGGCGCCCGAGCAAAGGGTCGACCTGCCCGAGCCGGTGCCGGTGTACATCCTCTATCTCACCGCCTTGCCGGATCCGGCCCGCGGGGTCGCGTTGCAGCGCGACGTCTATGCCCGCGACGCGCGGCGCCAATCCGGTCGCCGTCCGTCCGGCCTGGGCGCGTGAGCGTCGGGCTTCACCGGCCGCCCGGCTTGGGCTATCGCGCCTCCAGGCGGTCAGCGAGAGGGTGAGAAGTGCGTAAATCCGGAATGGCCTTGCCGACCCTCGGCCTGCTGGCCTTTGGCCTGCTTGGCGGCTGCGCGGGCTATGCGGCCGATTATTGGAAGCCGAAGAACAACCTGATCGCGCCTCAGCTGCCACGCTATGGCATCGCCGCCGAGCAGAGCCGCTGCGTCGGCGAGCGGCTGACCAAGAACCTCAGCGTCTGGCAGCTTCGCCAGCTCAACGACATCGCCCGGCGGCTTGAGCCGAAGGCGGGCAATCCTCTGACCCCGCGCGACCTCGCCTACGTCGCCGGCCTGGTCCAGGATCCGAAGGTCGGCCCCGAGGTGAAGGCCACTCTCGAGGCTTGCGGAGCCACCACGGCGGCGACCGCTTCCGCCGCTCCGGGCCCGGCGCCGGCGGCGGGGTCTCCGACGCCGGGCGCGGCCCCGGGGCTGGAGCCCGGCGCGACTCCGCCCCAGGCCCTGCGCTGGGTCGATCTCGGCGCCGCCGGCACCGGCCAGCGCATCGCCATCGACATCACTTCGGTAGTCATGACAGCCGACAAGCGCGAAGGCTGGTTCCGCCTCTCCAACCCCGGCGAAACGGCGCCCAGCCTGGACGCCTACCGGCTGAGGGTCGACTGCCCCGGCCGCACCATCACCCCGACCGCGGCCCGCAAATACGATTCGGACGGCAAGATCTCCCAGCATGAGGATTACACCACGGCCTGGCAGCAACCGCTGGCGATCGAGGCGGGCACGGTGATGGAGATCGCCTGGAAGCGCCTCTGCGAATGAGCGTCGCGCTCGCTTTGTCGGCTCCGACCTGCTAGGCCGGGAGGATCACCTGATCGTGCCCGCAAGCATCGCGTGACAGGGAGACTTGGAGCTCCCGCTTGCAGCGCGAAAGTCTCATCCATGGAACAGAAATACTGGCTCGGCCGAAAGCGCGCCTCGGCCGCCAACGCCAAGCGGGCGGCAAGCGCCCAGGCGCGGCTCGTCCATCTCGATCTGGCCGGCCGCTACAGCATCAAGGCCGCGGCCGCGGCGCCGCCCCCGCCCGCCGATCCCGCTTATTACGAGCGGCTCGAGACCGGGGCGCGCTGGCTGGCCGCGCGTTCCGCCGAAGGCTGCGAGCGGGAAGGGCATCTCGGCAACGCCAATCGCTATGCGCGCCTGCGGCTCGACGCCGATTCCGCGGGGAGACGCTGAGATGGGAAATTCCAGCGACCGCGAACGTCCGACCACGGTCGAGCGCGCCTTCGAGCTCGCGCGCTCCGGCCAATGCGACAATCTTCCCGCCATCGTCGCGACTCTGAAGGGCGAGCGCCACGAATCGGTCGACGCCCATCTCGCCGGCCCGTCGATCCGCAAGGACCTGCGCCGGGTGTGGGAGGCTCAGGGCAAGATCGCTCCGGGTGAAGGCAGCGAAGCCTAGCCCCCGCCGGAAGAAAATCGTGACAGTTACGCATTTAGCGCAAGCGCCGGCATTCCGGGCGGCTGCGGAAAATTCGTAACTGTCACGATTTTCTAGGCTTCGATGTGTGCCTTGAGGCGGCCGAGCGCGTCTTCCCATTGCGCCGCCACGTCATCCAGCCAGGCCCGGGCCTCCGCGAGCCGTTCCGGCCGGAGCGCGTAGAGCGTCTCGCGCCCCCGGGGGCGGCGGGCGACGAGGCCGGCGCCGCTGAGCACCGCGAGATGCTTGCTGACGGCCTGGCGGGTGAGCGCGCTGCCGGCGGCGAGCGCGACGATCGGCCGCGGCTGCCCGTCCGCGAGGCGCTTCAGAAGGGCCAGCCGGGTCGGGTCGGCGAGCGCCGCGAAGAGCGGCGCGGCCGATTCAGCGCTCGGCATGGGCCTTGACGTTGGCCATCTGCTCCTCCCAGCCGCCGGTGTTCGACCTCAGCGCCTCGTCCCGGCGATCCGGGGGAAGGGCGTCGAACCCGCTTTCGACCACGGTGAGATTGGTGCCTTCTCCCAAGGGCTCGAGCCGGAATTCGACCCGCGTCTGAGGATCGCCGGAATAATCCTTGTCAGGATCGACCGCATAGGGGTGCCATGTGTAAGCGAAGAGCCTCGGTTCCTCCATCGCCACC
This sequence comes from Allosphingosinicella sp., assembly GCA_035629855.1. Lineage (GTDB taxonomy): Bacteria > Pseudomonadota > Alphaproteobacteria > Sphingomonadales > Sphingomonadaceae > Allosphingosinicella. The sequence goes on from DASQLT010000045.1 coordinate 25,251, forward strand.
ACCCGCGCCTCCCATTTCAGATGCTCGTAGCCGGGATAGGTCATTTGCCCGAGCGACACCTCGCCCAGGACGAACGGCCCTTCCAGCTTCACCCGGAACCAGGTCCCGAACTCCTCATGGTCGGTCAGGGCCCGCCACACCCGTTCGACGGGCGCGGCGATGGCGATGCGCTTTTCGATCCGATCGGTCATGACAGGCAACCTCCTGGTTGCGCAACTAACGGCCCTCGGCAAGATATGCAACCGATAAGTTGCCCTTAAGAATTCGGTGGCGCACACCGAATTTCCGCGGGTGCCGTAAGGGCGTGCAGGGCCGGGGAAATTCGTTACTGTCCCCATTTTCCCGGCGAAGGAACATCCATGATCACCCTCACCGCCTTCAAATGGGTGCCGCCCTTCGCTCAGGGTCTGGTGCGCGACCTGCGCGTTCGCTGGGCGCTCGAGGAAGCGGGGCTTCGCTACGAGGTGAAGCTGCTCGCGGACGGCGAGAAGGATGGGGAAGACTATCGCGCCTGGCAGCCGTTCGGGCAGGTCCCCGCTTATGAGGAGAACGGCCTGAAGCTGTTCGAATCCGGAGCGATCGTGCTCCGGATCGCGGACCGAAGCGAGAATCTGCTGCCCGGCGACCCGGCGGCCCGGGCGCGGGCGGTGGAATGGATGTTCGCGGCCCTGAACACGATCGAGCCGCCGATCCAGGATCTGGCCGGAATCGACCTGTTCGCGGCGGACCAGGAATGGGCGAAGCTCAGGCGTCCGAGCGCCGAAGCCGCGGTGAGAAAGCGCCTCGCCGAGCTGGCAGCGGCGCTTGGTGACGGGCCGTTCGTCGACGGCGCCCGCTTCACCGTCGGCGACCTGATGATGGCGACGGTGCTGAGGATATTGCGCCATACGGGCTTGGTCGCGGAGCAGCCGACGCTGGCCGCGTGGCTTTCCCGTTGCGAATCGAGGCCTGCCTTCCAGCGCGCACTGGCTGGACAGATGGCAGCGTTCGCCGACGGCTGATCGCAGAGCCCGTCTCGAAACCGCAAGCAAACTTGTTCGATCGGCCAGTCGCGCCCGGTCCGATACCTCCCGGGTTCCAGCAGAATGGGTACCTCTCTAAGAGCGAGGTGTTCCAGGACACTGAACGCGGCCCCGCCTTCTCCGTTACCGAAGGACCGGATAGTACACTGGGCAGCTGCTGTATTCGGACCATAATCCGCTAGAGTCACGGCGTAAGAAAACCCTAATATACAAGCCTATTAACTTGGCTATCGGTGCACTCTCCGGTCCAGTTGACTCTATAATCGAGCTAATATAAAAAATGCAGCGACTCGGCGACTCAGTCATGTCGTGAGAGACTCGTGCTCTACTTGATGCACATGCGCCAAGCATGGGCAAGTGATCCTCGACACCTTGTTAGGTGAACGATCAACTGCGTAATAATTCAGCGGAAGGATGAGAAAATGACGCAATATTATCAGGATTATCAGGGTGAATATGCGCCGCAGGGCTTGTTCGGCAGTGCGCTGGGCTTCGCGGCGCCCCACATCGGCGCGGCGATCGGCGGGCGCTTCGGCAATGCCGGTCTCGGCCGGCAGATCGGCAATGTCGCCGGCGCGTTCAGCCACTTCATCCCGTTCGAGGCCGCGCCCGAGCTTCCGGGCGGATATTACGGCGGCCAAGGCGGCGGCGAATATGCTCCGCAGGGCATGTTCGGCAATCTGATCAGCCGGGCGCTGCCCGCCGTCGGCGGGGCCATCGGAGGCCATTTCGGCAATGCCGGGATCGGCCGCCAGATCGGCTCGATGGCGGCGCCCTGGGCGCAGCGCTACATCCCGTTCGAGGCCGCGCCCGAGCTTCCGGGCGGTTATTACGCCTACGCCTGAAGGGCTCTGGGAGAGGGAGTCTTCGGTTGGGCATTGTCGCACGACTTGCAGGTCGCGGCTCCGATAGTGGAATGTGGAAGTCCACGACTGGAGAAGGACAATGCCCAACTCGCTCGATCACTATCTCGTCGGTCTCCGCCGCAAGGACAGAAGCGAAGCCGCTCTCCTCGGCTTTCAGCAGATGGTGGCGGGACGGGACGACGCGCGGATCGTCTCGGCCAGGCCGGGCGGGCCGCTCGTCGTCCAGCTCTCGAAGCAGGCCCTCGAGCAACTCGCCGAGCAGTTCGCGGACGACCTGATCATAGAGCCGGACGCGCCGCTGATTTACTGATTCGCCGGCACGGACGGACCGTTCCTCCGGCCGGCGAATCCGAAACTGGATTTGACCATTGGGGAGGACGCGAAATGACCGACAAGAACAAGGCGGAGCCGGCCGGCCAGGGCCCGGCAAAGGGCCCGGACAAGCCGGCGTCCGACGCCGCCGCCAACTCCGGGAACGGCAGCCTGCAGGCCCGCCCGCGCCTCTATCTGATAGCGCCGCGGATCACCGGCCAGTTCCAGCCGATGTCCACCGACCAGCTCGCGGAGGCATTGACGAACATGCCGGGCGTCAAGATTCATCGCCGCATCAAGCGGCGCGGCTTCGGCGCGCTGAGCGCAGGTGGGCCGGGCACCGGCGTCGGCGACATCCTGGTCGCCGAGATGAGCCTGGAGAAGGGCGAGGCCCTTCGAGCCAACGCGCCGCCCAACGTCATCGTCGAGCATAACGAGCTGCTCCGCCACGCCGCGACCGCTCCCGAACTGGAGTTGCTCGACGCCCATGCGACCGCCGGCGGTGCGAGCCAGGTCTCCGTGGACGTGCAGCTCAAGATCGTCGACAAGAACGGCAAGGGCATCCCGAAGGCTTCGGTGACCGTCTACGGCCAGGCCTTCCCCGCCCAGGGGCAGACCGACGCGTCGGGCTCGCTCACGGTCACGGTCGGCGGCGGGACGATCGACTCGATCCGCGGCATCTACGTGAAGCCGGCGGCCAATTTCTGGGACAAGGTCATCATGCGTCCCCAGCTCGTCGAGGGCGAGACAGCGACGATCGCGCTCAAAGGCCTCTCCGAAACCTTCGAGGGCTTTCCACGCACCGGCATGGTCGGCTGGGGCCAGCGTATGATGGGCCTCGACCAGCTTGGCATCGAGCCCGCCGCGCGCGGTGCGGGGATCAAGATCGGAATCATCGATTCGGGTTGCGACAACAAGCATCCGCAGCTTCGCCATGTCACCAACGGCGCCGATCTGGTCACCGACGACGGCGGCGAGGGCTGGGCCAACGACGAAATGTCGCACGGCACCCATTGTGCGGGAATCATCGGCGCCCGAAGCGACGTCCAGGCCGGGATCGCCGGATTTGCCCCGGCCGCCGAGATCCATGCCTTCAAGGTGTTCCCGGGCGGCCGGTCGAGCGATCTGCTCGAAGCGCTCGATCTGGCGATCGAACGACAGATCGACGTCCTCAACCTCAGCCTCGGCAGCGATCAGCCCTCCGAGCTCATCCAGCAGAAGATCGCGGCGGCCGTCGAAAACGGAATCGTCTGCGTCGTCGCGGCAGGCAATTCGGCGGGACCGGTGCAATTCCCCGGCAGCTTGCCCCAATCGATCACCATCTCCGCAATCGGCCAGACCGGTCAATATCCCGAGGACAGCTACCATGCGACGACCGTGTCGCCGGCCGGGGTCGGAGCGAACGGCGCCTTCTCGGCCAAGTTCAGCTGCTTCGGCCCTGAGGTCAGGCTGAGCGGCCCGGGAGTCGCCATCATCTCGACGGTTCCGGGCGGCGGCTATGCCTCCTGGGACGGGACGTCGATGGCGACTCCGCACGTCACCGGCCTGGTTGCCCTGCTGCTCGCTCACCATCCGGAGTTGCGCGGCAGGCCGCGGCAGGGCCGGGTCGCCGCCTTGTGGGAAATATTGCAGCGCTCGGCCACTCCGGTCATCCCCGATCCGCTCCGCGGCGGCGCAGGCGTGCCGAGCGTCGCCGCCGCGCTGATCGGAATGGGCGCCGGGGCCGCCGGCATCGGCTCTAGGCCGGTCCACGACCAGGTCCCGACCGCGCCGAGGGTTCCGCCCATCGCCCAGCAACCGGCATGGTGGCCGGGCCGGGCGCCGCCGCCGGGCAACGGCGGCGGCTACGGCCTCGACCCGCGATTGGAGCAGCTCTACGCCTACCGGGCCTACCAGGCCTACCAGGCCGCAATGATGGAGCGCTTCCTGCAGCTCAGGGCCGCCGGACTGATCTGATCCAGCCGCCGCCCGGGTAACCAGGCGACCAAGCGGCAAGGCCGCGGCTATTCGACGGTGACGCTCTTCGCCAAATTGCGGGGCTGGTCGACGTCCGTGCCCTTCGCCACCGCCACGTGATAGGCGAGCAGCTGGACCGGGATTGCGTAGACCAAAGGCGCGATCAGCGGGTGGACCCTGGGCATCTCGATCGTCGCCAGCAGCCGGTCGTCGGCGGCGGCCTTCAGGCCTTCCGAGTCCGAGATGAGGACGACCTTGCCGCCGCGGGCCTGGACTTCCTGCATGTTGGAGACGGTCTTCTCGAACAAGGGGCCCGAGGGTGCGAGGACGATGACTGGGACGCTGTCGTCGATGAGCGCGATCGGGCCGTGCTTCATCTCGCCGGCGGCATAGCCCTCGGCATGGATGTAGCTGATCTCCTTCAGCTTGAGTGCGCCTTCCATGGCGAGCGGATAGTCGGCGCCTCGGCCGAGATAGAGGACGTCGCGCGCCTGAGCGATCAGCGGCGCCATCGCCGCGATCTCCTCGTCATGGCCGAGCGCGGCGTTCATCGCCGCCGGCGCCTCGGCGAGATGGTCGACGATCTCGCGCTCCTCATCCTCGCTGATCCGGCCCTTGTCGCGGGCGAGCTTGGCGGCGAGCGCGGCCAGGACGGCGAGCTGGCAGGTGAAGGCCTTGGTCGAGGCGACTCCGATCTCCGGGCCGGCGTGGGTCGGGAGCAGCAAATCCGCCTCGCGCGCCATCGAGCTCGTCGGCACGTTGACGACGACGGCGATTCGCTGGCCCTCGGCGCGGGCGTGGCGGAGGGCGGCCAGAGTGTCGGCGGTCTCGCCCGATTGCGAGATGAACAGGGCGAGCCCGCCCGGCTCTAGCACCGGCTGGCGGTAGCGGAATTCAGAAGCGACATCGAGGTCGACCGGCACCCGGGCGAATTGCTCGAACCAATATTTGGCGACCATTCCGGCATAGTAGCTGGTGCCGCAGGCGACGATGGTCACCCGGGCGACGCTCGCGAAATCCTCGTCCATCGCCGGCAGGGCGACCTTGCGCTCGAACGGGCGCAAATAGGAGGAGAGCGTCTGGGCGACCACGATCGGCTGCTCGAAAATCTCCTTCTGCATGAAGTGGGCGTGATTGCCCTTGTCGGCGGCGGCGTCCGACGCGCCGGAGGTGACGATCTCGCGCTCCACGGGTTCGTTGGCGCGGTTGAAGAGGCTCGCGCCGTCGCGGCCGATCACCGCCCAGTCGCCCTCTTCGAGATAGGCGATGCGCTGGGTGAGGCCGGCGAGCGCCAGGGCGTCGGAGCCGAGATAGGTCTCGCCCTCGCCATAGCCGACGGTGAGCGGCGCGCCCATGCGGGCGCCGATCAGAATATCGGGATGATCCCGGAAGAGAATGGTGATGGCGAAAGCGCCATGGAGTCGGGGGAGGGTTGCGGCGACGGCTTCCTCGGGCGACTTGCCCTGCCCGAGCTGGTGGTCGATCAGATGGGCGACGACCTCGCTGTCGGTCTCCGACTGGAAGGTGCGCCCGGCCGCCTGCATCTCCTCGCGAAGCGGGCGGAAATTCTCGATGATTCCGTTGTGGACGAGCGCGACCCCGCCGACGATGTGGGGATGGGCGTTGCCGACCGTCGGAGCGCCATGGGTCGCCCAGCGCGTATGGGCGATCCCGATCGTTCCGGCGAGCGGGTTGGCGGCGAGCTCCGCGGCGAGATTGTCGAGCTTGCCCTCGGCGCGGCGGCGTTCGAGAGCGCCGCCCAGGATCGTGCAGAGGCCGGCCGAATCATAGCCGCGATATTCGAGCCGCCTCAGCCCCTGCATGAGCCGGTCGGCCACTTCCGAACGCCCGACGATGCCGATGATTCCGCACATGTTTTCCGCTTACCTCCCGTCATGCCAGCGCAGGCTGGCATCCCAGCGAGAACTCGCCCTGGGGCCCCAGCCTTCGCTGGGGCGACGGGCTAGATCAACCCGCTTTCTTCTTCGCCGACATCGCCGCCCGAAAGCGGGCCGCCCAGCCGGGCTTCGCCTCCTGCGCCCCCCGGGCCAGCGCCAGGGCGTCGGCCTCGACGTCGCGGGTCACGACCGAACCCGCCCCGACGATCGCGCCGGCGCCGATCCTGACCGGGGCTACCAAAGCCGAGTTGGAGCCGATGAAGGCGCCCTCGCCGATCACGGTGCCATATTTGAAATAGCCGTCGTAATTGCAGGTGATCGTGCCCGCGCCGACGTTCGCGCCCGCGCCGACCTCGGCGTCGCCGAGATAGGTGAGGTGGCTGGCCTTGGCGCCGGGGCCCAGAATCGCCTTCTTGGTCTCGACGAAATTGCCGATCTTGGCCTTCTCGCCGATGACGGTGCCCGCGCGAAGGCGCGCATAGGGGCCGATCTCGGCGCCGGCGGCGATGGTGGCGCCCTCGATATGGCTGAAGGCGCGGATCCGGACGCCGTCGGCGATGCTGACGCCCGGCCCGAAGAAGACGTCGGGCTCGATCGTGACGTCGCGGCCGAGCTTCGTGTCGAAGGCGAACCACACCGTGTCGGGCGCGATCAGGGTCGCGCCTTCGGCCATCGCCTCGAAGCGCCGCCTCGACTGCCAGGCCGCCTCGGCGAGGGCGAATTCGGAGCGGCTGTTCGGGCCGATCGCCTCCGCCGCCTCGCCTTCGATGAGTAGGGTCGAGCGCCCGGCGGCGGCGCCGATCGCGACGATATCGGTGAGGTAATATTCCTTCTGGCTGTTCTCGTTGCCGAGTCCTTCCAGCAGCTTCCACAGATCGCCCGACCGGACCGCGAACAGGTTGGAATTGCACAGGCCGATGGCGCGCTCCTCGTCGGTCGCGTCCCTCAGCTCCACGATCCTTGCGACCCGCCCGTCCGGGCCCGCGACGACCCGGCCATAGGCCGCGGCGTCCGGCGGGCGGAAGCCCAGGACGACCGCGGCAGGATCGGCGGCGCCGTGAAGCGCGTCGAGCATCGAGCGCATCGTCGCCGGACGGATGAAGGGGACGTCGCCGGAGAGCAGGAGCACGTCGCCCTCGAAGCCGGCGAGCGCCTCCTTCGCCTGAAGGACGGCGTGGCCGGTGCCGAGCTGCGGCTCCTGGACGGCGAACTCCACCCGTCCGGAAAGCGCCTTCTCCAGCTGCTCGCGCCGGTCGCCGACGACGACCACCACCCGCTCGGCGCCCAGGGTCTCGACGCTGTCGAGCAGATGCTCGATCATCGGCCGCCCCGCAATCGGGTGCAGCACCTTGTGGAGGTCGGATTTCATCCGCGTCCCCTTGCCGGCGGCAAGGATCACGGCGGCAAGCGGCCTGCTCATGCGCGGCCAATCGCACGTTAAGCTTGCCATTTCCATACCGGCCCGGCGAAAGCATCCGAGATGCCTTGGTCGACGATCGTGGCGGACGGCGGGAGCGCTCGAACGCCTCGCCGGGGCGCCCGACTTGTAGTAGGCTGTCCGCAACCAGGAGGCTGAATGGACGGCAAGGGCACCTACAAGACGCGCGGCTCGGGCGGATCGCCCGATACGGCGCGCGTGGTCGACCGAAGCGTCGCCTTCGACCTTCCGGAGGAGCAATACCGCCGCCGCGGCTACAGCCCGCCCTTCGAGGAGCTCGGCTGGAAGCCGCTCGAGGGCGCTGGCGCCTAGCGCTTCTTGCGCGCCTTCACCCACAGATGCCGAGCGAGCATCATCGGCGGCATCCTCAGCCAATGCGAGCGGACGTAGAAGCCCAGGCGTGTGAACGGACGCGTTGCCTGGCCCCAGCCGTCGAGCGCCAGCAACCGGCGACGGAACAACGCATCGGCGGCAAGTAATTGGTGACAGTTACCAATTTCGGCGCGTCGAGCCTTACCGGAGAGCGCTCTGCCGGGGGAAATTGGTAACTGTCCCCAATTAACGGGTGTGCCGTACAGGTGGTGGGCGAGGCGTATCGCCCGCCCGACGGCCGGCAGCAGGCCATGCCGGTCCGAGCGATCGCGAAGCGCCGGCCAGAATTCGGGGTCGCGCTCACCGAACTCGCGCAGAAGCCGGTCGATGTCCCACAAATTGCGCAGGCCCCCCGCCAGATCGCCGTCGGCGAAAAGATGGGCCGCCGAGTGGACGATCATGTCCGCCGGCGCGAGGGTGAAGAGGCCGTCGGCGAGCGGCACCCGAGCCGCGATCATCGCCGCCATGTCGGGCTTCGGCCGGGCGGTCAGCGGCAATATGGCGTGGTGGACGTCGATCATCCGGTCGCGCTCGCGGTGGATCAGCGGCGGCAGCTCGTGCATCCAGCGGCGGTAATATTGGTCGTCGTAGCCATCCTCCTTCACCCATTCCCAGCCGGCGGCGAGGAGGGCGCGCTCGACGTCGGGCAGAGCGGAGCGGGGGACGAGGATGTCGAGGTCGCCGATCGAGCGGCCGCGGCCGGCCTCGAGCCCGGCGGCGGCGTAGGCCGTGCCCTTGAGCAGGATGACCGGAATCCCGAGCGGCTTCAGGGCCCGCCGCGCCATCTCCGCTTCCCAAAGGGCCTGGACCCGGACGGCTTCGGAATCGCGCCGCGCCGCTTCGAGCAGGGCCTCGACCCCCTCGGGAAGCTCCATTCCCTTCAGCCGCCAGGCGAGGCTTCCGGCCAGCGATTCGGCGCGGGCGATCGCGATCAGCGACGTCCAGTCCGTCACCTGCGCGGCGGACCCCGGGTCGGCGAGCAGCCGGGCGAGCCAGCGGGAGTCCCTCATGCGCTCCGCCACAGATCGTCGACCAGCGCTTCGGCCTGGGCGGTATCGGCATAGTCGATCGCCTTTGAGGGAAAAGTGCCCACGAACCGGGTGAGGGCATCGAACCCTTGCTCGGCGAGGGCGACGTAGTTGGTCGATGCCTGGGTCAGCCGCATGAACGCCTCCGCGGCCCCCACGTCGCGCACGATCGGCTCGAGGTCGCGCCCGAAGCGGGGAAAGAGGATCATGACCGGCCTCGCCGGCTCCCCCATCCGCGCTACGGCCTCGCGGTTGGGGCGAAGATGGCGGATCCTGCCCTTGGGCGTTCCGGTCAGCACGGGTCCGAGCCGGGCGGGGTCGACGCCGTCGAACAGGGCCAGGGATTCGTTCTTCAGGCTGACCGCTCGAGGGAAGGGGTGGAGCCGGCCGTCCTCCAGGCCGAGAAGCGCGAATTCGTCTCCCATGAAGCGCCAGCCGCGCTCGCCCAGGAGGGCGCCAAGGGTCGATTTGCCGGCGCCCGAATGACCGGTCAGAAGAAGCGCCCGCCCGTCCCGTTCGACGCTTGCGGCGTGGAGCAGCAGGAATTTCTTCTGGCCCAGCGCCATCTGCAGGTTCATGCCCATCTCGGCGGCAAGCAGGCCCTGCGCCAGCGGCAGCGGCGCCGCGTCGGGGAGCACATAATCGCCGCGGATCGCCACCGACGGACGGATCCAGCGCCGCCACGCCCGCTCCGCTTCGAGCCGGACGGTGAAGTCGCAGATTCCGTCCGGCTCGGGATAGCCGGCATAGAGGCGCCGGAGCTGGGCCACCGGCTGGCGCCATTGCGAGCCGATCCGAAAGGAGACGGGCCCTACCTGGAGCCGGAAGACGTGGTTCATGTCCGCCAGACGAGGCCGGCGGCTTCGAGCTCCGCCAGTCGCGCGCCGATCGCGGCGACGGGGTCTTCGGACTCGATCTCGAACGCCTCGCCTATCCGAGCCGCTATCGCTTCCGCGCCCGCCGGTCCGCCCGCGAGGGCGGCGAGGATCTGCGGGGCGGGCGGGGCGAGGAAATGGGTGAGGCCGGACCTGCGATGGTAGAGGAGGGTCAGGCCCTCGATCTCGACCTCGCGCATCGCGTCGGGCGGGTCGGCGGCGTAGAGGGACGCGGCCACCCCGGCCGCCCTTCGGCTCAGCGCGGCATCTGCAGCGAGGCGTAGCAGGTGAAACCGCTCATCCCCGCCTGCAGACGGCGAATATAATTGGCGTAGGCCTGGGCGGCCTCGCCGTCGACGCCGGCGGGGGGGCGGCCGCCGTTCAGCATCGCCTTGACCTCCTCGCCCTTGAGCGGCCGGGCGAGCGGCGGATAGGCGCCGGCGGTTCCGGCGGGCACGAGGCTTCCGTCGGCCGCGATGAACTGGCCGGCGCCTGCCTGCGGCGCGGGCACGGGTATCTCGCAATTGAGCACCGAGCCGGCGGTCTGCGCCAAAGCGGGCCGGATCGTGACGACCGTAGAGGCCGCGGCGGCGCCGAGCGCAAGCACGACCCGGCGGCTCGGCAGCGCGCCTTTATCCCTGTCTGCTCCGTCGCTTCTGTCGCTCATGGCGTCCGCATCTACCTGAAGCCTCTTTCATAAGGGTAAAGCGGCCCGTTGGCGAGACGGGTCGAGCCCGACTGTCCCGCTTGTGGACGATCGCCGGGAGAAAAATCGTTTCGCCCTCGTTTGTAGGGTCGGGCCGCCGGAGTAAGGCGCGGCCGCTTTGTCCAAGGAGTACCAATCCATGAAGATCATCCTTTTCGCCGCGGCGCTCACCCTCGGCGGCGCCGCCATGGCGCAATCCGGCAATACGGTCGACGACGTGTCGCAGGCCAGCGGGCCGCGCGGGGTCAGCCAGCAAGGCACCGATCCCGACGGTCAGGCCTGCACGCCTGCCGGCTACAACGCCAATACCACCGGCTATCCGACCTGCGAGGCCGGCGCCGCCTCGCCCGCGAGCACGGCCGCCCCGCAACGCTGCTCGAAAACGGTCAAGGATCACTGCGTCCAGGCCTATGAGCGCGGAGTCCGCCGTTAGGGTCTTCGGGGGGCGCCCGTTCGCGGGTGCCCCGTTCCCTTCCACCGACCACCCGAGGAGAAAAACTGTTTCGGGGTCGTTTAGAACCCGAGCGCGTCTTTTCGCGCGATCCGCCCACCCCAAGAGGAGGCTCGACAAATGAAGCTCGTCATGATGGCCGCCGCGCTGATGCTCGGTACCGCCGCAATTGCCCAGACAACGACCCAGGAAGAACCCGATACGTCGGCCGAAACCACCGATACCACGACCGATACCGCCACGGACGCGACCACGCCACCGGATGCGACGACTTCGATTCCGCCGCCCGCGTCGACCACCCCCACCGATACGTCGACCGACATGGCGCCGCCGGCCGCGCCCGCCCCCGCGCCCGGCAATATGTCGACGATGAGGACCGGCTCCGGACAGGCCGTCGCCGCGGGTAACACCGCTCCGGAAACCGACGCCCGCGGAATCCGGGTCGTTTCGGACCCCGCCACCGCTCCGGCCGGCTATAACGAGGGCGCTCGCACCGTTCCGGCCGGAAGCCCGATGACGACCGTTGCAGCGCCGACCCCAACCGCCTCGGGGCCGCTGCCGCCGTGCACGCGCACCGTCACCGACCGCTGCACGCAGACCTACGAGCGCGGACGCGCCCGCTAGACTTCCGATGGGGGCGCCGTTCGCGGCGTCCCCATTGTCCTTGCCCGCTTCGATCTGCCATGAGCCTCCCGCTTCAAGATAGCGGGAGGATCTTAACGTCATGACCATCAGCTTCGAAGGCCGCGTCGCCATTGTCACCGGCGCCGGCGGCGGCCTCGGACGCGCTTATGCGCTCGAGCTCGCGCGGCGCGGCGCCAAGGTGGTGGTGAACGATCTCGGCGGCGCCCGCGACGGCTCGGGAAGCTCCGGCGCCGCGCTCGGGGTGGTCGAGGAAATCGAGGCCGCGGGCGGCGAAGCCGTCGCCAACGGCGCCAGCGTCACCGATCCGGAGCAGGTCGAGGCCATGGTCGCGGCGGCGAAGGAACGCTGGGGCGGCGTCCACATCCTGATCAACAATGCCGGAATCCTTCGCGACAAGAGCTTCGCCAAGATGAGCGTCGAGGATTTCCGGGCGGTCGTCGACGTCCACCTGATCGGCTCGGCCATCTGCACGAAGGCGGTGTGGGAGACGATGCGCGAGCAGGCCTATGGCCGAATCCTGATGACCTCGAGCTCGACCGGCCTCTACGGCAATTTCGGCCAGGCCAATTACGGGGCCGCCAAGCTCGGCCTCGCCGGCTTCGCCAAGACGCTCCATCTGGAGGGCGCGAAATACGACATAAGGGTCAATTCCCTCGCGCCGACGGCGGCGACCCGGATGACCGAGGACATCTTCCCGCCCGAGCTGCTCGCTCTGTTCAATCCCGACAATGTCGTTCCGGCCGCGCTCTACCTCGTCTCGGAGGACGCGCCGAGCAACGCGATCGTCGGCGCCGGCGGAGGCGTCGTCCAGGCCGCCTACGTCACCCTCACCCCCGGTTACGCTTTACCCGAGGGCCGCCGCACGGTCGAGGAGGTCGCCGCCAACTGGGACAGGATCACCGACCGCACCCAGGAGATCGTCCCCCAATCCGGCGCCGAGCAGGCGATGCTGATCATGAGGGTGCTCCAGGGCGGATAACGAGCCCACAGAAAATCGTGACAGTTACTAATTTTCGAGTCTCGGTGGCCGGGCATGAGCGCGGTCGAAATCGGTAACTGTCACGATTTTCTGGTGGATGTGGGGCCTTGCCGTATTGATACACTAATACACTTATGCTAAGGGGCCTTCCGTTCAGGGAGGAAAAAACATGTATAGCGACAGCGATCTGGCAGCGGCGGTCGCGGCGGGGGCCTTGAGCCCGGACGCCGCCTCGGGGCTTCGCAACTACGTGGCCGGACGAAGCGGGGGCGCCGTCGTCGACGAGGAGCATTTCCGCCTTCTCACCGGCTTCAACGATATCTTCGTCGCCATCGCGGCGGCGATCCTGCTCTTCGCGGTGGGCTGGATCGGAAACGCGGTCGGCCCGCATATCGACGGCGACGGGCCCACCCCCTTCGCCGGTCTGCTTGTCGCCGGCACCGCCTGGGGCCTCGCCGAATTCTTCACCCGCAAGCGGCGAATGGCCCTGCCCAGCATCATCCTTCTGCTCGCCTTCACCGGCGGGGTGGCGCTTACCGCGCTCACCGCTTTCGTCCTCGCCATCGGGGAGGCCAATCTCCAGAATGACGAGCGGGCCATCGCGCTGGTCGTTGCCGGCTCCGCGGCGGTCGCCGCCGGCGCCACCTGGCTCCACTGGCGCCGGTTCATGGTTCCGATCACCGTCGCCGTGGGCGCCATGACCCTGGTCGGCGTAGCCATGGCCCTGATCGCCTCGGCGATCGGCGACGTTCCGCAGCTCGAAGACGTCATGCTGGCGAGCGCGCTCGTCCTCGGTCTCGGAACCTTCCTTTTCGCCATGTGGTGGGATTCGTCCGACCGCGCCCGCGAGACCCGCCGTTCCGACGTCGCCTTCTGGCTTCACCTGCTGTCGGCGCCGTTGATCGTCCACCCGATCTTCAGCCTGCTCGGGCTGACCGACGGCGACGCCTCGATCGCAGAGGCCCTGGTCGTGCTCGGGGTCTACGTCCTGCTCGGCCTGACCGCCCTGGCGATCGACCGGCGCGCCCTGCTCGTCTCGGCCCTCGCCTACGTCCTGTTCGCCTTGATCAGCCTGTTCCGGGAGTTCGGAGCGGTCGAGCTGAACATCGCGCTCGCCGCCTTCGTCATCGGCTCGGGCCTGCTCCTGCTCTCGGCCTTCTGGCACGGGGTGCGCCGCTCGGTCGTCCGGCCGCTGCCGCCCGGCCTTCAGGCGCGGCTGCCGGTCACGGACAGGGCGGTGGCGGCCTGATTTCCTGCCTCCCCATGCGCAGCATGGGGAGGGGGCCGCCGAAGGCGGTAGAGGGGTAGCTGGCAGAAGCCTTCGCCAATGACCCCTCCACCCCGCTACGCGGGGTCCCCCTCCCCATCTGCGATGGGGAGGCAAAACTATCCATTCACCGCCTTCATCAGCCGCCGCTCGAGCGGCGCAAGCACCGGCCCCAGCTCGTCGCCGCGGCGAACGACGATTCCGGCCTCGTCGACCAAGGCCCAAAGGCCTTGGCGGTTGCGAAGGCCGGGCTTCTTCTCGATCTTGTATTCGGGCCGCTCGGCGGTTCGCCGGAAGGCCCAGAAAGCGGCGCCGTCGCGTCCGAACTCGACCGCATAATCGCGCCACAGCCCCGCCGCCACCATCCGTCCGTAGAGATCGATGATCCGGGTCAGCTCGGCCCGGGTGAAGCCGATCTGCGGCGAAGAGGCTCCCGGAAAAGGGAGGATTTCACCCATCAGGCGCGGCCGCGCCCCTTCCTGGTCTGGCCTTCCCGCTCCTCGATCAGCTCGGCGAGCCGCCGCCTCAGGCCCTCGACTTCGCACTGGAGCAATTCGAGCTTCTGGGTGGCCGGATCGAATTGCTCGGAGCAGGGCGTCCCATAGGGCAGGAAATTGCCCGAGCTGCTCTGCTCCGCGCTGAGCAAGGTGGAGCGGGCCGGAATGCCGATCATCGTCGCGCCTTCGGGCACGTCCTTGGTGACGACGGCATTGGCGCCGATCCGGGCGCGGGGCCCGACGACGATCGGTCCGAGCACCTGGGCGCCCGAGCCGATGATGACCTGGTCGCTGATCGTCGGGTGGCGCTTGCCGCCGACTCCGCCGGTCGGGTTGGTGCCGCCCAGGGTGACCTGCTGGTAGATGGTGACGTCGTCGCCGATCGTCGCGGTCTCGCCGATCACGACGAAGCCGTGGTCGATGAAGAAATTCCGCCCGACCGAGGCGCCGGGATGGATGTCGATCGCGGTCAGGAAACGGCTGATGTGATTGACCAGGCGGGCGAGGAAATACAGCTCGCCTTTGTACAGCCAGTGGGCGAGGCGGTGGAAGCCGAGCGCCCAGACGCCCGGGTAAAGCATGACTTCCCAGCGGCTGCGAGGGGCCGGGTCGCGGGCTTTCACGGAATCCAAATAGGCGACAAGGCCCGGCAGCATAACCACTCCCCACTGCTCCTTAGGGGCAAAGTAAGAGAGGTTTTGGGAAAATGCCAGTGCGTCTTGCGAAAGACCGCCTCGCCGGAACCGAGGTCGGGAGTCCGGAACGCCCGGAGGCGCCGGAAGAAAATCGTGACAGTTACGAATTTCGCCGCGTCGCAGGCCAAGGCCGAAGAAAATCGTGACAGTTACGAATTTCGCCGCGTCGCAGGCCAAGGCCGCCGCCTCCGGAAATTCGTAACTGTCACGATTTTTTGGAAATTGGTAACTGTCACCATTTTTTTGCCCTGCCCGTGAGTAGGGGAGGGGAAGAAGGGCGGGCCAGGGCTTGGTTCAGCTTTCCTCGCCCGCCGCCGGGAACAGCCGCGCTCGGAGCAGCTTCAGCCCTGCCGCCCGCCCCGCCGGGGGCACGTCGCGGCCGGGGATCCGGACGTCGATGAGCGGGTCGACGCCGGGGATGTTGCCCTCGATCCGAGTCGCTCCGCCGAGGTGGATGGCCTGGCAGATCTGCATCGGCAGCGCGCCAGCCGAGCCTTCGTCGACCAGGGCCGCGTCGTGCGGCCGGAAATAGAGAAGGGCCGGTCCGTCGGGGGCCGGCTCCACCGCCACGTCGAGCGCTTCGCCCGCGAACAGCACCCGGCCACCGTCCACCGTCACCGGGATCCGGTTGGAATCGCCGACGAAGTCGTAGACGAAGGCGGTGGCGGGCTCGTCGTAGATGATCTGCGGCCCGGCGACCTGCTCGATCAGGCCGTGGTCCATCACCACCACCCGGTCGGCGAGCTCGAGCGCCTCCTCCTGGTCGTGGGTGACGAAGACCGAGGTCAGCCCCATCCGGTCGTGAAGGTCGCGCAGCCAGCGCCGAAGCTCCTTTCGGACCTTGGCGTCGAGCGCCCCGAACGGCTCGTCGAGAAGGAGCAATTTGGGATCGACCGCGAGCGCCCGGGCCAGGGCGACGCGCTGGCGCTGACCGCCCGAAAGCTGCGCCGGATACCGCTTGCCGAGAGGACCGAGCTGGACCAGCTCGAGCAACTCCTGCGCCCGGCGCCGGATCTCGTCCCGCTTCGGCCGCTCGCGCCGCCTCTTGACGGTCAGCCCGAAGGCGACGTTGTCGGCGACGTTCATGTGCGGGAACAAGGCGTAATGCTGGAAGACGAAGCCGATCCTCCGGTCCCTGACCCCGAGGCCGGTGACGTCGCGGCCTTCGAACAGGACCGAGCCCGAATCGGGGAATTCGAGCCCCGCCATGATCCTGAGCAAGGTCGTCTTGCCCGATCCCGACGGGCCGAGCAGAGCCAGGAACTCGCCCGGCTTGGCCTCGAGGCTGACTCCGTTGAGAGCGGCGAAATTGCCGAAGCGCTTCACCACATTGTCGACCGCGATGCTCAATGGCCCCCGCCTTTTCCGTGATAGCCGTAACGCCATTCGAGCGCGCTCTTCAGCACCAAAGTGAGCAAGGCGAGAAGGGCGAGCAGAGAGGCGACCGCGAAGGCCGCGGCGAAATTATATTCGTTGTACAATATCTCGACGTGGAGCGGCATCGTGTTGGTCCGCCCCCTGATATGGCCGGAGACGACCGAGACCGCTCCGAACTCGCCCATCGCCCGGGCGTTGCACAGCAGGACGCCGTAGAGCAGGCCCCAGCGTATGTTGGGCAAGGTGACGTGCCAGAAGGCCTGCCAGCCGCTCGCGCCCAGCGACACCGCCGCTTCCTCGTCGCCTCGGCCCTGCTCGGTCATCAGCGGGATGAGCTCGCGGGCGACGAAGGGAAAGGTGACGAAGATCGTCGCCAGAACGATCCCGGGCACGGCGAAGATGATGTCGACGTCGTTCGCGGCGAGCCATTCGCCGAACCAGCCCTGGGCTCCGAACAGGAGCACGTAGATCAGCCCCGAGACGACCGGAGAGACCGAGAAGGGCAGGTCGATGAAGGTGATCAGGATGGACTTGCCGGGGAAGTCGAACTTGGCGATCGCCCAGGCGGCGGCGAGGCCGAAGGCGACGTTGACCGGAACCGCGATCGCCGCGACCAGGAGGGTCAGCTTGATCGCCGCGATCGCGTCCGGCTGGGTGACGCTTTCGACATAGACTCCGACTCCGCCCTTCAGCGCCTCGACGAAGACCGAGACCAAGGGAAGCAGGAGGAACAGCGCCAGGAAGACCATGGCGACCGAGAGCAAGGCGGCCCGGGCGATCCGTCCTTCGGAGGTGCGACCGGCCGCCATCAGTCGATGCTCCGGCTGCGCGCCCAGGCCTGGAGCAGGTTGATGAGCAGGAGCAGAGCGAAGGAGATGACCAGCATCACCGCCGCGATCGCCGTCGCTCCGGCATAATCATATTGCTCGAGCTGGGTGACGATCAGCAAGGGCGCGATCTCGGATCGGAACGGCATGTTGCCGGCGATGAAGATCACCGAGCCATATTCGCCGACGCCTCGGGCCAACGCCATGGCGAATCCGGTCAGCCAGGCGGGGAGGATCGCCGGAAGGATCACCCGCCGCATCGTCTGAAGCCGGCTCGCGCCGAGCGACTGAGCCGCTTCCTCGATCTCGGGACCGATGTCGGCCAGCACCGGCTCGACCGACCGGACGACGAAGGGCAGGCCGATGAAGATCAAAGCGACGACGATCCCGAGCGGCGTAAAGGCGACGTCTATCCCCAGCGGCACCAGGAATTGGCCGAGCCACCCATTCCCCGCATAAAGCGCGGTCAGGGCGATCCCGGCGACCGCGGTGGGAAGCGCGAAGGGGAGGTCGACGAGGGCGCTGACGATCCGCTTGCCCGCGAAATCGTGGCGGACCAGCACCCAGGCGATGAGCAGCCCGAAGATTCCGTTGACGCAGGCTGCGGCGAAAGCGGTGCCGAAGCTCACCTTGTAGGCGGAGAGCGCCCTTTCGGAGAGGGCGACCGCGACGAACTCGCTCCAACCCATTCCGGCGGTCCGGATGAAGACGGCGCTCAGGGGAATGAGGACGATCAGGCACAGCCAGGCCAGAGTGAAGCCGAAGGTGAGGCCGAAGCCGGGCAAGGCGGTGCGCTCGACGAACCCGCGTCGCCTCGATCCGTGCGGGGGGCTCGCGGCCAGCGCGAGCGAGCCGGTCGTCATCGGCGCCTGATGCCCGAATAGATGGAATCGAATATGCCGCCGTCGTCGAAATATTTCTTCTGGGCCGAGCCCCAGCCGCCGAAATCCTTGTCGATCTGGAGCATCGCCACCTGTGGGAAGGTGCCGGAATGCTTCGCCGCCACCGCCGGGTCGCGCGGCCGGTAGTGATGGCGGGCGATGATCTCCTGCGCTTCCGGCGTGTAGAGGAAGCGCAGATAGGCTTCGGCGACCCGGGCGGTGCCGCGCCGCTTCGCATTGCCCTCGAGCAAAGCGACCGGCGGCTCGGCCAGGATCGAGAGCGACGGGGTCACCATCTCGAACTTGCCGGCGCCCAATTCGCGCTGGGCGAGGAACGCCTCATTCTCCCAGGCGATCAGGACGTCGCCGATGCCGCGCTCGGCGAAGGTGGTGGTGGATCCGCGCGCACCGGTGTCGAGCACCGGCACGTTGCGATAGAGGCGGGCGACGAAGCTCCGGGCCGCCGCTTCGGAGCCGCCGCTCTTGAGCCCGTGGCCCCAGGCGGCGAGGAAGTTCCAGCGCGCTCCGCCACTGGTCTTGGGATTTGGAGTGACGACCTGCACGCCCGGCCGGACGAGATCGCCCCAGTCCCTGATCCCCTTCGGATTGCCCTTGCGGACGAGGAAGACGACGGTCGAGGTGTAGGGCGCGCTGTTGTTCGGAAGCCGCGCCTGCCATCCTGCGGGAAGGACTTCGGGGCGCCGCTGGCTGATCGCATCGATATCGTAGGCGAGCGCCAGGGTCGCGACGTCGGCGTCAAGCCCGTCGAGGACGGCCCGCGACTGCTTGCCCGAGCCGCCGTGGCTCATGTTGAAGCGGACCGCCTGGCCGGTCTTCGACTGCCACTGGCGGGCAAAGGCGGCGTTGACGTCGCGATAGAGCTCGCGGGTCGGATCGTAGGAGACGTTGAGCAGCTCGACCTCGCCCGCCGACCTGCCGTCCGAGCAGCCGGGCAGCGCCGGCGCCGCGAGAAGGGCCAGGCAAATGGTCGCGATCCGCATCTTCACCCTCCCTCATGGGCACGCCGATTCGCGCCGTAGCGGCAGCTTGTGAGTCAACCAGTGCAGTTGACAAGCGATTCGATGAAAGGCCCCTGGCCTGAGGCGGGGGGAAGTTATCCTCCCCATCGTGAGATGGGGAGGGGGACCAGGCGAAGCCTGGTGGAGGGGTAGCTGGCAGAAGCCTCGGCGATTACCCCTCCACCACCCTTCGGGTGGTCCCCCTCCCCACCGCTTCGCGGCGGGGAGGATTTAAAGCTTGAACAGCCCCCGCGCCGCCTCGACTTCGTCCTTGATGAATCGCACCGCCGCCCGCACCCGCGCCAGCTCCGCCAGATCCTGGTGGACGGTCAGCCAGAGCGAGCGGGTAAGGTTCACTTCCGCGGCCAATACGCGCACCAGCCCCGGCTCCTCGCGCGCCAGGAAGGCGGGAAGGACGCACAGTCCCGCCCCGGCCAGGGTGGCGCGGGTCTGGGCGACGAGGTTGCTGCTCTCCATCGACGTGATCCCGCCCGGGACGACCTGCTGAAGGAAGTCGAGCTCCGGGAAATGGAGCAGGTCGCCGATATAGCTGACGAAACGATGGCCCTTGAGGTCGCCGAAGCCGCCGATGGCCGCGACCCCCGCCAGATAGGAAGGCGCTGCATAGAGGCCGAGATCATAGTCGATCAGCTTGGACACCTGGAGCCGGCCGGTCGGCGGACGGCTGACCGAGATGGCGATGTCCGCCTCGCGCTTGGCGAGGCTGAAGACGGCCGACGCGGCGACGAGCTGGACCACGAGCTGGGGATATTGCGCCTTCAGCTTCTGGATCCGGGGCGCGAGGAAATAGCTGCCGAAGCCTTCGGGCGAACCGATCCTCACCACCCCCTCGACGAGGCCGGCGCTCCCTCCGACGGTCTCGGCCGCGCCGAGGGCGAGCCGCTCCATCTCCTCCGCCAGCGGCATCAGCCGACGCCCCGGCTCGGTCGGCGAATAGCCCGACGGGCTTCGGTCGAAGAGCTTGGCCTTGAGCGAATGCTCGAGCGCCGCGATCCGCCGCGACAGCGTCGAATGGTCGACCCCGAGCCTTGCCGCCGCCGCGGTCAGCCGGCCGCTTCGCGCCACGGCAAGGAAGGCGCGAAGGTCGTTCCAGTCGAAGTCGGCCATGGGGTATGGGAATATATGCACAACGGTTTCTGTGCAATCCCGGTGGCGGGGACGGAACGATCGTGAGAGAGAGGATCATCCTTTCAAGAGGCAGAAACTTCATGTTCGACGCTCGGACCGCCGCTGTGCTTGCCAATCATCAGGCCCCCGCCAAGGTCCTGGCTGCGGATTTCCGCACTCCGGCAAGTCCCGAAGCGGGCTGGGCGGCCCGGAACCCGGACCGCGCCATGCTGTTCCTGTTCGTCAGTCCCCGCGACTGCGGCGCGCTCGAGGAGCTGATGGCGCTTTAGTCGTCATCCCGGCGAAAGCCGGGACCTCAGGACAACAAAGGCCCTGCCAGATGGGCCGAGGTCCCGGCTTTCGCCGGGATGACGGGCGGGGTAAGGGAGCCCGATGACCGAGACCCCCTCCACCGTCTTCAAGCTCCCCGAAACCCTGCCGAACCCGGCCGATCTGGCCGAAGCCTGGTCGAAGGTGGTCGCCAACGCCGTCCATCTCGCGACCAGCGCCGCCGCCAGGCCGCTCGACCCGCATGTTCCCAAGCCCTTCGACGCCGCGGCTCCGGCCCGCGCCTTCGGCGAGTTCGCCACGCATTTGTGGACCCATCCCGGCGAGCTCATCAAGGCGCAGCAGAAGGCCGCGTCCGACTGGCTCAAATTGTGGCAGTCCGCCGCCTCGCGGGCCTCGGGCAAGCCTGTCGACCCCGTTGCCGCCCCCGAGCGCGGCGACCGCCGGTTCAACGACCCCGCGTGGAGCGAGGAGCCGGTCTTCGACTATCTGAAGCAGGCCTATCTGCTCACCGCCAAGCGCGCGCTGGAAATGGTCGAGGAGGCCGAGGGGCTGGACGAAGGCGCCCGGACCCGGCTCGAATTCTTCACCCAGCAATATCTGAACGCCATCTCGCCGGCGAATTTCGCTCTGACCAATCCCGAAGCGATCCGCAAAGCCATCGACACCGGCTCGATCAGCCTTCTCTCGGGCCTCGCCAACCTTCTCGCCGACGCCGCCGAGACTCCCGGCATCGTCCAGCGCCGGGCCGCCGCCGAGTTCGAGCTCGGAGTGGACATCGCCGCCACCCCGGGCAGCGTCGTCTACCGCAACGAGATGATGGAGCTCCTCCAATATGCGCCGACGACGGACCAGGTGTGGAAGCGCCCGATCCTCTACGTTCCGCCGCTGGTGAACAAATATTACCTCCTCGACCTGCAGCCCAAATCCTCGCTGATCCGCTGGCTGGTCGAGCAGGGCCATACCGTCTTCGTGATCTCCTGGGTCAATCCCGGGCCCGAGCTCGCGGACAAGGGTCTCGCCGACTATATCCGCCAGGGCCCGATCGAGGCGCTCGACGCCATCGAAAAGGCGACCGGGGAGCGGGAGGTCGACCTGTTCGGCTTCTGCATGGGCGGAACGCTCGCCGCGATCGCGCTCGCCTCGCTCGCGGCGAAAGGGCAAAGCGGCCGGGTCGCTTCCGCCACCACGATCGGGACGATGTTCGATTTCTCGCATCTCGGCCAGTGGGCGACCTTTTCCGAGCCCGAGCAGCTTCGGGCGATGGAGCGCCATCTCCTTCACAAGGGCTTCATGGCCGCGCAGGATCTCCAGGCCCTGTTCAGCGCGGTCCGGGCCAACGACCTCATCTGGTCGTCGGTGGTCAACCACTACCTCCTCGACCGCGAGGCGCCGCCGAGCGACATCCTCCACTGGTTCGCGGACGGCGCCCATATCCCGCGCGCCTTCCTGCTCGAATGGGCGCGCGACGTGCTCCGCGACAACAAGCTGGCCAAAGGCGGCCTGGAGCTGGACGGCGTGAAGATCGATCTCGGCTCGGTGAAGACTCCGCTACTGGCGATCAGCCTCAAGGACGATCATGTCAGCGCCTGGCAGGCCACCTACGATAGCGCCCGGCTGGTCGGCGGCGACGTCGATTTCCTGCTCGGCGGCAGCGGCCACAATGCCGGGGTGATCAACCCGCCCAGCGCCAACAAGCACGGCTTCTGGACCAACGCGGCGATGCCGGAGACGTCCGAAGCCTGGCTGGAAGGCGCCACCCGCCAGGAAGGCAGCTGGTGGCCGCACTGGCACGCGCGCCTCTCGGACGGCGGCAAGGCGGCGAAGGTGAAGGCGCGGGTGCCCGGCAAGGGCAAGCTCAAGGCGCTCGAGCCGGCGCCGGGGACCTACGTCCGGAACCGGGGCTAGAGCTAAACCCTCCCCGACCTGAACGGAAATTGGTGCCAGGCACCAATTTCTACAGCTGAACAAAAATTGGTGCCAGGCACCAATTTCTAAGGCTTTGATTTTCCACCCTCGCCATAATTGGTGCCAGGCACCGATTACAGTCCGGCGGGGCCCGCCAGGCGCTGCGCGTCTTGCTCGGTCCCGAGCCGGCGCACCGCCCCTTCGAGCTGCCTGAGCCTCGTTCCCCGCTCCGCCGCCGGCCGCTGGAGGCTGGTGCGGACGAACAGGCGCCACTGCGCCTCGTCCCTGCTGGCGAGCATCACCGGCGCGTTCGCGGCGGCCGCGAACATCAAAATTCCCATCATGGTCGAATCCCCCTCATCTCGTCCGCCATGGTAAACGGGCAGGGTAAAGGGCGGGTTAACCACGCCGGCTCGGGCTTACATTCCGTCCGTGGTCTCGGTTGCGTAGCCACGAAGCTGGTTCGCCCGGTCGTAGGTGAGGCGAGTGTCGCAACGCAGCCGGCTCGCTTCCCGCTCCTGCGGGTCGGTCGAATTGGCCGCGGCTTCGATCCGGCAATCCGCTGTCCTCTTCTTGATCCAGGCGCGCTGCAGCGGAAGCAGCGAAGAGCGGGTTTCCGACGGTATATTGCTCCACACCGTGTTGATCGTCTGCTCGGCAAGCTGGTTCTCGGCCTTGGCTTCACCAAGGGTCGCCGCTCTCTGATCGGCGAGCGCCGAGGCTTCCTCCTGCTGCTGGGCGGCCAGGGCCTGCTGTTGCTGAGCCTTCTCATTCTCGAGGGCCTTGCGGGCGAGATGCGAGGCGACGACTCCGCTCACGAAGCTGTAGACGTTGTCGCCATCCTCGACCTGCGCATAGACCTTGTCGCCTTCGTCGGTGGGCTGCACATCGTAACTGATGTCCGAGGTGAAGGCGTTCGCTTCGGCCTCGAAATTCTGTTGCTCCGCCAGGTCAGCGACGGAGCCCTGCTCGGCCAGCTCCCGGCCTTTTTCGGCATCCTCGAGAACCTCCGCGGGTACGACCACCTTGAACCGGCCCGTGCAGAACTTCTTGGTGCTGTTCGGATCCTCTTTCGATGTCCTGATGTCCTGGATGCTCAATCTCAGCTGCTTCAACGTTGCCCTAATCTTGGCCACTCCGACGACGGCGGTGCCGTCATCGCGCTCCAGCGCGTTGCGCACCTGCTTCTCCACCTTATTGTTGACCACCTGCAACGTCGTAGCGACCGCGTCCTCATCGGTGCATGTAAGACTTGGCTTGGCCAAGCTGTCGCAATTGGCGACGAGCGGAAGTAACGCGGCAAGCGCGACGAATCGGATTTTCATGACAGCAGCCCCCTTCTGTGCGATCAGTTCAGGGTAAATTGCCGGCAAATGCAAGACCGGACTGCCCACTCAAAGAAATGGCAATCGTAGCTCCCCAATTCGGGCCGCAGCTCGTGTCGCGCCGGCCGTCCCCGCCGAGCCCTTCTTCTCGGTCTCTACATCCTTTTTCGCCTCCTGAAGGTAGGGCGCGAACCGGGCCGTCCCGCCGAGCGCCGGAAAAAGGGGCAATCGACGTCGCCGCTTGTTTTCTGACGGCGACAAGGGCGGCGGCACTGGGCTAAGGCGGAAGTCATGAGGAAATCCGCCACCGAGATCATGCAGGAGATCGTCGCCGCCGCCGTGCTCGACGCGATCGCGGCCCTCAAGGCGGCCTCGAAGGGGCTGCCCAACAATTTGCTTCGCGACCTGAACGCGATCCATGCCAACACGACCCTGGCCGACCTGCCGGCCGAAGTTCAAAGCGCCGTCTCCGCGAGCGTTCGAGCGGCTTTCTCCCGGCTTCAGAAGGAAGGCTATTCGGTCTCGGGCGGCGAACCCGCGGCGCCCCGCCCGCCGCGGCCCGGGGCCGCGCCGCCGGCCGGCCAGCACCGCCCGTTCCGCCGCCCCCCGCCCAAGCGCGACGGCCCGGCGCCCTCCCGCCCGACCGGGAAAGGCGGCGGCGGCCGCCCGCCCCGCAAGCCGACTCCGCGCTGAAGGCCGCCCCCGGCAGAATCAGACCGGATCCCGTGAAGCGGATATTCGTCCTCGGCGGCTACGGAAATTTCGGCGGGCGAATCGCCGAGCGGGGCGCGGCGGCCGGCTTCGAGATGCTCGTCGCCGGCCGAAGCGTCGAGCGCGCCGAAGCCTTTTGCGCCGGCCGGGAACGGCTCGTTGCCGTGGATCTCGATCCAAGCCTCGCCGAAACGCTCGAGCGTCTCCGCCCGTTCGCGCTCGTCGACGCCGCCGGGCCGTTCCAGGGCTCGGGTTACGAGACGGCTCGAGCCGCGATCGCGGCCGGCTGCCACTATCTCGACATTGCCGACGGCTCCGCCTTCGTCGCCGGAATCGGCGCCCTGGACGCCGAGGCGAAGGCGGCGGGGGTGTCCGTCGTTTCAGGCGTATCCAGCGTTCCGGCTTTGTCCGGGGCGGTCGCCGCCCGACTCGCCGAGGACCTCGAGCGCGTGGCCGCCGTCGAGATCGCGCTCAGCGCGTCGAGCCGGGGCACGGCCGGCCGCTCGGTCACCGCCGCCATCCTCTCCTACATCGGCCGTCCGATGCGATTGCGCCGCGGCGGGCGCTGGACCCACGCTCACGGCTGGCAGGACCTTCGCCGCTTCGATTTCGAGATCGAAGGCGCCGTGCCGCTCCGCCGCCGCCTCGCAGCCCTCGCCGACGTGCCCGATTTGGCACTGCTCCCCCTCCGATTGCCCGGAAATCCCGCCGTCAGCTTCTTCGCCGGCACCGATGCGCCCTGGCACAATCTGGGGCTCTGGCTGCTGAGCTGGCCGGTGCGCTGGGACCTGCTTCGCCGGCCGGAGCGCTTCGCCGGCCTGCTCTCGACCCTTCAGCGCTGGACCCGAGGGCCGGGCTCGCTTCGCTCCGCCTTCGAGATACGCCTTTTCGGAATTGCGAAGGGCAGGAGGGTGGAGCGGCGCTGGACCCTGATCGTCGAGCGCGGCGAAGGCCCTGAAATCCCCAGCCTCGCCGTCCCGCTCCTGCTCGGCAAGCTCGCCGCCGGCGCAATCGCCCCCGGCGCGCGCGATTGCGGCGGCCTGCTCAGCCTCGAGGATTTCGAGCCGAGCCTTGCCGGCCTCGCCGCCCGGCATGAGCTCATCGAGCGGGCGCTTGGGCCCCCGCTCCACGCCCGGGTGATGGGCGCTCGCTTCGAAGCTTTGCCTCCGGCGGTGCGGGCAATGCACGAGGTGCTTCGCGACGGCGGCGCGGCCGGCGAGGCGGAGGTGCGCCGCGGCAACAATCCGCTCGCCCGTTCGATCGCGTCCCTCTTCGGCTTTCCGACCGAGGGCTTTCATCGCCTCCACGTCGTCTTCGCCGAACGCGGCGGGACGGAGCGCTGGACCCGCGACTTCTCCGGCCGGAGCTTCTCGAGCCGGTTGTCCGAGCGGGACGGCCGGCTCACCGAGCGCTTCGGCGTCCTCCGCTTCGCTTTCGAGCTTCCGTCAGGCAAGGCTGGGCCTTGCGACGAGGCGGGGCTGCGCATGGTGATCCGGCGCTGGTGGCTCGGCCCGCTTCCGCTTCCGCTCTTCCTCGCCCCGCGATCCGAAGCTCGGGAATGGGAGGAAGGGGGGCGCTTCCACTTCGACGTGCCGATCGCTTTGCCCCTGCTCGGGCTGCTGGTCCATTACCGGGGCTGGCTGGAGCCGCTGGACGGCGTAGAGAGCTGAGCCATGAACCGGATCACGATTTCGGGCGGCTGCCACTGCCGCGCGGTGCGCTTCGAAGCGGAGGTGCCGCCCGAGGTGGAGGTGCTCGACTGCAATTGCTCGATCTGCGCCGCGACCGGATTTCGCCATCTCATCGTCCCGCACTCCGACTTCCGACTGCTGTCGGGCGAGAATGCGCTGACCCATTACCGCTTCGGCACCGGGGCCGCCGATCATCTCTTCTGCTCAGTCTGCGGCGTGAAAAGCTTCTACCAGCCCCGCTCGCACCCGGAGGCTTGGAGCCTCAACGTCAACGTGCTGGACGATTTGTCCGGCCTCTCGATGACGGTTCGAGCCTTCGACGGGCGCAATTGGGAACAGGCCCGATCGGCGCTGGGAAGCTGACGGCCGACTTTAGGAATTCCCTTTTTGTTCTTGACTTGTAGGAAATGTCCTACTAAATAGGAGGCCAGTCGAGTCGCGAGGCTCGGCCGGCTCTTTGACATTGTGAGGATGAGAGACGCCCTTTTCCGTTTTCCCCGGAAGAAAGGGGGGTGCACCCGCGGGGTGGCCTCCCTCTTCCGCAATAACGGGGAGGGGTCAGGCCGGGAGCAGGGGACGCCCTGCGACCGCCTGGAAGAAGATTGCGAGCGTCAGCGCCACGTAGGCGAGCGTGCCCGCCGCAAGCGTCGCCCAGCGCGCCCGAACGCTCCAGCCGGCGGCGAGGGCCGCCAGCAGCGGGATCGCCTGCTGCGCGTGGATGCCGAGGAAATGGGCGATGCGCAGGTCGCCGCCGCTCCGGTTCCAGCCGAAGAAGAAGATCCGGCCGCCCTCGGTCCCGACCGAATGGCCCGGCTGAGTGCTCATATAACCGCCCAGGCCGGCGCCGAGGAGGAAAGTGAGAAGGAGGCCGATGCCGACGGCGGCGACGAAGTCTCGGCCGAGGCCTTGACGCGGACGCCGGGCGATTTCCCAGGCGAGAGGCAGGGTGGTGGCGGTGAGGATGACGGCGGCGACGCCCATCAGGGCGTACAGGGCGATGTGGAAGGCCGAGCTGAAGTTGAAGTGCGAGTCCAGGCCGCGGGCGGCCTGGAGGCCGATATAGAGAAGCTCGAAGCTGGCCGACGCGATCAGGAGCCGCACCGCCCAGCGAAGCGCCGGGGCTTCGCGGCGCTCGGGCCGGACGTAGCCCCAGAACCAGGCCATGGTGATGGAGAAGACGCCCACCGAGACGAGGAACTTGGCCGGCTTCAGCCAGATCCCGACTCCGTGGAGCGTGCGCGGGTCGATCGCCTGCAGGGCCAGTACGGGGAGCGCTAGGAGGAAGGTGGCAAGGCCGTAGAAGGCGAGCGTGCGCTGCCTTTCGACCAGCTCAGAGAGAAACGGGAGGCGCCTGACCGGGGCGGGAAGGACGAGGGCGGTCATTTCGCGGATTCCGTTTCGGCGCTCCGAGCGAAGGCGGCGCGAAGCAGGACGTAGGCGAGCAATCCGGCGGGGCCGAACATGAGGGTGAGGGCCAGGCAGGGGGCGACCAGCAGGGCATGGACGCCGCGATCGACGGAATCGCGGGCGATCCAGGTGCCGACGAACATGTCGAAGGCAAGATAGTGAAGCCAGCCGGCGGCCAGCGCGGAATCATTGGCGAAGAGGCCGCGCACGCCCTCGATCGAATCGAAGCCGCCTTTGGCTTCCGGCAGGCCCTGCGCCAGGAGGATGACGTAGAGCGCCGCCCAGGCGAGGGGGATCGCATATTGGGTGGCCGGCCAGACGAAATCGCGGACCTTCGGAACGAACAGGGAGAGCAGCAAAGCCGCCCAGGCGAACAGGCCGAAATTGTTGGCGAAGCCGAAGGCGAAGGCGGGATCGAGCAAGGTTGCCACTCCTATCTTGACGCTGTATAGATTGACGTATGAATGACGATCTGAACAGTGTCAAGTCCGAGCGCGCTTATCATCACGGATCGCTTCGGACGGCCTTGATCCAGGCCGCCGGGGCGGTGCTGGCCGAGCGGGGGGTGCACGGCTTCAGCCTGCGCGAGACGGCCCGCCGCGCCGGAGTCTCGCCGGCCGCGCCCGCCCACCATTTCAAGGACGCCTCGGGCCTTCTTACCGCCGTCGCCGCCGGGGCGTTTCGAGACCTCGGCGACTCGCTCGAGGCGGCGCAATCGGCGGGAAGCCGCGAAGCCGGGATCCGGGCCCAGGGCATCGCCTATGTCCGCTTCGCCCTCGCCAATCGCGCCCGCTTCGACCTCATGTGGCGCGCTGCGCTGCTGAAGCGGGACGATCCCGACTACGCCGCCGCCGCCGCTCGAGCCTTCTTCCTGCTCGACCGGTCCGTGCGGGGCGGGGAGAGACCGGCAAAGGCCCCGGGCGAGCCCGAGACCGCACCCTCGATCGCCTGCTGGGCAATGGTCCACGGCTTCGCCACCCTGGCTCTGGACGGCGGTTTCGGAACCGCCCCCGGCGCCACCGAAGCGGCGGTGGAGGAATTGCTGCCGGCGGTTCTGGATCATCTGGCGGTGTGAGGGGATTTCCTCTCCCGCTTTTCGCGGGAGAGGAGGGGCCCACGCCGAAGGCTTGGGAGGTGAGGGTCTTTTCCGACTCCGGAGTACAGACCCTCACCTCCCACCGCTTCGCGGCGGGCCCCTCCTCTCCCGTAAAGGACGGGAGAGGACTAACGAGACCGCAAGCGAGTTTGGGATACTTCGACAGTCGCGGTAGCTTCCGAACCATGCCTCCAGTGAAGCGCCAGATCAGCCCCAACGCCGCGCCTCTCCGCCGGCTCGCCACCGACGCCGAACGACTCCTCTGGTCGCGCCTTCGAGGGCGCCGTCTCGGCTGGAAGGTCCGCTACCAGCACACGATCGGTCCCTTCGTAGCCGACTTCGTTTGCCTTAAGCGCCGGTTGATCGTCGAGGCCGACGGTGGTCAGCACAATGAAGGGGCAGATCGCAGCCGCTCCGCTTACCTGCGGAAGCAGGGGTTCCGCATAATCCGCTTCTGGAACCACGACATTCTCCAGAACGTCGACGGCGTCGTGCAGACGATCGCCATCATATTGGAAGGCGGTCGGGATCCGCGTAGCTGAGCCCCTTTCCCCAGAACGGGAGGAGGGATTTTCTTGCGCTTGCCCGGCCCCCGCCGCGCCGCTTACACAGGCCGAAAGGGCAGGGGGCAGGAATGGCGACGGCGGTATCCGGCAATTACGTGATCGACGCGAAGCGGGACCGTCTCGTCATCTTCGCCTCGACGCTCGGCACCGTCTTCGAATGGTATGATTTCTTCATCTACGGGACGCTCGCCGCGGTCATCGGCAAGCAATTCTTCCCGGCGCAGAGCGAGACGGCGCAATTCCTGCTCGCCCTCGCCAGCTTCGGAGTCGGCTTCGGAGTGCGACCGATCGGCGCCGCGTTGTTTGGCTATCTCGGCGACAAATGGGGGCGCAAATACACCTTCCTCGTCACCATCACCTTGATGGGCGTCGCCACCGCCGCGGTCGGGCTCCTGCCGGGCTATGCGGTGATCGGGATGGCCGCGCCCGCCCTTCTCGTCTTCCTGAGGGTGCTTCAGGGGCTGGCGCTCGGCGGCGAATATGGCGGAGCGGCGATCTACGTCGCCGAGCATGCGCCGAGGCACAAGCGCGGCTTCTACACGAGCTTCATCCAGGCCGGAGTGATCGGCGGCTTCCTGCTCTCGGTCGCGGTCGTGCTCATCTCCGAGCTGTTCGTCGACAAGGGCGAATGGGAATCCTGGGGGTGGCGAATCCCCTTCCTCTTCTCGGTCGTGCTTCTCGCCATCTCCCTGTGGGTTCGGTTGAAGCTGAAGGAGAGCCCGGTCTTCCAGGCGATGAAGGATTCGGGCGAGATCGCGAAGAACCCCTTGAAGGAAACCTTCGCCACCCGCTCCAACGTCAAGCTGATCCTCGTCGCCTTGTTCGGGATCGCCGCCGGACTCACCGTCATCTGGTACACCGCCCAGTTCCAGGCGATGTACTTCCTTCAGAATTCGCTGAGGATCGAGGATACCGCCGCCCGGGCGATGATCGGCGCCGCCGCGGCTTTCTCCATGCTCTGGTTCATCCTGTTCGGCTGGCTTTCGGATCGGGTCGGGAGGAAGGGCCCGATCGTCATCGGCTATGCGCTCACCATAATCCTCATATTCCCCCTGTTCTACTGGATGGCCTCGGCCGCCAATCCGGAGCTGTCGGCGGCGATGCGCAAGAATCCGGTGGTCGTCACCGGCAGCGACTGCACCTACGCGCCCTTCGCCAAGGTCCAGCCGACCGAGTGCGGCAAATTGCTCGACGCTTTGTCCAAGAAGGGCATCGCCTATTCGACCGCCGAAGCGCCCGCCGGCACCCCTGCCGGAGTGACGATCGGCGGGGTCGCCGTCGACGCCTCGGATCCCGCCTCGCTCGAATTCGGACTCAAGATCGCAGGCTACAAGCTCGAAAAGACCTCGCCCACCTTCGGCCAGGCGGTGCAGGTGGTCCTCGCCATAATCCTCATCGGCCTGTGCTCCGGAATGACCTACGGCCCGGTCGCGGCCCTGCTCGTCGAGCTGTTTCCGGCGCGGATCCGCTATACGTCGATGTCGATCCCCTATCACATCGGGACCGGCTATTTCGGCGGCTTCCTGCCGTTCATCAGCCAATATATCGTCGCCAAGACCGGCGATCCCTTCGCCGGCCTCTGGTACACGGTCGGGGTGGTCGCGATGGCGCTCGTCGTCACCCTCTTCTGGCTGCCCGAGACGGCGGGCAAGGAGCTGGAATAGGCGCGGAAGCGATTTGGACCAACCGTCACCCCGGCGAAAGCCGGGGCCTCGTCGGGTGAAGGATCCCGCGCCTTTCACCCCCCGGGGTCCCGGCTTTCGCCGGGATGACGGCTTGCTCGGGCCCCCGGCGAGACGTATCCGCCTCGACGTGACCGATCTCCACTCCCCCCTGCGCCTAATCCTCGACGGGGAGGCCCTCGTGGCCAACTGGCGGTGGCTCGACCGGCAAAGCGCCGGCGCCGACTGCGGGGCGGCGGTGAAGGCCGACGGCTATGGGCTGGGCGCCCGCGAAATCGTCGTTCGGCTCGCCGATGAAGGCTGCCGCGACTTCTTCGTCGCCACCTTGTCCGAGGCCGAGGCCCTGCTCCCCTGGCTCGGCGCGGCTTCCGTCTCGGTGCTTCACGGATTCGCCGCGGAGGATCTGCCGCAAGCGGCGGCTTCTCCCGCCCGCCCGGTTCTAAACACTCCCCTCCAGGCCCTGCGCTGGAAGGAAGCGGGCAAGGGCCGTCCCTGCGACGTCATGATCGACACCGGAATCAACCGGCTCGGGCTGAGCCCGGGCGAAGTGGGGGAGGGGCTTCTCGACGGCCTGGAGATCGATACGGTGATGAGCCACCTCGCCTCGGCCGACGAGGACGGGGCAATGAACGGCCGCCAGCTGGCCGCCTTTCGCGAGATCGCCGGGCGGGTGCCGGCGAAGCGTCGAAGCCTCGCCAACAGCGCCGGCATCTGCCTCGGCGCCGATTACGCCTTCGACCTCACCCGCCCCGGCCTGGCCTTGTACGGCGGAGTGCCCCGGCGCGAGGCGGCCGGTCACATCCGCCAGGTCGTCCGGGTCGAGGCCCGGATCGTTCAGCGCCGGCGGGTCGAGGCGGGCGGCGGCGTCGGCTACAATTCGACCTGGACGGCGAAGGCCCCGGCCGAGCTCGCCATTCTCAACATCGGCTATGCCGACGGCTATCTTCGCGGCTTCTCCGGCACCGGCCGGGCCCGGCTCGAACGCGGCTACGCTCCGGTGGTCGGCCGGATCTCGATGGACCTGACCGCGCTCCTCGTCGACGAAGCTCCGGAGCTCAAGGAAGGCGATTGGGTCGAGCTCGATTATGACCTGCCGAGCGCGTCCGCCCAGTCGGGGCTGTCGCAATATGAGCTTTTGACGACGCTGGGGGCAAGGCACGCAAGGGTTTGGAAATAAACCGGAATAATTGGTGACAGTTACCAATTTTGCTCCGCCGAGAGGGGCTGTAAATTGGTAACTGTCACCAATTTCGGCCCGCTGAGAGGGGCTGTAAATTGGTAACTGTCACCCATTTCGGCCGTTCACGTTGGCTGGAGTGCCGCTTTCGCAGGAATGACGGAAACTCTGAGGTAGGACGCGAAATAATTGGTGACAGTTACCAATTTTGCTCCGCCGAGAGGGGCTGTAAATTGGTAACTGTCACCATTTTCGGCCGTTCACGTCGGCTGGAGTGCCGCTTTCGCAGGAATGACGGAAACTCTGAGGAAGGACGCGGGTTCAGCCCATCATGGCCCGTATAGCGCATCTCTCCGACGTCCATTTCGGCCGCCACGACGACAAGGTCGTCGACGGCGCCAACGCCTGGCTCCAGGAGCAGCAGCCCGACCTCATCATCATCAGCGGCGACTTTACCCAGCGCGCCCGGATCGAGCAGTTCCGTTTGGCCTCGACCTGGGTCAACAAGCTCCGCGCCGCCGGCTGGCCGGTCCTCGCCGTCCCGGGCAATCACGACATCCCGCTCTACGACGTCGCCACCCGCTTCGCCGCGCCGCTCCACCGCTACAAGAAATACATATCCAACGACCTGTGCCCCTGGTTCGAGAATGACGAGGTCGCGGTGCTCGGGATCAACACGGCCCGCTCGTTCACCATCAAGGACGGCCGGATCAACCGCGACCAGATGAAGATCATCGAGGAGCGCTTCGCGGCGGTGGCGCCCGGCAAGACCAAGATCCTGGTCACCCACCACCCGCTGTTCTCCATGCCGATCGGGGAGGGGACGGAGCTGACCGAGGCGGTTGGGCGCCACGAGGATGCGGTGACGGCGGTGTGCCGGGCCGGGGTGAATATCGCGCTCGCCGGCCATTTCCACCGCACCTATGCCGAAGCGGCGCGCAAAATGGTCGAGAGTGCGGGCGGCGCCCTCGTCATCCAGGCCGGCACGGCGACCTCGACCCGGCTTCGCAACGACGAGCTCCAGAGCTTCAACTGGATCCACGCCCACCGCCACAACGACGTCGAGCTTCAGGTGATCGCCTGGGACGGCACCGGTTTCCGCCGCGGCAACCACGTCCGCTTCGCCCATGACGGCGAGAACTGGACTTCGAAATCCATCCCGCACGACAGCCCCGCGGAAGAGGCCGCGGCGCAGATGGCGGCGCGTCCCGAGCCGGCCTCCGGCGAAGCTGCGGCCTGAAGACCGTCATTCCCCGTTCGGGGCCGTCGGATTTCCGGTCGCGCGGGTAACCAGGCGGGGGAAGGCTTACAGATCCAGGATCGGCTTCGGCGGCGGATAGGTGAACCTGTCCGCGCGGATCCAGCGCGACGCCACATATTTGGCCCCCTTCGTGACGGGAAGCCCGGCATGGAGGCTGAGCGGGTCGGACCGGCCGTCCGCGCCGGCGTTTCGGAACAGCAGGGCCTCCCCGGCCCGCCCACGGAAGGACAGGCCGGTGTGCGGGAAGCGCGTCTCGCCGCCCTCATAATCGTCCGACAGATAGACGAGCACCGTCAACACCCGCTGATTGGGCTCGGCCGGAAGGGCGTCCATATGCGGCTTATATTCGCCTCCCGGCCGATAGCGCAGCAGCTGCAGCGGTTCGCCCTGGTCGAGCCGGGTGCCGCTGAGCGCCGCGATCCGCCGGTTGAGGGCGTTGACGACGAGATCCTCGGCATAGACTCCGAATACCGCCCCTTCCGACCTGCGGATCGGGTGCGGAATCGTCCGGCTGGTGATCGGATCGACCACGACGGACGGCTGGAGGCCCGGCTCGGCCGCCGCCATCAGATAATCGCATTCCGCCTTCGTCATGAAATTCCCGGCGGCGGCGACATAAGGCGCGTCGCCGAGGCGCCGGAGCTCGATCGGCCGCGCGGGAAAGCCTTCGCCGTCCAGGTCCATCGCGTCGAGCAGCCGGAGCTGTGCTGCCGCCCGCGCCTCGCGTTTCGCAAGACCGCGCAACTCGGCCAGGGCGCCGGGCCAGTCGTCGGGGCCGCCGACGCCGCAGGCGAGGAAGCCGGCGTGGAGCAGGGCCGCCCGATCGTCGCCTTTGGCCGTCGCCGAAGCGAGCCGCCGCCGCGCCTCGGGGAGATCGCGCCGGATGAGATTGCCGACGATCCGCCAATGGGCGAGTTCGGCGACGGCCGCGGTCTCGCCGCCGTCGGCCGCGGCGAGGAGCAGCCGAGCGGCCTCGGCGAAGCGCCGGGCCGCGAGCAGTCCGTCAACCTGATCGAGCGTGCCGCCGGGAGCCATGCCTGTCCCTAAGCGCAAGAGCCGAACAAAAAAAGCCGCAGGGCCCCTCCGCTTGCGCTTCTCGGGTCCCGGGATTAGCGCTGCCGCCCATGAAGATGCTCGGCAGCTATCATGACGAAGGCTATGCCCATATCCAGGATCTGATCCCCGTCGAGGTCGCCCAGGCGTTCCTCCAGGCCCTGAAGGCGGCCATCGGTCCGGCGCCGATTCCGGTCGACAGGGTCCCCGGCCATTCTAACCTGCTGACTCGCCCGGCGTTCGAGGTCTACGGCCATCATTACCCGCCGATGCTTCATTTCCTCTGGGGCCTGACCCCGATCATGAGCGGGATCGTCGGGCGCGAGCTGCTCCCCACCTACGATTACCTGCGGATCTACCGCTCCGGCGACGTCTGCCGAGTCCATTCCGACCGCTATTCGTGCGAGCACAGCCTGTCGCTGACGCTCGGCTATAGCGACGACCGGGTCTGGGACCTCCAGATCGAGAAAGCGCGCAGCGATCCTTCCTCCAAGGTCGATCCGGATTTCGGAGAGGAATCCTATTCGTCGGTGACCCTGAAGGTCGGCGACGCCTTGCTCTACCAGGGCGTACACCACCGCCACGGACGAACGACGCCCAACCCGAACCGCTGGTCGGTGCATCTCTTCCTTCATTGGGTAGAGCGCGGCGGGCCCTATCGGGATCACGCCTTCGACGGCCAGGTCAAACCCGCCGGGGTCGACTTCAGCTTCGCCTGACCGCGCCCGACCGGGCCTCCGCGCCGGCGGCAACCGGTCCCGAACCTGCCTCTCCGGCCCGCGGCCTCCGATCCGGCATCGGCCGGAACGACATTTTTCCGTCATTCGCAAAAAAAGGGGCCGGAACTTTCGTTCCGGCCCCCGGGAGTTGGCTTGGCCTCGCCTTAGAACTTGGCGATGGCACCCGCGTAGAAGTTACGGCCGCGCGCATTGAAGATGCCCGAGCCAGCGCCGACGCCGGTCGCACCGAGCGGAGGCATGCGATTGGTGATGTTGTCGATGCCCATGTAGAAGTTGAACCTCTCGGTGACATCGATGCCCAAACGCACGTCGTGATAGAAGACCGTGGGATAGTAGATACGGTCCGCATAATCGGCATTCTGCGGCGGCAGGCCGTTCAGCGCGTTATAGTCCTCGTAGGTGTTGATGTACTGCTTACCGATGTAGCGCACCTGATAGCCGAGCGAATACTTGCCCGCCTTGATGCTGGCGTTGACGTTCACTTCGTCCTGCGGATCGCCCAATTCCCTCAGGATACGGTTCGCGAAGGTCGGATCCGTCGGATTGAGGAAGGTGTCGTTCTGAAGGATGTGGGTCCAGGTGGCCCGAAGGCTACCCGTGCCCCAGCCGAACTTCTTGCGGTAGGCGACCTCGGTGTCGACACCGCGAACCTTCAGCTGAGCGAAGTTCAGCGACCCGGAGAAGAGCGAGCCTTCGAGAATCCGGAAGGCCTGCTCGCCACGCGGACCGCCGCCCGCACCCGCACGCTGGAACGAGTCGCAGAAGGGATTCTGCAGGGTGGGCGAGTCGTAGCACTGGTTCACGATC
The DNA here is from genome assembly GCA_035629855.1 of Allosphingosinicella sp. GTDB lineage: Bacteria > Pseudomonadota > Alphaproteobacteria > Sphingomonadales > Sphingomonadaceae > Allosphingosinicella. Next base: position 61,202 of record DASQLT010000045.1, read on the forward strand.
GTCTGCGCTCCGACCGTCGCGATCACGTCGTTCACCGTGATGTCGTAATAGTCGGCCGAGATCGAAAGCCCGGGGATGAACCGCGGCGTCAGGACGAAGCCGGCGGTGTAGTTGTCCGAGCTTTCCTCCGTCAGGTTCGGGTTGCCGCCCGTGACGAAGTCGAGCGACGAGCTGTAGACGAAGTCGTAGCCGGCCGGGGCGCCGGCCGCGGCGCAATTGGCTGCACGCGTGGACGAGCCCTGGGCGAGGTTCCTGGCAGAGCAGGGATCCGTGAAGTTCGGAGCGAAGTTCTGACCCTGAGCCGAGAAGAGCTCGGTCAGGTTCGGAGCACGGATCGCTCGGTTGTAGGAACCACGGAAGCGGATATCCTGGATCGGCCGCCACGTGACTTCGCCGCCGTAGGTATAGACCGTGCCGGTTGCGCCCTTGTAGTCGGAGACGCGGCCCGATCCGGAAATGGTCAGCTCCTGGAAGAGCGGCATGTCCTTGAGCAGCGGGATCGAGATTTCGGCGAAGGCTTCCTTCACCTCGAACGACGGCGCCGTGAAGGTCGGGATGGCGTTGTAGAACGCGTAGCCCGCCTGGGTCAGGTCGTCGAGATCGTAGCGCACCGTCTCCTTGCGATATTCACCGCCGATGGAGAAGGCCACCGGGCCGCCCGGCAGCTCGAAGAACGAGCTGAGGTCACCGGCGACGAAGCCGCCAGCCACGAACTGCGTGATCTTACCGGTCGCCGAGGAGCTGATCGTCAGATAATCGCGGACCGCCTGCGACGAAGCGCCGTCGCCGAACGGATTGAGCGGAACGCAGGCCGCGATGTCGGCGGCGAGCTGGGCGGGATTGCCGCCACGGTCGGTGCCGGCAAAGCGCGGATCGATCTGCGAGCGGCAGACGATCTGGCCGGCCCCATTCACGGCGACGTCGTTCGCCAGAAGGAAGCGCTGGCGGTTGATGTTGCCTTCGATGAGGTTGGACTCGTGATGCTCGCCATAGTTGGCGGACAGCTCATAGTTCCAATCGTCGTTGAACTCACCGCGGATACCGACCACGGCGCGATAGGTCTCGCGGCGGAACTGCTCGTCGCGAATGCCGAGCTCGACGTAGTTCTTACGCAGAGCGAAGCGGAACGAGCCGTTGTTGATCGCCGCGCGCTGGGTTGCGAGCTGAGCGGCCGTGAGAGTGGCGCCGGTGTTGGGATTGACGGTGGTCGCGAGCAGCTGGGAGGTCAGAAGCGCGCGGGCCTGCGGCGACAGGAACGGGTTGTCGATCCGGATGCCTTCGCGGTTCACCGCTCCGGCGTTGGCTCCGGTGATGACGAAGGACGGATCGAAGATGCCCGGGATGAGGTTGTTGTCGCCCAGAGTCGTGCCCTGCGAGAAGAAGGGACCGCTCTGCGAGCCGAAGGCGTCCGCACGGACATATTTGGCTTCGACGAAGGGGACGAGGGCCGGCGAGATCTCGAAATGGCCGATCAGGTTCGCCGAATAGCGCTCGAGCTGCGGCGAAAGCGCCACGAGGCGGCCCTCGCGGCCGCTATAGCCGTTGCCGCCGATGAAGCTGCCGTTCGGCGCGAGGCCGACGCGGCTGCCCGTCTGCGGGACCAAATTGCCGCTCGCGTCGAACAAGGCGGTGCAGGTGAAGGCGGCGGCGGTGGTGTCCGCGCCGCAGACCGGGGTCGTATTGGCGAAGCGGACGTTGGTCAGGCCGCCGATCGAGATGGTCCCCGCGCGGATGTCGCGGAAGAAGACCCGGTCCGGGTTGCCGTCGGAACCGTTGACCGAGCCGGCACCATCGGTGTCGACGATCAGGAAGCCGTCGACCTGCTGGAGGCCGCGGCCGCCCGAGGCGTAATAATCTTCCTGGCGCGCATATTCGAGGTTGATCGCGACGTTGCCGCGATCGCCCGCGAAATTGCGGCCGGCGAGCAGCGAGGCATATTGGTTGCCGGCGTCGCCATATTGGGTGATTCCGCTCTGCCCGCGGATCTGGATGCCGTCGTAATTATCCTTCAGGATGAAGTTGACGGTGCCCGCGATGGCGTCCGAACCGTAGATGGACGAACCGCCGCCGGTGATGACGTCGACGCGCTCGATCAGATCCGTCGGGAAGGTGTTCACGTCCGGCGAGACGGCGTTGTTGAGAACGTCGCCGGCGACATGGCGGCGGCCGTTGACCAGCACCAGGGTACGGCTCGTGCCGAGGCCGCGAAGGTCGAGGAGGTTGAGGCCGCGCGTTCCGAGGAAGCGGGTCGAGTTCGCCTGGCTGAAGGTGCTGCGCAGCTGCGGCAGCTCGTTCAGGACGTCGCCGACCGAGGTCTGGGCGGTCTGGAAGAACTCTTCGCCGCCGATCGAGGTGATCGGAACGGCCGATTCGAGATTGGGACGACGGATGCGCGAACCGGTGACGGTGATCGTCTCGCCGGCGGCCGGAGTCGCGTCGGTGCCCGATTCGGTTTCCGCTTCGCTGGTGCCGACTTCGCCCTGAGCCGAGGCATCGTCCTCAGCGACTTCCTGCGCAACGGCAGGGCTCGCAAGCGCGATGGAGAGTCCAATAAACGTAAAAGAGCCGAGCGCGCTGGTGCCCAGCAGGCCAAATTTTCTCATCCCGAATCATCCCTCTGAATCAGCCGCGCTTGCTGCGCGCGGCCTCTGCATGAACGCAGAGACGATTCAGCCCCCCCGCGCAAGACTGGCGCGCCGGCCATTAATCGAAAGTTCAGCGAGTGTAGCCGTTCTGCAACATGCGCCGGGCACAGAAACCAAAAGCGCAAATGCGGAGAAGCGTTTGGCTCGAAGCCGGCGTCGGCGTCAGCGTTCGAGGCAAAGCGCGATGCCCATCCCGCCGCCGATGCACAGGGTGGCGAGGCCTTTCCGGGCGTCGCGGCGGCCCATTTCGTAGAGCAAGGTGGTCAGCACCCGGGCGCCGCTGGCGCCGATGGGATGGCCGATGGCGATGGCGCCGCCGTTGACGTTGACCCTCGCCGGGTCCCAGCCGAGCTCCTTGCCGACCGCCAGCGCCTGGGCGGCGAACGCCTCGTTGGCCTCGATCAGGTCGAGGTCGGCGATCGTCCAGCCGGCTTTCTCGAGCGCGCGCCGGGTCGCCGGCACCGGGCCGATGCCCATGATCGAGGGATCGACCCCGGCCGACGCCCAGCTCGCCACCCGGGCGAGGATCTTCGAGCCACGGCGCTCCGCTTCCTCGCGGCTCATCACCACCAACGCGGCGGCGCCGTCGTTCAGGCCGGAAGCGTTGCCGGCGGTAACGGTCCCGTCCTTGCGGAAAGCCGGCCGAAGGCCGGCGAGCGAGGCCTGCTCGACCCCGTCGCGTATATATTCGTCATTCTCGACGATCGTATCGCCCTTGCGGCCCTTCACCGTCACCGCCGTGATCTCGTCCCGGAAGCGGCCCTCGGCGCGGGCCGCCGAAGCCTTGTTCTGCGACGCGGCGGCGAACGCGTCCTGGTCGTCGCGGGTGACCTGATATTGCTCGGCGAGGTTCTCGGCCGTGATGCCCATGTGATAATTGTTGAAGACGTCGGTCAGGCCGTCCCGGATCATCGTGTCGATGAGCTCGAGCCCGCCCATCTTGGTTCCGCCGCGCAGATGCTGGGCGTGGGCGGAAAGGCTCATGCTCTCCTGGCCGCCGGCGATGACGATGCTTGCGTCGCCGGTCTGGATCGCCTGGCTCGCAAGCGCTACGGCGCGAAGCCCGGAGCCACAGACCTGATTGACCCCCCAGGCCGGGACCTCCTTCGGGACGCCCGCCGCCATCGACGCCTGCCGGGCCGGATTCTGGCCCTGGGCGGCGGTCAGCACCTGGCCGAGAATGACCTCGCTGACCTCTTCCGGAGCGACTCCCGACTGCTCGAGCGCCGCCAGGATCGCCGTCCGGCCGAGCTCGTGCGCGGGGGTCGAGGCGAAGGCGCCGAGGAACGAGCCCACGGGCGTACGCTTGGCGGCGGTGATGACGACGTCGGTCATGTCGGGAGGACTCCTGGTCTGAAGGGCAGGGGCGCGCCCTAGCAGTTTGCTGCATTGCGGGAAAGCCAGCCCGCGAGCGGCTCCCACAAAGCCGACTTGGCCCGTCCTCCGACGACCATCCCGACATGCCCCTGCGCCAGCTCGAGCCGCTCGCCCGCTCCGGTCGCCGAAGCGGCGGGAACGATCCGGTCGCTGGTCGAGACGATGTCGAGGAAGGGGCAGGGCAGGGCGCCCGGATCGGCCGGCCGCCACTCGCCTCGCCCGGTGACGTCGCGGCGGAACATGTCCTCGAACAATTCGAGCGCCGCGGCGTGCGGCAGCGGCGGCCCGTCATTGGCCCAATCCTCCAGGGTGACGAACGCCCTCGCCTCGGCGCTCCCCTCCGCCATGGCGGCGAAGGCTTCGAACTTGGCGACGGTGCGGCCCGGGTCGAGGCTCCAGAAGGCGCTTTGAAGCACCTCCATCGGCAGGCAGCCGAGCGCCTCCGACGTCGCCGAAGCGCCTCCCCAAAGCCGGGCCAGGGTCTTTCGCGCCTCGTCCGGAAAGCCCGAGAAGCGCCAGGGCGCCGCGATCGCCGCCACCGCGGGCGCCCCGCTCGGCCGCGCCGCCGCAAGCGCCATCGTCCCCCCCAGGCAATAGCCGGCCAAAGCCGGCGCCTCGCCCAGCGCCGAGATCAGGGGCAGGAGCACCTCGTCGACGTGACCGGCGACCGAAAGCCTCGAGCGTGCCTCGACCTCCCAGCCCCAGTCGAGCAGCAGTGGGCGCACCCCGCCCGTTTCGGCCAGCCAGCGCAGAAGCGATCGCTCGGGCAGGTCGAGGATCGAGGGCGGATTGATCAGCGAGGGGACGAACAGGACCGCTGGCCCGGACCCGCCATAGTCGCGGATCCTGGCCCCGAGCCGCTCGGCCACCGCCGGCCGCGGCGCCGGCGGCTCGGCGCGGGGCGCCTCCTGATAGCGCCTGAGCCCGGCCAGGGCCCGGGCCAGCCGCTCCGGCGTCCCGTCCGTCTCGCGGCGCAGCATGGCCAGAAACAGAGGCAGGGGCCGCGGCCTGTGTTGCGGCGCGTCATGCTTCGGTGCTAGAGCGCTCGTCTCCATTGAGGGATCATTCATGGCGGCCTCGGGATCCGGCGACGACGTCGTCATTATCAAGAAATACGCGAACCGGCGCCTCTATGACACCGAAAGCTCGTCCTACATCACTCTCGAGCGCCTGGCCGAGATGGTCCGCCAGAAGCGCGAGTTCAAAGTCGTCGACGCCCGTTCGGGCGAGGACATCACCCACAACGTCCTCACCCAGATCATCATGGACGAGGAAAGCCGCGGCCAGACCGTCCTTCCGGTCAGCTTCCTTCGCCAGCTGATCGGCCTCTACGGCGGCGGCCAGGTGCCCTCGATGCTTCCCCAATATCTCGAAGCCAGCCTCGAGGCCTTCCAGCAGGGCCAGAGCCAGATGCGCGACGCGCTCGCCGGAGCCTTCACCGCCAATCCCTTCGCCGAGCTCGCCCGCCGCAACATGGAGCTGTTCCAGTCCGCCGCCGCCGGCCGGCCGGCTGCGTCGGGAGGGCCCCCGCCGGGAGGTGCCGCGCCCGCCGCCGCCGCCGCCGCCGACAGTCCCGGCGGCGACGAGCTCGAACGCCTCCGCGCCGAGCTCGCCGACCTCCAGGCCAAGGTCGACAAGCTGAAGCGCTAAGGTCGTCCCCGCCGTAAAAAATGGTGACAGTTACCAATTTCCCCTGAAGGAGCTCCGCCAATGTCACGCCGCCCCGCGAGGAAATTGGTAACTGTCACTATTTTCTTTTTCGCTTGCGCCGGAGCCGCTTCCGCCCAGCCGCCCGCGCCCTCCGGCCCGGTCACCGTCATCCACGCCGGACGCCTGCTCGACCGCCCGGGCCGCCCGCCCCGCGGCCCCTCGACCGTCACCGTCCAGGGTGGCCGAATCGTCGCCGTCGAGGACGGCCTCGTCGCGCCCCCGGCCGGAGCGACCCTCGTCGACCTCTCCCGAAGCTTCGTCCTCCCCGGCCTGATCGACAGCCATGTCCACCTCGAGTCCGACGCCGGCGGAACCGCCGCCTTGGTCGAGGACATAGGCGAGAACGCCCCCCGCAAGACCCTTCGAACCCTCGCCAACGCCAGGAAGACGCTCGAGGCCGGCTTCACCACCGTGCGCAATTTGGGCGACGGCTCGGGCGCCACCCTCGCCATTCGCGATGCCGCCGCCCGGGGCGAGGTCGACGCCCCTCGGATCGTCGACGCCGGCCGCTCCATCTCCACCACCTCGGGCCATATGGATTCCACCCTCGGCCTGGCCGACGACCTCCATTCGGCCATCCCCCAGGAAAATCTGTGCGACGGCGCCGACGCCTGCCGCCGGGCGGTGCGGCTGCAGGTCCGCCGCGGGGTCGACGTCATCAAGATCGCGACGACGGGCGGAGTGAACAGCCGAATCGGCGCGGGCCTGGGCGCCCAGATGTTCGACGACGAGGCGAAGGCGATCGTCGACACCGCCCGCCTCTACGGAAAGAAGGTGGCGGTCCACGCCCATGGCGCCGACGGGATCAACCTGGCGCTCGCCGCCGGCGCCGCCTCGATCGAGCACGGCACCCTGCTCGACGACGAAAGCGTCCGATTGTTCAAGCGGGGCGGCGCCTATCTCGTACCGACTTTGTCGACCGTGAACGGCTACCTCGAACGCCTCGCCGCCGACCCCGATGCCTATTCGGCCGAAGTCCTTCCCAAGATCAAATGGCGGATTTCGATCACCGGCCAGAACGTCGCCAAGGCCTATCCGGCGGGCGTCAAGATCGCCTTCGGGACCGACGCCGGGGTCTCGAAGCACGGCCGCAACGCCGACGAGTTCGAGCTGATGGTCCGCCATGGGATGTCCGCCGCCGCCGCCATCCAGGCCGCCACGACCGGCGCCGCCGACCTCCTCGGCCTGGCCGGCGAAGTGGGATCGATCGAGCCCGGCAAGAGCGCCGACCTCATCGCGGTCGAGGGCGACCCGCTGGCCGACGTGCGCGTCCTGAAGCGGGTCGGCTTCGTCATGGCGCGGGGGCGGGTGGTCAAGGGCGGGCGCTGATCTCCGTCATCCCGGCGAACGCCGGGACCTCGGGCCGGAAAGTCTCGGCGGGCCTCCCCGAGGTCCCGGCTTCCGCCGGGATGACGATCACTTCGGCTTGACGAACTTCAAGGTCATCCGGTCGCTCTCGCCGATGGCGAGGAAGCGCTCGCGGTCCACGTCCTTGCCGCGAAGGCTCGGCGGCAGCGACCAGACGCCGCCGGGATGGTCCTTGGTGTCGGCCGGATTGGCGTTGATCTCGCTCGAAGCGGCCAGCCGGAAACCCGCCGCCTCGGCCATCCGCCTGACCGTCGAGACCTTGATGTAGCCCGACGACTTCTCCAGCGCCGGGTCGGCGCCCTCCGGAAGCCGGTGCTCGGCCACGCCGAGAATGCCGCCCGGCTTCAGCATCGCGAACATCTGCCGGAACGCCTCCTCGCCGAAGGGCGGGTCCGGCATGATCCAATTGTGGACGTTGCGGAAGGTGAGGACGACGTCGGCGGTCCCGGCCGGCACTGCCGCCGCCTCGGCTCCGGCCACGCCCGCCGGGAAAGCGGCGAACCGGATCGCCCCGTAGGTCGCCGGATCCTTCGCCTGGAGCCCCCGGGCGCCGCCGAGCCCGCGCCCGTTGGCGGCGGCATAATAAGTGCCCTTCTCGCGGAGCAGTGGCGCGAGGATCTCGGTGTACCAGCCGCCGCCCGGCCAGATCTCGACGACCGTGTCGGACGGCTTCACCCCGAAGAAGCCCAATGTCTCGCGCGGATGCCGGTATCGATCGCGCGCCCGGTTCGCCTCGGTCCGGGTCGCCGCCCCCACCGCCGCCGCGATCGCGGTGTCGGAATGAAGATCGGCCTCCGCCGCGGCCACCGCCCGCGGCGAAGGCGCACAGCCCGCGGCGGCGAGGAGCCCGAAGGCGAGGGCGGCCGAGGCGGCGAGGCGTCTGGCGGTCATGAACTGTCTCCGAATTTGTTGGCGTGCCGTCGGGCGCTCATGGCCGAGCGGCACGGGCGGCGCAACCTGCGCGAAGGCCGGACTTCCTCCGCAGCGCCCGGCCGCGTCGGCTAAGCCTGCAGCGACGGCCGGAAGAAAACAGAAGGCTGAATCGCGCCCGCCATGTTGCTAAGGCGCGACCATGCCCGACGACCCCTCGACCCTCTTCTGGCTCGCCGCCGCCGCCTTCGCCGCCTTGGCCGTGCTCGCCGGCTGGTCCGACCACCGCCGAGCCAGGCGCCGCGACGTCGACAAGCCCGGCTGGGTCCCGTGGCAGCTCATCCTGGTCCTGGCGATGATCGCGAGCGTGGTGTGCGTGGCGCTCGGGATATTGGTTTGAGGGCGCACTGATTTGTAGCTATTTTAACACCGTATTTTGTCGCCACGAGTTATAATACGATCAATTATTCTGCTTGGGGAGATTTTGTGAATAGTGCTTTATTTGCCGATTGAATTGTAATTCTTGATGCGGAAACAGAAGTGCGGGAATTAGATCAAGTAACCATTCCGACTCATGTCGCCGAAAGCTTTGAGATCGTTCCGCATGGGACCATCGTCTGGTATGTCGACGGCGCCGGCTTCGCGACGGTCGAGTGCGCTGTTGCGGCAGACAATCCCGACGGACTCGAGACGAAGCTTGTCGACGTCGACATCAGCGAACTGCGTCCCCAGTCTGACTGAACATGAGCATCGAGCTCCGGCCTGTGCGCCTCGGGCTTGCGGCCGGCGCGGCTGGGGAGCGGGTGATGGACTTGCTGAACAACTTTGACGCATCGAATTGGCTCATCGATCATCCGCTGGCCGCGTCCCTGTCCGGCGAAACCACGTTCGTGGCCGTTCTTGCCATTCTCGGTTGGCGCACCCTCGCTATAGATCAGGCTGGCTTCGGCCGTCCGCCGTTGCCGGCCGGCGGATAAGGGGCGCGCCGAGCGCGGAAACGCGGCGGTTTCGTCGACTTCTGAAGCGATTAATGGCGGTTTTCGGCCCGGGAAATGGCTGAAATTCGCGACTTTTTGAAGAAGGGTGGTTGGGAAGGGGGTTTTTCATGAACCGCCCTGAACTTCCCAAGCCTCGCCGCCGAAAAGCCCTACAGACACGCTTCCAGATAAGGCTGGTCGAAGCCGAACTGCTTGGCCTTGTCCAGCGTGTAGGGCCTCAGCCCCATGCTCCGATACTCGCCGATGATCTTGCCGTCGGCGGTCTCGTCCATATATTCGAACTTGAAGAGCTCCTGGGTCACGATGACGTCGCCTTCCATCCCGATCACCTCGGTGATGTTGGTGGTCCGGCGGCTTCCGTCCCTCAGGCGCTTGACCTGGACGATGAGGTCGACCGAGTCGGCGATCTGCCTCGAGATCGCTTCCTTGGGCACCTTGATGTCCGACATCATCACCATGTTTTCCATACGCGCCAGGCATTCGCGCGGGGAGTTGGAGTGCAAGGTGGCCATCGAGCCGTCATGGCCCGTGTTCATCGCGGCCAGGAGGTCGAAACATTCCGGGCCGCGGATCTCGCCCAGGATGATCCGGTCGGGTCGCATTCGAAGGGCGTTGATGACGAGGTCGCGGATGGTGATCGCGCCCTGGCCCTCGAGGTTGGGCGGGCGGGTCTCAAGCGGAAGCCAGTGCGGCTGCTGGAGCCGGAGCTCGGCGGCGTCCTCGATGGTGAGAACCCGCTCGCCCGGGTCGATCAGCTTGGACAGAGCGTTGAGCATCGTCGTCTTGCCCGAGCCGGTGCCGCCCGAGATGATGATGTTGAAGCGGCTGGCGCCGGCGATCTTCAGCACCGTCGCCATCTTGTCGGACATCGAGCCGAAATTCTTCATCATATCGACGGTGATCGGCTTCTCGGAGAACTTACGGATCGAGATCGCCGTTCCGCGCAGGGAGAGCGGCGGGATGATGACGTTGACCCGGCTTCCGTCCTGGAGTCGGGCGTCGGCGAGCGGCGTGGTCTGGTCGACCCGGCGGCCGACCTTGTTGACGATGCGCTGGGCGATCTGGAAGAGATGCTCCTCGTCGCGAAACTGGATCTGGGCGATCTCGAGCTTGCCGCGCTTCTCGATGAAGGTCTGGTTGGGCCCGTTGACCATGATGTCCGAAATGTCGGGGTCGCTGAGCAATTCCTCCAGCGGCCCGAGGCCGAGAAGCTCGTCGACCAGGACCTTCTCGAGCGCGAACTGCTCGCGGCGGTTGAGGTTGATCTTCAGCTCGGCGAGCACTTCGCCGATGATCGGCCGGAATTCCTCGGCGAGCTCGTCCTTGCTTAGAGTCGCCGCCGCCTCCGGGTCGACCCGCTCGAGCAGGCGCGGAAGCACCTGCTCCTTGATGCGGTGGATCGAGGCTTCGAAGCCCTCGTTCTTGCTGGTCGGCGCTTCCGAGGAAGCCGCCTGGCGGTCGGCCAGCCTCGACATGGCGTCGGCGCCGCGGTCTCCGGAAGACGGCGTGAAGCTGTCGGTGTCGGTGTCCGAGAAAGCGATCGTGTCGAGCGGCGGGAACTGGTCGCCGCCTTCGGGCGACGCCGGTGCCGGAGCGCCGCCGGGCCCCTTCATCGGCCTCGCGACGCCGAAGCTGGGCCGTCCCCCGCTCGCGCCGCTATTTCCTGGTCGCCGTCCAAAAGCACTCATTGCGCTCAGATCCTCACCGGTGAAGCTATTCCACTCGGACTGGTGAATAAGGCGGAAACTTTGACAATTGCCTAACCGCTCGGCGAGCAGCCGGAATGACATCATATCGCGGGCGCCGCTCTCATCATCGGCGGCGGTCTGATATCGTGGCGGCCGCAAGAATCGAGGGAGGGAAGCGATGTGGATTCGCATTTTGGCGGCCGCCGCTTTGCTTGGCGCGGCCCCGCCCGACGCTGGAGAGCTCAGCTGGATGGCGGGCTGCTGGGAGCAGCGCGACGGCGACCGCTGGACCGAGGAGTGCTGGACCACAATGCGCGGCGGCCTGATGCTTGGAAGCGGCCGCACCGGCCGGGGCGGTTCGATCCTCGAATGGGAATCGCTCAGGATCGAGCGCGACGCACCCAATGGCGAGGGCCCCATCGTTCGCCTCGCGTATTTCGCGGCGCCGGGAGGCCGGGGCTGGACCCGTTTCGCCGGGGCTTCGAACAAGGGGCCGGGCGTGACCTTCTACAATTTCGCCAACGATTATCCGCAGCGCATCCGCTACTGGCGCGACGGCGACAGCTTGATGGCGGAGATCGCGATGAAGGACGGCAGCAGGCCGCGGCGCTGGCGGTATCGCAGGACGGGAGCTAGAGCGTTGAAGGGTATGCCCACCATGAAGGCCGCCTCGGAGCGGATGGGAGGTCTGCCGTCTTATTGGTCCGTCGCGAAGAGCTGCGCGACGACCATTCCGGCCGGGTCGTCCATCTGGATGTGCTGGAGATAGAGGAACTGCTTCTCGACCGGCGCCCGGAAGGTTTCGATCTTCGCTCCGGCAAGCGCGGGAACGCTCGGGCCGGGGCTTGCGGCCGGTTTGAAGTCGAGGCCCATGAAGGCCATGTTCGAGCGCAGCCTGGCCAGAACGGCGCCCCGAGTCGACTTCGGCGCATTGACGATCACGGTGCAGGCCTTGCCCGCCGCCCCGCCGAACTGCACCTGGCCGTCCGGCAGCTTGGCCTCGACCAGGCTCATCTCGCCGACGCGCGGGTGAGGCTGCTTGCTGACCGTCTTGCCGAAGCCGCGCTCGGCGAGCTCCGGCCCGGTCAGCGAGAATTGGCCGGCGAGGAAGAGCGGGCAAAAGCCGTAGGCGAGATCGGCAGCGATCTCGTCGATCGGCTGCTCGCGGAGCGGGGGCATCGCGCCCGGCTGCGCCAAAGCGGGCGTCGACACGGTCGCGAAGGCCAGAGCGGCCGCCGTCAGCAAGCTAGAAACAGAAATCGAGAACATGGGCCCCTCCCAACGGCTTCGGCACCTACGAGCAGCCTACAATCGGCAGGACGAGCCGCGCAATCGAAAGCGCCTGAGCTCAGGCGGGAACGTCGGCCCTCTCGGCCAGCACGGTCAGCCCGCGCTCGCCGACCTCGGCGAAGCCGCCTTCGACCGCGATCTTCTCGGGCGTATCCCCGAAGCCGCTTCGGTAGACGGCGATGTCACCGTTCCGCAGAGTCGACATGAAGGGCGCGTGGCCGGCGAGGACTCCGAAATCGCCCTCGGTGCCCGGAACCACGACCATGAAGACCTCCTCGGAGCGGATCAGCCGCTCGGGGGTGACGAGTTCGAAATGCAGGTCGGCCATTATTTTTCCGTTTCGCGCACTAGAGAGACAGACAGGGTTAGCTGGACCTTCCCGGTCGCCTCGGCGCTGGGAAGGGAGGTGATCGTCAGCCACGGCACGACGCCGTCACGGCGCGCGGACTCGGCAACGAAGACCGACCGGACGAGGCCGGGCGGAAGCGGGTCGGCGGAAGCCTGCGGTTTCCAAAAGTCGCCGACCCGTACCAGCTTCTCAAGCTCGGGTACAACTTTGGCGGCCCATTTGGAGTGGGTCACCAGAGCCCGGCAGACCGGAGTCTTCTCGTAGCCGATGATCCAGATCGCGGCGTGCGGATCGAACCATTGGCCGAAGCGCGCCGCGCCGTATTTCGGATTCGCCGCGGCGGCCAGCCCCGGCGGCGGATTGGCGACGAACTTGAGCACCCCGCTCGCGACGGAAGCGGTCTCGACCCGTCCGTACGCCGTGTCGCCCACGGCGGCGCGAATCGCCAGCTCTCCGCACAGCTTGACGACGTTGTCGAGATTCCGGGCCAGCGAGGATATCTCGCTTTCCTGCGACCCGATGACCGGGGCAGGGACCTGCGCCGCCGCCGTCCCGCCCGCGAAGAGCAAGGTCAAGGCAAGGCGGCGCATCGCGCTTACGCCGCTTCGGCGGCGAGGCGCTGGGCCTTCTCGACCGCCTCCTCGATTCCGCCGACCATGTAGAAAGCGGATTCGGGAAGATGGTCATATTCGCCGTCGACCACCGCCTTGAACGAGCGGACGGTGTCCTCGACCTGGACGAACTTGCCGGGAATGCCGGTGAAGACCTGGGCGACGAAGAAGGGCTGGGACAGGAAGCGCTGGATCTTGCGGGCGCGGCTGACGGTCTGCTTATCCTCTTCCGAAAGCTCGTCCATGCCGAGAATGGCGATGATGTCCTGGAGCGACTTGTAGCGCTGAAGGATCTCCTGGACGGCGCGGGCGGTGTCGTAATGCTCCTGGCCGACGGTTCGGGCGGTGAGCACGCGCGAGGTCGAATCGAGCGGATCGACGGCCGGATAGATGCCCAGCTCCGAGATGGCGCGCGACAGCACGGTGGTGGCGTCGAGGTGGGCGAAGGACGTGGCCGGCGCCGGATCGGTGAGATCGTCGGCGGGAACGTAGATCGCCTGGACCGAGGTGATCGACCCCTTGTTGGTCGAGGTGATCCGCTCCTGCAACGCGCCCATGTCGGTCGACAGGGTCGGCTGGTAGCCCACCGCCGACGGAATTCGGCCGAGCAGGGCCGACACTTCCGAGCCGGCCTGGGTGAAGCGGAAGATGTTGTCGACGAAGAAGAGCACGTCCTGGCCTTCGACGTCGCGGAAATATTCCGCCTGGGTGAGGCCGGACAAAGCGACCCGGGCGCGGGCGCCCGGCGGCTCGTTCATCTGGCCGAAGACCAGGGCGACCTTCGAGCCTTCCGGCGTAGGATTGCCGTCGGCGTCCTTGGCGATGACTCCGGCCTCCAGGAACTCGTGATAGAGATCGTTGCCCTCGCGGGTGCGCTCGCCGACCCCGGCGAACACCGAGGTTCCGCCATGGCCCTTGGCGATGTTGTTGATCAGCTCCTGGATGAGCACGGTCTTGCCGACCCCGGCGCCGCCGAACAGGCCGATCTTGCCGCCCTTCGCATAAGGCGCGAGCAGGTCGATGACCTTGATGCCCGTCACGAGGATGCTGGTTTCGGTCGACTGGTCGACGAAGAGGGGGGCGTCGCGGTGGATCGGCGAGGTGTCGCTGTGGCCGATCGGCCCGCGCTCGTCGATCGGATCGCCGACCACGTTCATGATCCGGCCGAGCGTCATCGGGCCGACGGGAACCCGGATCTGGTCGCCGGTGTCGGTGACCGGCTGGCCGCGGGTGAGGCCCTCGGTCGAATCCATCGCGATCGTCCGAACGGTCGATTCGCCGAGATGCTGGGCGACCTCGAGCACGAGCTTGTTGCCGTTATTGTCGGTCGTCAGCGCCGACAGGATCTCCGGCAGGTCGCTGTCGAACGTCACGTCGACGACGGCGCCGATCACCTGGCTGACTCGGCCGATATTGTTGGTGGGGGCGGTTGCCATGTTCGTTCCTCTTTGCTCAATCTCTTCGTCATTCCGGCGAAGGCCGGAACCCATGAACACCGTCTTTTTCAATCCTGCACCGCCGATGTTCATGGGCCCCGGCTTTCGCCGGGGTGACGGTCAGGGCTAATCCTACAGAGCCTCGGCCCCTGAAATAATCTCCACCAGCTCGGTCGTGATCGCGGCCTGGCGCTGCCGGTTGTAGGCGATCGAGAGGCGCTGGATCATGTCGCCGGCATTGCGGGTGGCGTTGTCCATCGCGGTCATCCGGCTGCCCTGCTCGGACGCGGCGTTCTCGAGCAAGGCGCGGAAGATCTGGACGGCAATATTGCGCGGAAGCAGAGCGGCGAGGATTTCCTCCTCGTCCGGCTCATATTCGATCGCGGCGCTCGAGCCGGAGGTCGCTTGGTCGCTTTGCGGAAGGGTCACCGGAATGATCTGCTGGCCCACCGGCTCCTGGACCAGGGCCGACTGGAAGCGGGCGTAGAAGAGGTGGACGACGTCGATCCCGTCGGTCTGGTAGCGGTCGACCAGATCCTCGGCGATCGCCTGGGCGTCGGCGAAGCCCGCATATTTCATCGCACTCGTGTCGTGCTGATGGATGATCTGCTTCGGATAGAGGCGCTGGATCACCGCCCGGCCCTTGCGTCCGACCAGATAGAAGAGGACCTGCTTGCCCTCGCGGGTGAGGTCCTCGGCCTTCTTTCGGGCGGCGCGCACGATGTTCGAGTTGAAAGCTCCGGCAAGGCCTCGGTCGGAGGTTGCGACGACGAGCAGATGGGTCTGGTCGCGTCCGGTCCCGGCGAGAAGCTTCGGGCTCTGAGGGCTGATCGTCACCTTGGCGGCGAGGCTCGCCATCACGCTTTCCATGCGCTCCGCATAAGGGCGACCGGCCTCCGCCGCCTGCTGCGCCCGGCGCAGCTTGGCGGCGGCGACCATCTTCATCGCCTTGGTGATCTTCTGCGTCGACTTGACCGACGCGATCCGCCCTTTGAGCGCCTTGAGGCTGGCCATTTAGTCCTCTGTTTCCTTCGTCATTCCGGCGAAGGCCGGAATCCATGAACACCGTCGTTCGAAATCTCCACCGTCCGTGTTCATGGACCCCGGCCTTCGCCGGGGTGACGGGGGAGGGAGCGTTATCGCCTACGCAAAATTCTTCGTGAAATCGCCGATGATGCTCTTAAGCTGCCCGGCGGTGTCGTCGTCGAGCGTCTTCGTGTCGCGGATCTTGCCGAGAATGTCGCCATGATCGCTGCGGAAGTGGCTCAGCAGCGCACTCTCGAAACGGGTGACGTCCTTGACCGGCACGGTGTCGATGAAGCCGTTGACGCCCGCATAGATGGAGACGACCTGTTCCTCGACCGGCATCGGCTGGAACTGCGGCTGCTTCAGAAGCTCGGTCAGCCGGGCGCCCCGGTTGAGCAGGCGCTGGGTCGAGGCGTCGAGGTCGGAGCCGAACTGGGCGAAGGCGGCCATCTCGCGATACTGGGCGAGCTCCAGCTTGATCGAGCCCGCGACCTTCTTCATCGCCTTGGTCTGGGCGGCGGAGCCGACCCGGCTGACCGAGAGGCCGACGTTGATGGCCGGACGGATGCCCTGGTAGAAGAGCTCGGTCTCGAGGAAGATCTGGCCGTCGGTGATCGAGATGACGTTGGTCGGGATATAGGCCGACACGTCGCCCGCCTGGGTCTCGATGATCGGAAGCGCGGTCAGCGAGCCGGAGCCGTTGGCCTCGTTCATCTTCGCGGCGCGTTCGAGCAGGCGAGAGTGGAGATAGAAGACGTCGCCCGGATAGGCCTCGCGGCCCGGCGGGCGGCGGAGCAGGAGCGACATCTGGCGATAGGCGACCGCCTGCTTGGAAAGGTCGTCGTAGACGATGACGGCGTGCATTCCGTTGTCGCGGAAATATTCGCCCATCGTGCAGCCCGTGTAAGGCGCCAGGAACTGGAGCGGAGCCGGCTCGGAAGCGGTGGCGGCGACGACGATCGAATATTCCATCGCGCCATTCTCTTCGAGCGCCCGGACGATCTGGGCGACCGTGGAGCGCTTCTGGCCGATGGCGACGTAGATGCAATAGAGCTTCTCGCTCTCGGCGCCGGCCTTGTTGGTATCGCGCTGGTTGATGAAGGTGTCGAGCGCGACGGCCGACTTGCCGGTCTGGCGATCGCCGATGATCAGCTCGCGCTGGCCGCGGCCGACCGGGACGAGCGCGTCGAGCGCCTTGAGGCCGGTCTGGACCGGCTCGTGGACCGACTTGCGCGGGATGATGCCGGGGGCCTTCACTTCGACGCGCTTGCGGTTTTCGGGCAGATCGGCGCCCTCGATCGGGCCCTTGCCGTCGATCGGGTTGCCGAGGCCGTCGACGACCCGGCCGAGCAGGCCCTTGCCGACGGGGACGTCGACGATGGTGCCGGTGCGGCGCACGGTGTCGCCCTCGCGGATCGCGCTGTCGTTGCCGAAGATGACGATGCCGACATTGTCGGCCTCGAGGTTCAGCGCCATGCCCTTGATGCCGCCGTCAAACTCGACCATCTCGCCGGCCTGGACGTTGTCGAGGCCGTGGATGCGGGCGATGCCGTCGCCGACCGACAGGACGGTGCCGACTTCGCTGACCTGCGCGTCGGTGCCGAACGATGCGATCTGTTCCTTGATGACTTTGGAGATTTCAGCGGCGCGGATGTCCATTTTCAGCCTTTCATCGAGCCTTTACGGCTTCA
>DASQLT010000046.1:0-75529 GCA_035629855.1 Allosphingosinicella sp.
TTGCCGGCGCCGCCGAACAGCCGGAAGTTTCCGTTCGTCTCGTCCGAGCCGTTGAACGCCAGCGATTCCTCGGATCCGAGCGTGCTGCCGTTGACCGTCAACGTCTGGCCAGCGCCGAGCAGGTCGCCGTCCCAGGTGATGCTGTAATCGAACTCGGTGCCGCCGCCGCGGGCGTAGCGGGTGTCGGTGGCTCCGGAGACGGTCAGATTCTCGATGCTCGTCAACGCCCCGGCGAAGCCCGCCTGGGTGAAGTCGATCGAGTAATTGCCGCGGAGGAAGAAGCCGTCATAGCCGTCGCCGCCATCGACCACGTCGCCGGCGGCGAAGCGGCCGCCTTCGGCGAAGAAGAAGATGTCGTTGCCGGCGCCGCCGGTCAGATCGTCGCTACCCCGGCCGCCGTAGATGACGAAAGACGAATCCGTTTCGGCCGAACCGTCGAACGTCAGGTCCTCGCCCGCGAGCAAGGCGGACCCGTTGATCCGGGCCTGGACACCCGTGAAATTGGAATTGGAGATCGTCAGGTCGTAGTCGTAGAGGTTCGTGCCCGGATCGCCGAAATTGACGTTGGTGCCCGCGAGCATCGAGATATACTCGATCTGGACGACCGAGCCGTCGAGGGTCAGGCCGCCGCTGTAATCGCCCTGGAGAACGATCGTATCGGCGCCGGAGCCGCCGTTGACGTTGTCCGCGTCGGTCAGCGCTCCTCCGAAATAGAAGATGTCGTCCGAGTCCAGACCGCTGGCCGAGTCGTTCCCGCCCTGGCTGAGGACGAACGTGTCGGGCTGCGGCGTACCGGTGATGACGTTGTCGGTGCCGTCGCCCATCAGCCAGTCGCCGGGCCCGGCGACTCCGTTCACGGTCACGGTAACGGTGACGGTATTGCCGCCGGCCACGGTGTAGCTGAACGTATCGCCGACCGTCGACGTGTTGACCGCGCCCGAGCTGCCGTCGGTGAGCCGGTTGAACTTGCCGTTGGGATTGTAGCTGTAGGTGCCGTCGGCATTGACCGTCAGGATGGCGCCGGAGGCCAGGACGATGGGCTGGCCGACGTCGGCGGGCGAGCCATTGACCTCCGATACGGTGATCGTTGGGCTGTCGATGTCGCTGTCCGGGCCCGAGCCGTTGTCGGCGAACAGGCTGCCCGTTCCGATGACGTTCTCCGCCGTCGACACCGCGTCCGGCTGCGCGACCGGAGCATCGTCCGAGGCCTGGACGCTGATCGTCCGGGTGGCGATGCCTTCCTCGCTGGTGCCGTCGCCGCTGAGGCCCGGGTCGCTGCCGTTGTAGCCCGCGTCATTGGAATAGACGGTGAGCGTGTCGTCGCCGTTGAAATTGGCGTTGGGCGAGTAGGTCAGGCCGTTGACGGCCGCGAGGGTCGCGTTGATCTGATTCAGGGTCGCCTGGACGGTGATCGTGTCGGTGGCCTGGGCGATGATGTCGCCCACGGCGATTCCGCCGACGACGTCGGTGCGGATCTCGAGCGAGCCGTTGGCGACCTGGAAGGTGTAATACAACAGGTCCGTCGCCGGATCGGCGTCCGGATCGGAGATCGACATTCCGCTCAGCCACGCGTCGACCGCGTCCTCGATCGTTCCGATCGTCCCGCCCAGCGAATTGACCGGGGCGTCGTTGACTCCGGCGATGTTCACCGTGACCAGATTGACGTCGAGGTTGGTGGCGCCCGCCCCCTGCCCGCCGCCCGGCGAGCCGTCGTCGAAGCCGACGGCCAGGTCGACCGACGCCGGCGGGTTGTCGCTGGTGTTGGTGTAGCGGACCGCCTGGATGACCTCGTCGACCAGAGCGCTGGTCGCCGCCGTCTCGAGGCTGGTGAAGTTGACGACGATGAGCCCGGCGCTGCCGTTGACGCTGATCGTCCCGAAGATCAGTCCGCCGGCCTTCAGATTGGAGCCGTCGATGGTGAAGTTCGGACCGGCGACCAGGGTGAAGACGTCCTCGGTCGGATTGGTCGCGGGGTTGCGGTTCACGCTGAACGAGGCGCCGGCATAATCGCCGTTGCCACCGTTGCGGGCGTCGAGATCGACGTCGGCGACGGACCCGGCGGGCAGGATCGCGACGGCGGTCTGCTCGGTCGCGGCGATCGGGCCGCCGGTGGTCAGGATCGGCGAATCGTTCACGGCGGTGACGTCGACGGTGAGCGTGTTCGGGCTCGCGTCGGTGTTGCCGTCGTCGTCGGTCACCGAGAAGGTGATTTCCCCGACTCCGGCGCCGTTCACGTCCGGGGCGGCCCTGAAGCTGACCTTGCCGTCGGCGAGGTCCTGCGCGGTGTAGGTCTGGGGCAGGACCACGAGCACCGGCGCTCCGGCGCCGGCAGTGCCGTCGGCGTCGAAATAGATGCCGCCGCCGGTGACCGCGCTGATCGTGACGCTGGCCAAAGTGCCGTCGGAATCGCTGAAGCCGAGGTCGGCGGCCTCAATCAGTCGGAACGTGTCCTCGACCGCAGTGATCGTCGCATTGGCACCCGAAGGCGCGTCGGCATTGTCGTCGGAGACGCTGATCGTCGAGACCGCGACATTGCTCGCGACGTCGCCGTCGGTGACGGAGACGTTGATCGTCCTGGACGTGTTCGTCCCGCCCGCCGTGGGATCCTGGCTGCTGCTCGAGAAGGTGATCTGCTCGATCGCCGCCTCATATTCGGCCTGCGTGCCGGTCCCGGTCAGGATCAAATTGGTGGCGGTGCTGCTCGGATCGACGGTGATCGCGCCCGGCAGGGTGCCGACGACGGTCAGCACGTCGCCGGCGACGGCGTTGGCGATGGTGATCGTCGCGCCTTCGACATTGTCGCCCACGTCGGCGTCGGTGATGAGGACGTCGACGTCCGAGATCGCCGCCGCCGCGCCGCCTTCCGTATAAGCGCCGGAATAGCCGGTGCCGGCGCCGGAGGCGTCGAGATCGAGAACCGGCGCGACATTGGCCGGAGCGACGTTGAGGGTGAAGGTGTTGGGCGACTGGTCATATTCGACGCCGCCGTTGGCGTTGCCGCCATCGTCCTGCACCTGGAAGGTGAAGGTCGGCGAGGTGTTGGCCGCCGCGGCGGGCGCTTCGTAGGTGAACTCGCCGGCGGTGAGCTGGGCGAGCGTGATCGTGTCGCCCGCGCCGATCGCGACACCGTTGAGCTTCAGGGTGCCGACGGCCGGAAGGGTCGTGATCCTGACCCCGGCGAAGCTGTCGCCGTCGATCGGGTCGGAGAAGCCGTCCGAGAAGTCGGTGACGAGGAATTGGTAAGGAATGGTGGCGATGACCTCGGCGCTGTCGTCGGTCCCGGCCGGCTCGTCGTTCACCGAATTGACGGTGACGGCGATCGTGTCGGAATCGCTGGTCGCCGCGCCGGTGCCGGTGGCGACGATCCCTCCGAACGTGTCGGTGACCTGAAGCGTGATCTCCGCCGCGCCGTTGTAATTGGCGGTCGGCGTATATTTGGCGGTGGCGAGCGCGGTGTTGATGGCGGCGAGCGTTCCATGGAACGTCATCGTCGTGTCGCCGGTGCCGTCGCCGACCGTGAAGGTGAGCCCGGTGAGAGTGGTCAGGGTCAAAGTGCCCTGGGTGGCCGACAGGGTGACGTCGTAGACGCCCGAAGGCGCCAGGGTAGAGTCGACGTCGGCGATCGATAGGCCGGTGATGGCGGCGTCGACCGAATCCTCGTTGACCGAGGCGTTGGCCGGAGCGGTGCCGGTAACCGGATCGTTGACGGCGGTGACGGTGACGTTGGCCGTCGCCGTGTCGGTGTTCCCGTTGCCGTCGCTGATCGTGTAGGTGAACGTGTCGGTGCCGTTGTAATTGCCGTTGGGCGTATAGGTGAGAACCCCGCCGACGACGCTGACCGTGCCGTTGGCGCCCTGGGTCGCGGAAGTAATGGTCCGGGTGTCGTTCTCCGGATCGGTATCGTTCGAGAGCAGCTGGGCGGTCAGGTCGTTCGCGCCCGAATCCTCGGCGACGCTGACGGAATCGTCATTCGCCACCGGCGGCTGGTTGAGAACGAAGCCGAAATCCAGGGTGTTGTTGACGTCGTTGCCGGTGCCGGCGGTGGGCTCCTGATTATATTCGAGCGTGATCGTCTGGCTGGCGACGGCCCCGCCGGTCGCGGCGACTCCGTTATTGTCGTTGTCGACATTGTTGTCGGGATCGGCGGCCACGCCCTGGACGATCCGGAGACCCTCGAGCGCGCCCCCGCTGGCGAAATTCGCCGCGGTGACGACGACGATATAATCGCCGTGAGCGAGGCCGGCGAAGCTGTAGGCGCCGTTCGCCACGGTGGTGGCGCTGCCGAGCAGCACGTCGCCCGCGTCCCAGGCGCCGCTGTCGTTGGTATCGGCATAGATTTGGAGCGCCACTCCGGAGCGGCCCTCGCCGACGTCGTACAGGCCGTTCAGATTGGCGTCGACATAGACGTTGCTGCCCAGCGTCAGGCTGTCGAGCGCGAGCATCTCCTGGGCGATCTGGGTGGTGAAGTTGCTTCCGCTGATCGTCGCATTGTTGACCAGATTGACGATGAAGCCGTCCCGCTGGTCGGTAATCGTCGCCTTGATGAAGACGTCGACCGTCTTGCCGGCCGGAATGGTGCCGATATTGACCGGAGTGATCGCATAGGAGGTCGACCCGACCGAGCCCGGAGTGCCGCCCGCCGCCTCGCCCTGGGCCGGCAGCCGCCGCTCGCCGGCGTTGACGTAGCCGTACATGAGGTCGCTGGCGCTCGACCCGGCATATTCGTCGCCCAGGCCGATCTGGTGGCCGAGCTCGTGCATCAGCACGGTGAGAAGGTCGATCCTGCCTTCGGCGGCGCCGCCCGAATCGGCCGTGAGCCGGGTGCCGGAGCCGTCGAACTCGCTGTCCTCGCCCGGAGTCGAGTCGACGAACCAGCCGTAGCCGGCGCCGTCGTTGTCGAGGTTGACGACGCCGGTGGTCGAAGACCCGACGAAGACGCCCGCCATGTCGACGATTCCGAACTGGACGGCGCGCATCGCCTCGACCTGGGCGGCGCTCGCGCCCGCGTCGATCCAGCGCTGGATGGCCGCGTCAACCATGGCGGCCAGGGCCGCCTGGGTCAGTCCCGCGCTCGCCGGCGGGGTCGAAGGGGTGCCGGCGCCGGCGTCCGCATTGCCGCCCGGATCGACCGGCGGCGTCCTGCCGCCCGCGCCCATGTCGCCGTCTTCGCTCCCGGCCGGCCGGCTCGGCTCGATCGCCGGCTCCGGATCGCGCGGAGGCGCGGTGACCGGGCTGACGTCGAGATCTTCCCAGCCCGCGGCCGCTTCCTCCTGAAGGATGATCGGCGCGGGCAGGTTGAAGGCGATGTTGGTGATTCCGAAGGTGTTGCCGGCGTCGACCTTGCCGGGCGCATAGCCGGGGAGGAAAGGCCCGTTGACCAGCGTATTGCTGGCGCTCCAGAAGGTGGACAGGGCCGTGCTCGCCGTGCCGCCGCTGCGGTTCTCGCCGCGCGCCGCCGTTCCGGCATTGTTGTAACCCGGGATATTGTAGTGCGCGACGGTGTTCGACCCGAGCTGGTCGAGGTAGATCGCGTTGCCGCCGCTCGCGGCGCCCGCCCGGAACGTATTGCCGGTGACGCTGAGGCCCATGACCGACGGATCGGTGGCGCCCTGGCCGCCGACGAGGGCGTAGAGGCCCGACAGGAGGTCGGATCCGGCGACGTCGCCGTTGATATTGTCCTTGACCGTCGCCTCGAGCCGGGACGAGCCTCCCCCGCCCGCGCTGTTGGCGAACAGCCGGATCGCGCCGAGGCCGTTCTTGATGTCGTAAATGTCGTTGCTCTCGATCCGAACCGCATAATTTATCGAGCCGGTGCCGTTGGACTTGGCGTGACCGACGTTGATGCCGTCGCCGCCGTTGATCGAGCCGCCGTTCGCGTTCGTGTCGAGAACCCCGTTGTTGGTGCCGATCTGGTTGTTGAAGATGATTCCGTTGATGGTGGCTTGATGGCCCGTATAGACCGCGTCGAGGGCGTTGCCCTGAGCGCCTTTGATCGTGTTGTTGCTGAAATTGAAGGTGATGTTGGCGTTCGACCCCACCGCCGTGCTTCCGCCCAGCAAGTCGACTCCGCCGCCGCCCGAGACGACATTGCCGTGTCCGTTCAGGAACTGGTTGTTGGTGATCGTCAGATTCTGGGTGGTGACCCCGATCGCGATCGTCTGAAGCTGGTCGCCGCGGGCGCCGTTGAAGGCGACCCCGTCGACGGTGAGGGTGAGGTTGCTCCCGGTGCCGCCGGATTCGACGTGGAGCGAATCGTCGCCCAGCGCATTGCTGTTGAGGCCGAACACGGCCTGGTCGTTGACGCTGTCGCGGACCGTCATGTTCAGCGTGTCGGCGCCGTAAAGGAAGACCGAGAGGTTGTTCTCATGGCCGCCGGCGATGTTGTT
Organism: Allosphingosinicella sp.; assembly: GCA_035629855.1. GTDB lineage: Bacteria > Pseudomonadota > Alphaproteobacteria > Sphingomonadales > Sphingomonadaceae > Allosphingosinicella. Next base: position 6,387 of record DASQLT010000046.1, read on the forward strand.
GCCCTCGAACAGGGCGGTGCCCTTGAGGCCGGTGGTGAGATTCTCGGTGCCGAAGCGGATCACGCCTTCGTCGAGGCCCTCGTTGGTGCCGAACGTGCCCGTGAGCGTCGAATCGCGGAGCGTGAAATTGTTCACGTTCTCGCCGCGAATTCCGAAATTGCCGAAACTGCCCGAGAAGGTCATGTTCGACAGCGAGACGTTGGAGACGCCCTCCATGTAGATCCCGGTGCCCTGAGTCGCCGCCGCGCCGTTGCTTCCCAGATCGCCGCCGCCGACATTGGCGATGGTACCGCCCGACCCCGCCACCGAGGCACTGCCCTGGACGACGAACTGGCCGCCGGAGCCGGTGTTCTTGAGGAACACGCCGGTGGTGGTGCCGCCTCCGGACACGCCGAGCTGCTCGAGCGTGATGTTCGTCGTCACGCCGTCGATGTTGATCGCTCGCCCGGTCGTGGAATTGACGAAATTGTCGTTGCCGCTGATCGTCAGCGAGCCCGCGCCGACCGTCGTGCTGGTGGCGTTGATTCCGGTACCGCTCGTGACGTCGAGGTCGAGCGTTCCTTCGGAGAAGGTAACGTTCGCTCCGGTGCCGCCGGTGTTGGTGAAGGTGATTCCGGAGAGCGAGCCCGTATTCAGGGTCGTGTTGCCGGTGAAATCGATGTTGCCGCCGCCGTTGTTGACCAGGCGGATGCCGCCGCCGCCGACCGCCGCCGTGATCGCGCCCGAGAAGGTGATCGCGCCGCCGCTGTGGCCGGATACATCCACGACGTTGTTGCCGCCGGACGACTGGGTGACGCTCGCGGCGACCGTGACCGCCCCGGTGCCGTTGGTGATGGCCACGCCGTCGCCGGCCGGATCGTTGGTCGAACCGATCGTTCCGCCATTGATGTTCACCGCGTTGGTCGCGCCGACGATGTTGACTCCGTTGCCGGCGACTCCGTCGATGTTGACGGTGGTGAAGGTCACCGCGCCGGTGACGTTCGGCGTCGTGCCGTTGATCTCGATTCCGTCGCCGGCCGTGTTGTCGATCGTCGCGCTGGCGAAGTTGAACGTCGAGTTGGAGCCGGTGATGTTGATTCCGTCGGCGCCGGCGCCGGCGGTTCCGCCGATCGTGACCGCGCCGCCGCTGAACGTGCCCGCGCCCGCCGCGTCGAGATTGTTGATGTTGATCGCGTTGCCGGCGGCGACGTTGCCGGTGGTCAGGGTCTGGAAGGCGATCCCGCTCGTTCCCATCGTGCCGGTGAGGTTGAGGGCCTGGCCGGTGCCGGTGACGACGCTGTTGGCCGCTCCGGTGATGTTGAGGGTTCCGCCGCCGGAGAAGGTCAGGCCGGTTCCCGACGTGGTGGTGATGTCGAGGCCGGTGCCGGCCGGGTTGAAGTTGATCGTCCCGCTGTTGTTGGTCAGAGTGACTCCGTTGCCGGTGCCGGCTCCGGCGCTGACGAAGGTCTGGCCGTTGAAGTTGATCGTGCCGGCGCTTCCGTCGACCAGAATTCCGGTCTGGCCGGCGGCGATCGCGCCTTCGGTGATGGCGCCGGTGAACGTGACGGTACCGCCGGTGCGGTCCTGGATCTCGACCACCGAGCCGCCGGGGCTGGAGATGTCGCCGCCATAAGTGAAGTTGACGTCGCCGCCCGAGCTGGCGGTGCCGCCGCCCGCCGCGCCGATCAGGATCCCGGTCCCGGTCGAGGTCTGGATGATTCCGGTGGCGGCGGCGAAGGTGCCGGTCACGCCCTGCAGGTGAATGCCTTCGCTGGTCGAGCTGGCCGAGCTCAGCTGGTCGAGGTCGACGTTGAGCGTTCCGCCCTGGTCGATGTCGACCGCCTTGCCGAGGCCGGTGATGCTGGTCTCGTCGACGACGAGCGTTCCGACGCCGGCGCCGCCGTCCTCGATTCCGACGGCGCCGTTGGCGGTGCCGTTCAGGGTCACGCCCATGATCGTGTTGTTGGTCGCCAGAGTCACGCCGACTCCGGCATGGCCGATGGTCGCGTTGCTGGCATTGGCGCCGATGGTGATTCCGTTGACGCTGAAGGCATGCCCGTCGCCGAACAATTTCTGGCCGGTCTCGAGGACGATGCCGGTAGTGTAGGCGCCGGTATTGTAGACGAAGATGGTGTCGTCGGCATTGTCGAGCGCATCGGCCGAACCGCCGGTGCTCAAGTTCGCCAGGGTGGTGAACGGCTTCAGATAGCTTCCGTCCGAGGCGCCGTTCACGCCGGTGTAGCTCGCGTCCACATACCAGACCGGATCGGTGACGGTGAACGAAACGACGCCCGTCGAGACGCTGGCGAGGCCGTCCTCGTCGGTGACCGTATATTGGAAGGAAGCGGTGCCGACATAGCCGGTGTTGGGCGTGAAGGTGAAGGTGCCGTTGCCGTTGTTGACGATGGCGCCGTTGGTGCCGGCGCTGACTCCGCTGATGACCAGGTTGATCTCGGCGCCGTCGGGATCGACGTCGTTGCCGAGGAGCTGCCCAGCGGTGAAGGTGATCGGCGTGTTGCCGGTAATCGACGGCATGAAGTCGTCGAAGGCGATCGGAGTGACCTGGACGGCGTTGGGATCGAGGGGGTCGATCGTCAGCCCGTTGGTCGTCGCATCGACCGTGACCCCGAGGGCGTCGTCGCCGGGGCCGACGGTGATGCGGATCCGGGTGGTGATGATATCGCCGGGATCGAACTGGCCGTCGCCATCCTGATCGTTGAACAGCGTGGACGTACGCGTAGCGGAGATATTGACGGCCATTTTATAAGTCCCCCCCAGAGGGCAAAATCCCAGGCCCGCACGCGCACGTACGGGTCTCCAGATTGCTTTGATGGCACACTATGGAACCACCGCCTAGTGCGATTAACCCGTATCAAGTTGATAAAATGGTAAGAAAACAACAGCCCAAGGCAAAAACCGGATATTACTCGCGGAAAGCGGTTTGGCTCAGCTTGGTGATCGGACTCAGGATGTAATTGAGGATGGTTCTCTTGTCCCCGAGAAGGCTGACGTCGGCGACCATGCCGGTGCCGATAGGCATCTTACGCCCGTCGCGCTCGAGCGCGTTCTTGTTGGTCCGGACCTGGACCGTGTAGAAGCTCTCGCCGGTCTTCTCGTTCAAGGTCGCATCGGGAGAGATGGCGGTGACCAGGCCGTCGAGCGAGCCGTAGATCGAGGGATCGTAGGCGGTGATGCTGACCTTGGCCTTCTGGCCCATGCGCACCCAGGCGATGTCCTGCGGGCGGACCATGGTCTCGACGATCAAAGTCTCCTCGGAGGGAACGATCTCCACCAGGGGCGCCCCGGGCGACACGGCGGCGCCGATCGTCGTCACGAGGACCCGGTTGACCCGTCCGGGCAGCGGCGCCCGAACGAGAGTGCGCTCGGACCGTTCGGCGAGCGCGGGCAGCGTGGCCCGGCGGGCCGAATATTCGGCCTGGGCGGTGGCGAGCTCGTTGGCGGCGACGGAGCGCCAGTCCTGGCGCTGCTGGTTCAGGGAGGACTGGGCCTCGACCACCGCCGAGCGGGAGCGCGAGATGGCCGCGGACGCCGCCGCAGCCTCGCTCGCCGCCACCGCATAAGCGCTCTCCGCCTGCATCAGCGACAGGCGCGGCTCGATTCCGCGCTCGACCATCGGCCGGATCAAATTGAGCTCCTGGCGGCGCGCGTCGCGGGCCGTGACCCGGGCGTCGTAGGCGGCCTGCGCCTCCTGGACGGCGCGATTGGCCTGAGCGACCCGGGCCTGGCCGGCGCCGATCACGCTTCCCAGCTCCTGCATCCGCGACGCGTGGAGGGAGCGCTCGATCATCATCTGGCTCGCACCGGCCTGATCGGCCGGCGCCGGATAGGAGGGTTCGCGTCCCGCGACTTCGGCGGAGAGGCGGGCGATCTTCATTCCGAGCGCGTTGGCCGAGGCCTCGCCGCTGCCGAGATCGGCGCCGGTGGCGGTTCGGTCGAGACGGATCAGCTCCTGGCCCGACTTCACCTGCTGCCCGGTCCTGACGTTGATCGCCTCGACCACCCCGCCCTCGAGGTTGGAGACGACCTGAAGCTGCGAGGTGGCGATCACCCGGCCCTGGCCGCGCACCGTCCGGTCGAGCTCGGTCAGGGCGGCCCAGATGATGAAGATGACGAAGAAGCCGATCACCACCCAGAGCAGCACGTTCGAGGCCATCCGGGGTTTGATCCGGTCGGTCAGGTCTTCGATATGGCTGTGCTCGTTCATGGCTTAGGCCACCTTGGCGGGCGGCGTCTGCTGCCGCGTGATCTGCTTGAGGATCTCGTCGCGGGGCCCGTCCATCGCGACCCGGCCCTTCTCGATCAGCATGATCCGGCTCACCAGAGCGAGGAGCGGAGGCCGGTGGGTGATGAGGACGAGCGTTCGATCCTTCATTTCCTCGCGGAGCCGATGGATAAGCGCGGTCTCGGTCTGGGCGTCCATCGCGCTGGTCGGCTCGTCGAAGACCAGGACCGGAGGCCGTCCCGCCAGGGCGCGGGCGAGGGCGATGGACTGGCGTTGGCCGCCCGAAAGCCCCTCGCCGCGATCGGCGAGCCTGAGATCGTAGCCGTTGGCGATCGATCCCATGAACTGATGGGTACCCGAAAGCTCCGAGGCGCGAAGCAATTCCGAATCGTCGACATGGCCGCGGCCGAGGCCGATATTCTCGCGAACCGAGCCGGTCAGGAGAACGCTCTCCTGGAGCGCGGCGCCGATGTAGCGACGCATCTCGAGCGGATCGAGCTGACGGATGTCGGTGCCGTCGAGCATCACCAGCCCTTCCTCGGGCGGGTAGAGGCCGAGGATCAGCCGGGCGATCGTCGACTTGCCGGAGCCGACCCGGCCGAGCAGAGCGACATGCTCGCCGGGCTGGATGGTGAAATTGAGATCCTCGAGCGTCTTCTCGGCGGCGTTCGGATATTTGAAGCTGACGCTCCGGAATTCGATCAGGCCCTTCACCCCCGCCAGCTTGAGCCCCTCGCCTTCCGGGCCCTCGGGGGGCAGGTTCATCATCTCGTTGAGCTGCCGGTAGGCGGTCCGGGTCGAGGTCATCCGCGAGAGCAGCTGCGAGATCTGTGCCAGCGGCGCCACGGCGCGTCCGGCCAGGATCGAACAGGCGATAAGGCCGCCCATGGTCAAATCCTGGGTCGCGATCAGGCCGACGCCGACAACGACGACACCCGCGTAGGAGATCGTCCCGGCCGAGGTCGCCGTGGTGATCCCGATGCTCGAGATGAGCCGCTGGCGAAGCGAGCTGTCGGAATGATTCTCCATCGCCGAATCCCAGCGCCGGGCGAGCAGCGGACCGGCGCCCGCCGCCTTGACGGTCTCGAGCCCTCCGATCGTCTCGACCAGGACCGACTGCTTGGCCAGGCCCTCGCCCATCGCCTTGGCCGACAGCCGGTCCATCGCCGGCTGGGTGAGCGCTCCGACGAGGATGACGAGCGGGACCATCAGGGCCGGAACCGCCACCACCCAGCCGCCGATGACCCAGATCACGAAAAGCGTCAGGATGATGAAGGGCAGGTCGACGACCGCCGTGAGCGTCGCGGAGGTGAAGAAGTCGCGAAGCGCCTCGAGCTCGCGCATCAGTCCGGTCAGGGATCCGGTCGAGCCTTTCTTGAGGTCGAGGCGGAGGCGAAGCAGGCGCTCGAACAACACCTCCCCGACGTCGCGGTCGATCGAAGCTCCGGAAATGTCGACGAAATAGGCGCGAAGCATCTTCAGGATGAAGTCGAATATGACGACGATGGCGAGGCCGATGGTCAGCGCGACCAGCGACGAGGTGGCGTTGTTCGGAACCACCCGGTCGTAGACGATCATCGTGAACAGCGACGTCATCAGACCGAAGATGTTGATCACCACGGCCGCCAGCGCGACCTTCATGAAGATCGGGCGGTTGCGCCGCATCGGCTCCATCAGCCAGGCCGCGAAGCGCGGCTGCATGGCCGGCTTGATCTGGTGCTCGCTACTCATCCTGGCCTCCGACTCGGGCGGGATCGATGCCCAGGGAATCGAGGAGATTCCCGGTACGCGACAGCAATACGTAGCGGGCCGCGTCGAGCTCGCTCAGGGTTCGGATGAACGCCGTGGCGGTCTCGAAATAGGAATCCTCGGCGGCGACCACGTCGAAGAGGTTGCCCCGCGAGTTGATGAAGCGCTCGATCAGGACGTCGCGCGACTGGCGGCTGGCGAGGTAGCTCGCCTGCAGCGCGCGAAGCTGCTCTTCGAGCGCCCTGACGTCGGACCAGGCGATGGCGGCGTCGCGCGACGCTTCTTCCCGCACCCGAGCCGCTCGGGCGTCCGCGGACTGGGCCCGGGCCCTCGCCTGGGCGACTCGCGCCTCGGTGCCGCCGAACAGCCTCTGGCGCAGGGTGACCCGGCCGCGAATGTCGTAATCGCGGTCGTTCTCGAACACGCCGTAGCGCCCGGCGTCGATGCCGGCGGTGATCTGCGGCATCCGGTCGTTCTTGGTGGCTCGGGCCTCGCGCCGGGCCGAATCGGCCATCGCCTGGGCGGAGCGCGCCGCCGGAGTGCTCATTCCCGCAAGCGAAGCGGCGTCCAGGCTCAGAGCCGGCGTCTGCGGGATCGGCGCTCGCTCCAGATAGGCCGGCGGCGGCGATCCGGTCAGCTCGGCATAGCGGGCCTCGGCATTGGAAAGGAGGCGGCGGAAGCCCGCCAGCCGGGTCTGGGCGGAGGCCAGGTAGGAATCGACCCGCGCCGTGTCGCCCGGCGCCGAGACGCCCTGCTCGACCCGTTCCTCGACCGCCTCGCGAAGCTCCCGCTGGTTGGCGACGAACGATTCGCTCAGCGCCACCAGCGCCCGATAGGCGAAGACGTCGTACCAGGAGGCGACGGTGTTGAGCGCGATCCGGTCGGCGCTCGCTTCGGCCTCGGCGGCCGCGGCACGCAGCCGTGCTCCGGCGGCGAGCACCCGGTCCGCGCTCGCTCCGAAATCGAACACGGTCTGGTTGACGTTCAGGATCGCGTCGGTCCGCGCCGACGGGCGCGATCGCTCGATGATATTGCCCTGGTCGTTCGAAAAGTCGCGGGCGATCACCCTGTAGGAGGAAACGCTGACGTCGATCGACGGCAGGCGCCGCTCCCGCGCCTCGTCGACGACGGCCCCGGCTTCGTCGCTGGTCGCCCTCGCCTCCTGCGTGGCGGGATGGCGCTCCACCGCGGTCGCGACCACCGAGCGGAACATCTCCGGCGAGGCCTGGCTTCGGGCGAGCTGGAGGATCGGGTCCTTGCCGGGGTCGATGTTGAGCGGATCCTGGGTCGGTCCGGGCAATGTCGGAGTGCCGATCCTGGGAAGCGTCGCCGCCGGGGTGATGGACGGGATGTTCCGAAGGCTCGACGGCGGCGCCGGAGCGGGGGAGGACGGCGTCGGATTTATGTGCGACGGCAATGGCGCGGGCGCGCGCTCGGGAATGTAGGGCGGGGTGGGCGTGGGCGGCGGCGGAGTGCTCGTCCCCGGCGAGCTCGTCGACGGCACCTGGGCGAGCGCCGTCGCGCCCGTGACGAGCGACAGCGCGCAGACCAGCGCTCCCTTGTTCAACCCCAGCATCGTCTGTTCGATAACCTCTTGCCGGCGGGTGCTTATCGCCGATCCTCGCCCGAGACTAGGAAAACCTGCACCCTCAAGGGCCTGTCCCCTGCTCGCTCGTCATGCCGGAGTCGATCCGGCGGGCGGGAAGCGCGCCAGGCACGCGAAGTTCGGCGCTTCCTCGCCGCCGATCACGGTCTCGCCGTCGACGTCGACCCAGACATGGGCCGCGAGCCCGTCGCCGTCGCGCCGGGCGCCGTAGAGGAGGACCGAGGGGATCCCGCGCCGGCGAAGCATCCAGTGGAGGGCCAGCCCCTTCTGGAAGCAGACCGCCCGCCAGGGCACCCGCCGGGACCAGCCCGTCACCGCCGAACGGGCTCGGCGGACGATCTCGGGATCGGTCCGAGCCCGCCGCCGGCCGGTCGTCGACGCGGCGGCGGCGACCCGTTTGAACGGAAGCAGCGCGATGGCCAGCGACGCCAGGGCCAGCGCCGCCAGCGCCTCGGCGAGCATCGGCCCGTCGGCGAGACGCGGCCGGGCGCGGCGCGGTCTGGTGACGGGGGAAGCCATGGCGAGGACGTTACAGGATGGGCCGCGATGGTGGCAACTATTGTTCAATGCCGGCCTCATCGCCTAGGGCCCGGGCGTGCACCTGCCCCGCGAATTCGAGCTCGTCGCCGCCTGCTGCCGCTGGCCGCCCTCGCCGGCGCGGGACGGGGCGGTGCTGGCCGCCGCCGCTCGGGCGGACTGGACCCTGGTCGCCAGGATCGCGGAACGCCACCGGATCGAAGGGCTGGTCTGGAACGCGCTCAGGCTGGCGGGCGTGTCGATCCCCGCCGACGTCGCCGAGCGCCTCCAGTCGGCCGCGGACCGGATCGCCAGGCAGAATCTGGTCCTGACCGCCGAATCGCTCCGGCTGTCGGCTTCCCTCGACGTCGCCGGGATCCGCCACATGTTCGTCAAGGGCGTCAGCCTCGGAGTGCTCGCCTACGGATCGATCGGCCCGAAAATGGGCTGGGACATCGACCTGCTCGTTCCGCTCGACCAGGTGGAGCCGGCCGCCGAGGCGCTCGAGGCGGCGGGCTATCGCCTGCTGCTCCCGCGGGGCCCCAAAGGCCGCGAGCGGCTCGGCCTCTGGCACCGGCATTGGAAGGAGTCGGTCTGGATCACGCCCCGGGGAAGGCTGACCGTCGAGCTCCATTCGAGATTGAGCGACAATCCGATGCTGGCGCCCGGAATCGGCCCCGATTCGCCGACTCAGCAAGTCGAGGTCGCGAAAGGACGCTTCCTCACCACATTGCGCACCGAAGAGCTGTTCGCCTATCTTGGAGTGCATGGCGCCTCGAGCGCCTGGTTCCGGCTCAAATGGATCGCCGACGTCGGCGCCCTGCTCGGCGGCTGCTCGCCCGATGAGATCGAGCGCCTCTATCGCCGCTCGCAGGAGCTGAAAGCGGGGCGGGCGGCGGCCCAGGCGCTGCTGCTGTGCGAGCGCGTGCTCGCCACCCCGGTGCCGCCCGCCCTCGTCGCCGAGCTTCGCTCCGACCCCGTCAACCGCTGGCTCCTCGCGATCGCGCTTCGCAAGCTCGCCGGCCGCACCCTGACCGCCGAGCTCGACGAGAAGCTGCTGGGCACCGGCACCATCCATCTCATGCAGTTCGCGCTCCTGCCGGGCCTGAGGTTCAAATATGCCGAGCTTCGCCGCCAGCTGGTCGATCCCTCCGACCGAGTCGCCGTGCCGCTGCCCGGGGCGCTCGGCTTTCTCTATCCCCTGGTCGCGATTTCGCGCCGCCTGGGCCGGCGCGCGCGCTAGACGCTCGCTTGGTGGGGTCCCTATTCGACAAAAGTCTTCCTGCGGCGCGCCGCAACGCGTAGAGGCGGGGGGAGCGGGCGTTTGGGTTCCGTAGCGTCGACTATTGGCAAGTCTCTGACAACAGTCCAATATCCGCAGCGGGATGCCCGCGATTCGACAGGGCTGGGGAGTGCCGGGGTGATTGGATTTCTACGTCGTTGGTTGGGTGCGGCTTTTGCGGCGGGCCTGATGGCCTGGTCTTCCGCGGCCATGGCCCAGGATTCCTATTCCGGGGCCGACCCCGCCGGCTCGGGCGTGGTCGTCTCCGCGGTTCGCTGGCTCCAGGGCACCTTGCTCGGCACGGTAGCGACCGTCGTGGCGGTGATCGCCGTCGCCTCCGTCGGTTTCCTGATGCTCACCGGCCGGATCAACTGGCGCTACGGCGCGACCGTCATCCTCGGCTGCTTCATCCTCTTCGGCGCGGCGAGCATCGTCGCCGGGATCCAGTCAACGTCCAGCCTCGGTAACTGAGGCATGGACGGGCTCGAGCATGACCGGCTGTTCGTCGCCCTGACTCGCCCGCAAATGTTCGCGGGTGTGACCTATTCCTATTTCATCGCCAACGCGATCGTCGCGACCGAGCTGTTCCTCATCTTCAAGTCGATCTGGGCGGTGCTCGCGGCGCTCGTCATCCACGTCGTCGGGGTGCTCCTGTGCCTGCGCGAGCCGCGCTTCTTCGACCTGTGGCTGACCCGGGTCTCCCGCTGCCCGCGCGTGAAGAATCACAAGGTGTGGGGATGCAACTCCTACCGCCCCTGACCCGCGACCGGCGAGCGCCGACGAAGGAGCTGCCGGCGGGCAAGCACCTCCCTTATGCGCGTCACCTGGACGATCATACGATCGAGACCCGCGACGGACTTCTGATCCAGGTCCTCCAGCTGCGCGGTCTTCTGTTCGAGACCGCCGACACGGAAGAGATCAATTATCGCAAGCGTCTGCGCGATGCGATGCTTCAGTCGATCGGCTCGTCGCGCTACGCCATCTACCATCACGTGGTCCGGCGGCGGATCGACGTCGGCCTGTCCGAGGGCCACCCCGATCCCTTCTCGCGCCAGCTCGACGCCGCCTGGCGCCGCCGGCTCGACGGCAAGCGCCTCTATATCAACGAGCTCTTCCTGACCCTCGTCCGGCGGCCGCTGCAGGGCCGGATCGGCCGGCTCGACCGGCTCCGCGAACGGCTTGGCCGCGCCTCCGCGGCCCCGGACGCCGGCGCCGCCTACGAAAGCGACCAGCTCGGCCAGGCGCGCGACGCGTTGATGGCGGCTCTGGGCAGCTACGAGCCGCGCCTGCTCGGCGTGTACGACACCGCGCACGGGCCCTGCTCGGAGCCGCTCGAATTCCTTTCCATGCTCTACAATGGCGAGATTCGGCCCGTGCTCCTGCCCCATCAGGATCTCGGCGACTATCTCCCCTACCGGCGGATCAGCTTCGGCCAGGAGACGGTCGAGCTCGGCCCGGCGGGGGCGACCCCTCGAAGCTTCCTCGGAATGGTCTCGATCAAGGACTATCCCGGCCAGACGGCCGCCGGGATGCTCGACGAGCTCCTTCGCCTGCCGTTCGAGCTCACCGTGTCCCAATCCTTCGGCTTCGTCGAGCGGCAGGCGGCGCTTTCGACGATGAACCTGGCGCTGAGGCGGATGCGCTCCGCCGAGGACGAGGCGGTGAGCCTTCGCGCCGAGCTTTCCAACGCCAAGGACGAGATCGCCGCGGGCCGCGCCGGCTTCGGCGAGCATCACATGACCATCGCCCTGCGCGCCGACACCCCGGCCGCGGTCGCCGAGGGAATCGCCGAAGTGCAGGCTTCGCTGGCCGACCTCGGAATCATCTCGGTGCGCGAGGAGATCGCCCTGGAGCCCGCCTTCTGGGCGCAATTCCCCGGCAATTTCAAGTATATCGCCCGCCGCGGCCTGATCTCGACCGGCAATTTCGCAGGGCTCGCCAGCGGTCACAATTTCGCGCTCGGGCGAGCCCAGGGCAATCATTGGGGCGAAGCGGTCACCTTGTTGGAGACGACGGCGGCAGGCCCCTATTATTTCAATTTCCACCAGGGCGACCTCGGCAATTTCACCGTCATCGGGCCGTCGGGCTCGGGAAAGACCGTGGTCCTGAACTTCCTGCTCGCCCAGGCGCGCAAGTTCCGGCCGCGGATCATCTTCTTCGACAAGGATCGCGGCGCCGAGCTCTTCATCCGGGCCATCGGAGGGCGTTACGACCTGCTTCGCTCGGGCACGCCTTCCGGCCTCAACCCGCTCCAGCTTCCCGACAATGCGGCCAACCGCCAGTTCCTGATCGACTGGGTGGCCATGCTGGCCGGGGGCGCCGACATCGACGAGATCGCCCGGATCAAGGACGCGATCGACGCCAATTTCGAGCAGCCCGAGGACCATCGCCGCCTCCGCCATCTCGCCGAGCTGTTCCGGGGCGGCCATCGCCCGACCGCGAGCGACCTCTGGTCGCGGCTTCGCCCCTGGTGGGGCGACGGCGAGCGCGCCTGGCTGTTCGACAACGCCCGCGACCGGACCGATCTCACCGCCGAATCCGTCGGCTTCGACATGACCCAGATCCTCGACGAGCCCGCGCTTCGGACGCCCGCGATGATGTACCTCTTCCACCGGGTCGAGGAGCGGCTCGACGGAAGCGCGGCGATCATCGTGGTCGACGAGGGCTGGAAGGCCCTGGACGACGATGTCTTCGTCCGTCGGATCAAGGATTGGGAAAAGACGATCCGGAAGCGCAACGGCATCGTCGGCTTCGCGACCCAGAGCGCCCAGGACGCTCTCGAGAGCCGGATCGCGAGCGCGATCGTCGAGCAGGCCGCGACCCAGATCTTCATGGCCAACCCCAAGGCCCGGGCCGAGGATTATGTGGGCGGATTCGGCCTGACGCCGCACGAATATGAGCTGATCCGGACGCTTCCGGACAGCGCCCATTGCTTCTTGATCAAGCACGGCACCGACAGCGTCGTCGCCAGGCTGAACCTCACCGGCGAGCAGGATCTGCTGACGATCCTGTCCGGCCGCGAGCGTACCGTGCGCCTCCTCGACGAGATCCGCGCCCAGACCGGCGACGATCCGGCGGAGTGGATCCCGCGCCTCCTGGAGGTGGCGTGATGAACGGCTGCGTGCCGCTTCCGCCGGGGGCCGGCTTCATCCAGTCGGTGCTCTCCTTCCTCGATTGCCAGGGCCAGGTCCTGGGCGCGCGCGGGTGGCAGGCGTTGGCGGCGCCGGGATCGACCCTTGCGCTGATGCTGATGGGCTTCCTCACCTTGTTCGTCGCCCTGTTCGGCTACCGGCTGCTGCTCGGCCAGGGGCCCGACGTCCGGACTGGAGTGATCGCCTTCGTCAAGATCGGAATCGTCTTCGCGCTCGCGACGAGCTGGGGGGCCTATTCGACCCTGGTCTACGACGTCGTCAACCGCGGACCGGCCGAACTGGCCTCCGAGATCGGGACTTCGGCCGCACTGCCGGGCACGCGCGGCGACCTGGTCGGCCGGCTCGACGGCGCCGACCGGGCCTTTATCGCTCTCGCCGTCCTCGGCGAAGGGCGGCCGCCGGCGGGGTATGAATCCAACCAGTCCAGCGGATATCCCGAGGTCCCGGTCCCGCCTTATTCGGGCAGCTATGCGCTCGGCGTGTCGCGGATGCTGTTCCTGACCGCGGCAATCGTTGGCCTGGGCTCGGTCCGGCTGGTCGCCGGACTGCTTCTCGCCGTGGGCCCGTTCTTCATCGCCTTCCTGCTTTTCGAAAATACGCGCTCGCTGTTCGAAGGCTGGGTTAGGGTGCTGGCGGGGGCGGCACTGGCCGCGCTCGGGACCTCGATCGCGCTCGCCGTCGAGCTCGCCCTCATCGAGCCCTGGCTGTCCGACCTCCTCGCCCGCCGGAGCGCCGAGGAGTGGCTGCCCGGAATGCCGATCGAGCTGCTGGTCGTCACCTTCGCCTTCGCCCTGATCGTGCTGGCGATGCTCTACGCTTCGGCGAAGACGGCCATGGCCTTCCGGCTCGCGCCGGTCTGGCAGACGGTGGCGGTCGGGGCCGGCCGCAACCCGGCCGGCGAGGAAGGGCGATTCGCCGCGGCCGCCGCGATGGCTCGGGGCGACGCCCCTCCGTCCGAAGCCCGCTCGCGCGCCGCAACCGTCGCCGACGCCGTCGTCGCGACCCAGAGGCGCGAAGCCGCCAACATCGCCGTCGCCGCGGGCCGCACTTCCGGCGGCGACGGCGGGACCGCCGCCGCCGCTCAGCCCGCGGCCGTCGCCGCGGGCCGCTCGGCGCCCGCTTCGCTTGCACCTGCCCCGCTCGGCCAGAGCTTCCGCCGCCGCACCCGCGGCCGGGTTTCGGCCAGCGCGGGCCGCCGGGACACCCGCTCATGAACGAACAGAATCGCGAGGCGCTCGACGCCTATTACAAAGACGCCGCGACCTGGAATCGCGACCGGCTCGAGGCCCTGCACAAATCGCAGCGCACCGCCTGGTGGGTGGCGATCGGAGCGGCGACCATCGCCGTCCTGGAGGCCGGGGCGCTCATCCTGCTCACGCCGCTCAAGACGGTGGAGCCCTACACCCTCCTGGTCGATCGGACGACCGGCTACGTCCAGGCGCTGAAGCCGCTGGAGGCGGACAAGGTCGCTCCCGACGCCGCGCTCACCCAATCCTTCCTCGTCCAATATGTCATCGCCCGCGAGAGCTTCGACATCGACATGGTCACGGCGAACTACAACAAGGTCGCCTTGTGGTCGGCGGAGCAGGCCCGCTCCGGCTATCTGAACTCGGTCCAGGTCTCCAATCCGCAGAGCCCGCTGGTGATCTACCCGCGGTCCACCGTGGTCGAGACGAGGGTGAAGAGCGTCTCCCCGCTCGGCCGCAACGTCGCGCTCGTCCGGTTCGACACGATCAGGAGCGACGCCGGCGGCCAGGTGCAGCCGCCGCGCTCGTGGGTCGCGGTGATCCGCTACCGCTATACGGGCGAACCGATGAAGCTCGAGGACCGGTTCGTGAACCCGCTCGGCTTCCGGGTGGTTCGCTACCGGGTGGATCCGGAGAGCGCCCCGCCGCCGGCGGCCGTGATGGTGACGCCCGTCCCGGTCGAGGTCGTGTCGGGCAGTTCGACGACGGTGACCACCACCACCACCGGGCCTGGGGGCGCTCCACTCGGCGATGCCGCCGCGGCGGCGGCCCGGGCGGCGGAGCAGCGGCGCCGCAACCGTCCGCCGGAGCCCGAGCTTTGATCAGGATCCTCCTCTTCCTCGCTGGAGCCGCTCTCGCCTCGGCCCCCCTCGCCGCCCAGGTACGGCCTCAGGCGTTGCCTGGCGGCGACCCGCGCATCCAGTCGGTCGGCTACGCGGCCAACCAAGTCGTCCTGCTCGAAGGGGCGCCCGGCTATCAGGTCACGCTGGAGCTTTCGCCCGACGAGAGGGCCGAGAATATCGCTCTTGGCGACAGCAGCGCTTGGCAGGTCACCGCGAACCGGCGCGGCGACCTGTTGTTCATCAAGGCGCTGGTCGGCGGCATCCCGACCAACATGACCGTCATCACCAACGTTCGCACCTACAATTTCGAGCTGATCCCGGCCAGCTCGAGCGCGATGGCCTATTCCGTCCGGTTCGATTATCCGCCACCTCCGGCCGTGGTCGAGGAAGACCTGGCCGACGCCGCCGCCGAAGGGCGCTACCGCCTCGGCGGCGACAAGGCGCTCCGGCCGAGCGAGATCAGCGACGACGGAGTCCATACCTATATCAGATGGCCGCGCGATCGGGCCCTGCCCGCGGTCTACGCGGTTACCGAAAATGGCCAGGAGATGCTCGTCAACGGTATGATGCGCCAGGACGATCTGTTCGTCATCGACAGCATTTCGAGGAAGCTCGTCTTCCGGATCGACGGCAACGTCGCGACCGCGACGCGGCAAAGGAACAAGCGCTGATGGCGAGCCGCACTCCACCGCTCGATCCGAGGATCGCTAATCCGCCGGAACCGGAAACGGCCGTGGCCGAAGAGGGCGTGCGTCCGGTGGTCGGGCTGCCCCGGTCCGGTCTCCCCACCGCCGTGCTGGTCGCCGGGATGCTCGCGGCGGCGGTCATCTTGTTCATAATCCTCGATTCGCGGCGCCGGGCGCCCGCCGAGCCGGCGGTGAGGGCCAGGGCAAGCGAGGTCGCGGGCACCGCGGCGCCGCCGCCGCTCTACATCCCGCCGACCGTTCAGGCGGTCCCGGTGACGGTGATTCCGTCCCCGCCGCCGGCCATGACGGTCCAGCCGACTCCGGCGCCGATCCCGACCCCCCAATATATTCCGCAGCCCATCCCTTATTCTCCGCCCTCCGCGCAGCCGTTCGTCCAGACCTACGTGCCGCCGCCCTCGGCGCCGCGTCAGGCGTCCGGCCCGACCCTGGTGCTCGACACGACGACCGGAGCCCAGGCTGCGGGGACGGGGCCGGGCGGCGGCCCCGGAGGTCCGGGCGGCCAGGCCAGCCTGTCGGACACCTTCGCCGGGGAACAGTCGGTCGACCGGGTCCGCTCCGGAATTTTCGCCAACCGAGCGACCACGGTCGCCCAGAGCACGCTCATCCCGGCCGTGCTCGAGACGGGGTTCGATTCGCGGCGGCCGGGCTTCGCCAGGGCCGTGGTGTCCCGGGACGTGCGTGGCTTCGACGGGAGCAAGGTGCTCATCCCGCGCGGCAGCCGGCTCACCGGCGAATACCGATCGGACATCCAGCCCGGCCAGAAACGGGCCCTGATCAACTGGACCCGCCTGATCCGTCCGGACGGGGTCACCATCGCGCTCGGATCGCCCACGGCGGACACACTCGGCCGAGGCGGCGTCCGTGGCAAATACAACAGCCATTTCTTCGAGCGGTTCACCGGCGCGATCCTTCAGTCGGCGCTGGACGTCGGGGTCAACGTGGCAAGCCGGCAGGCGGCGGGGGGCGTCGTCGTCGCACTTCCCGGTTCGACACAGAATTTGGGACAGAGCCTTCTGCAATCCAGCCGCATCGTCCCCACCCTGACCGTGCCCAGGGGCACCAGCATCAGCGTTTTCGTCGCCCGCGACCTCGACTTCAGCGCCTCCGAGGCCCGGCGGTGACCCTCGCCCTGGCGGAGGACATGCCGGCGGGGCCGGGGGTCTATCTGCGCTCGTTCCTCGCCCCGCTGACGGGGATGCTCGCCCGCCCGGACGTGACCGACATCTACGTGAACCGGCCGGGCGAGCTCTGGGTGGAGACCACGGGGGGAGGAATCGAGCGGCACGAGGCTCCGGGCCTCGATTCACCGACGCTCGAGCGTCTTGCCCGTCAAATCGCCGCTTTGTCGCACCAGGGCATCAGCCGCGAGCATCCGCTTCTTTCCGCGACCCTTCCGGACGGCGCCCGGATCCAGATCGTCGGCCCGCCCGCCACCCGCGGCCCGCTGGCCCTCGCGATCCGCAAGCACGTGTCGCCGGAGCTCGAGCTCTCCGACTATGTCCAGTCCGGAGCGTTCGGAGAAACCCGGGCGAGACAGGGATTCGAGCGCTCGGCAGCGGATCGGGCGCTCGCCGACATGCTCGCCGCCGGCGATATCGGCGGAATGCTTTCGGCCGCGGTCAAGGCGCGCAAGAACATCCTCGTCTCGGGGGGCACTTCGACGGGCAAGACGACCTTCCTCAACGCTTTGCTGAAGGAAGTGCCCGCACAGGAGCGGCTGATCCTGATCGAGGACACGCCCGAGCTGTTCGTCCGGCACGAGAACCACGTCGGACTGATCTCCGCTCGAAGCGCTCTTGGCGAAGCGCAGGTCGAGACCGACGATCTCGTCGCGGCGTCGCTTCGAATGCGTCCCGACCGGATCATCCTGGGCGAATTGAGGGGCAAGGAAGCCTATTCCTTCCTGCGCGCCGTGAATACCGGCCACCCGGGATCGATGACGACGGTCCATGCCGACAGCCCGGAACGCGCCGTCGAGCAGATCGTCCTGCTCGTGCTCCAGGGGGGCACACAGCTCAACCGGGACGACGTACGCCACTATGTGAGCCAGACCGTCGACGTCTACGTCCAGCTGACCCGAAGCGGGGGGAAGCGGCGGGTGGCCGAGGTCGTTCTGCGCGATTGATCGGAAGTCGCGGACCGCGATTGCAAATCGAATTGCCTCAATTAGGATAAAGCCATGAGAAACCTTGTAGCCGCGCTCACCGCATTCGCCTTCGTGGCCCCCGCCACGGCCGCCGCCCAGGACCTCGCGCCGGCCGTGAAGCGCAAGCCCGCGGCGCCGGCCGCCCCGCGACCGGACGTCGCCGCGCCGGCCTCGCCCGCTCCTCAGGCGCCGGACGTCGCGACATCCCCCGAGCCAACCGGCGCGCTGCCCGTCGTGGCGCTTCCACCGACGCCGGCAGCGCCTCCGCGGGCCGTGCGAACGATGAACGAGCGCGACGTTCAGGCCGCCCTCGGCGCCGTCGCCGCTCAGGGCGGCGGCAATCCGACGCTCGACAGCGGAATGATCAAGGTGATGAGCGGCCTCGTCGTCGCCGGACGTTGCAGCGAGGCCGCCAGCGTGGCCGCGCAGAACGGCCGCACCGCGCTCGCCAGCCGCGCCGCGCAGCTCTGCAAATAGGCCGGCCGAGGGAGCGCAAGGCGTTCCCTGGACACAATTGAAATACTTCTGCCGAGAATCCGGCATTTCGCAGACACATGTCCGCGGCAAATGACGCCCCACGCTTCGGTCACACGGCACCCCCTTTCCGGGACGCTGCCGGGGCCGGGACGGCCGTTAACTGCCTTTGGGGGGTCATCATGTTGAAGTTCGCGTTGAAAGCATCCGTTGCGGCCTTGATCTCGCTGCCGCTCGCCGCTCCGGCGTTCGCGCAGGACAATTCGGTCAACGGCAATCTCCTTTTCACATCGCCGAACCTGTCCTACTACTTCCGCACCATCCGCCTGTCCGACAATGCCGGGGGCATCGTGCTTCATGCCAGCCCAAATCTCACTGCGAGCCCGGACGGCGCCACCCTCCAAATATGGGGGAACCAGAGCCCGCACTTCCCCGGCCAGGTCTATATCGATACCGGGGCCCACAACGCCGCCGCCGTGATTTTCCGCACCGCGACCACCGGCGGCCAGATCACCGAGCGGGTCCGGATCAGCGCGACCGGCAACGTCGGTATCGGCGGCCTGCCCGCTCCGCAGGAACGGCTGGACCTGATCGGCAACATCCGGATCCGCGGCGTGAA
Organism: Allosphingosinicella sp.; assembly: GCA_035629855.1. GTDB lineage: Bacteria > Pseudomonadota > Alphaproteobacteria > Sphingomonadales > Sphingomonadaceae > Allosphingosinicella. The sequence goes on from DASQLT010000046.1 coordinate 24,949, forward strand.
CAATGGCATCCTCTTCCCGGACGGATCGGTTCTGAGAAGCGCCAACGCCGTCGGCGGCGCCGCGCTCGGGGGCAACAATAGCTGGACCGGATCCAACACGTTCAACGGCGGCCTGTCGGCGAACAACGCCTTGGTCACCAACGTCGGTAATCCGGTCAACGCCGGCGATGCGGTCAACAAGGCCTATGCGGATTCCAATTTCGTCAAGTTCGTCCCCGGCGCCGAGCAGCTTTCGGTCGGCGATGCCAACGGCACCGCGCCGATGATCAACCTGCGCGGCGGTTCGACCTGCTGCTCGGGGCCCGGCGGCCATACACCGGCCTATTTCAAGGTCTTCCAGAACGGCAGCTTCGTCGCCACCGGCAATCTCGGAATCGGCACTTCGCCGATGGAGGGCAAGGGCTATCGAACCTCCTGGTACACTTACAAAGGCGCGTTCCGGTCCGGCTATGCGGACAACGAGTGGGATGACGCCAATGTCGGCTTTTTCTCCTGGGCAGGTGGATCCAACTCAACCGCGTCGGGCCTGTATGCCCTCGCCTTCGGCGACACCAACCAGGCCGAAAGCACGTCGTCGATCGTGTTCGGAAGCGGCAACCAGGTGAAGGGCGCGGCCGGCTTCGCCGCCGGCGCCGGCAACCGGGTCTGCGACACCTACGGAGTCGCGCTCGGCAACAACGCCAAGTCGGGCGGACCGCTGATCAACGGCAAGTGCGATCCGGAGACGTTCAACATCCGCGGCCTCGCCGCGATGGCGTTCGGCTACAACGTGACCGCCGACCAGGACCATACGACGGCGATGGGCAAGTTCGCCTCGAACAACGGCTTCACCGGCACCTTCATCTGGTCGGACGGTTCGGCGACGGCCTCGGCCGACACCTTCCGCAATTCGGCTAACAACCAGTTCGCGGCGCGCGCCACCGGCGGCTTCCGCTTCCGCACCAACCTGGGCGCCACCACGGGCTGCGACCTTCCCGCCGGATCCGGCGTGTTCAACTGCACGTCGAGCCGTGCGACCAAGATGAACTTCGCCTCGGTAAGCGGCACTGACGTTCTCGCCAAGGTCAGGGCCATGCCCATCTCGACCTGGAACTATATCAGCGAGGGCGACAAGGTCCGCCACCTGGGGCCGATGGCGGAGGATTTCCATGCCGCCTTCGGCCTGGGCGTCAGCGACAAGGCGATCGGGGTCCAGGATCTGGCGAGCGTCAGCCTGGCCGGGGTCAAGGCCCTGGAGGAGCGCACCGCCGAGCTTCAGGGCAAGGCCGCCGAGGTCGAGCGGCTGCGCGGCGAGGTGGCGGCCCTGCGCAGCGCCAATTCCGCGCTCGAAGATCGCCTCACCGCGATCGAGCAGGGCCTGAAGGGCAGCAGGTGATCGAACGCGGGTGGCGCCGGTCAGGCGCCCCCCGCGCGCTCCAATGCATAGCCGGCCGAACGAACGGTTCGGATGAGGTCGGGCTTGCCGCCCTCGTTCAGCGCCTTGCGGATCCGGCGAATCTGGACGTCGACGGTGCGCAGGTCGAGCTCCGCGCCCTCGCTCCAGACACTGTCGAGCAGCCCTTCCCGAGTGAAGACCCGCCTCGGACTTTCCAGAAAATGGCGAAGCAGCCGGAATTCGGAAGGCGTGAGATGGATCGGCTGTCCGCCGCGCCGCACCCGGTGGGTCTCGACGTCCATCTCGATATCCTCGAAAGTCAAAGTGCCGCCCGCCAACGCCGGCCGCGACCGCCTCAGGACCGCTGCGACTCGGGCGAGCATCTCCTTGGGGGAGAAAGGCTTGGTGATGTAATCGTCTGCCCCGGTATCGAGGCCCCGGATGCGGTCCGTTTCCTCGCCGCGCGCCGTCATCATTATGATGGGAATTTGCTTCGTCTTTTGAATCCGCCGGAGCTGTCGACAGACTTCGATCCCCGAAATGTCCTCGATCATCCAGTCGAGCAGGACGAGGTCGGGCGCCGATTCGCGCACCAGCAGCAGCGCCTCGTCGCCGCTGGCGGTCTGCTTCGTCTCGTAGCCGGCCTTCTTGAGATGGAAGTCGATCAGCTCGGCGAGCGCCAGATCGTCCTCGACCAGCAGGACCCGGCCCTTGATCACCGCTCGGCCGGCCGAGTCGTATCGGCGCCCTTTTCCCGCTCGCCGAGGTGACCGCCGGTGGCCGCGAAATAGACCATCTCGGCGATGTTGGTCGCATGATCGCCGATCCGCTCGAGATTCTTGGCGACGAACAGCAAATGGGTGGCCGGGGTGATGTGGGTCGGGCTCTCCATCATGAAGGTGAGCAGGGTGCGGAAGATCGAGTTGTAGAAATCGTCCACCGCCTTGTCCCGCTCGCAGACCTGCGCGGCCTTAACGGAGTCGCGGGCGACGAAGGCGTCGAGCGCGCTTCGGACCATCTCGGCGACGATCCGGCCCATTTCGGGAAGCAGCGAGAGCGGCCGCAAATCGGGGCTGTCCTCGATCGCCGGAACCCTTTTGGCGATGTTCTTGGCATAATCGCCGATCCGCTCGACCACCCCGACGATCTTCAGGGCGGCGACGACCTCGCGCAAATCGTCCGCCATCGGCGCCCTCAACGCGATGATCTGAACCGCCAGCCGCTCGATCTCGGCCTCGAGGACGTCGATCCTCCTGTCCGCGTCGACGACGAGCCTGGCGCCCTCGCTGTCGCGTTCGGCGAGCGCCCGCATCGCCGCCGCAATCGCCGCCTCCGCAAGCCCGCCCATCTCGGCGATGCTGGCGCGAAGCCGGTTGAGATCGTCGTCGAAGGCCTTGAGCGTGTGACCGGTGGTTGCCATGTTCGAATTCCTCAGCCGTAGCGGCCGGTGATGTAATCCTTGGTCCTCTCGACCTTCGGATTGGTGAAGATCTGGGACGTCTCGCCATATTCCAGGAGTTCGCCCAGGTGGAAGAAAGCCGTTCGCTGCGAGACCCGAGCGGCCTGCTGCATGTTATGGGTGACGATGACGATCGCGTAGCGGCCGCGAAGCTCGTGGATCAGCTCCTCGATCTTCGCCGTGGCGATCGGGTCGAGGGCCGAGCAGGGCTCGTCCATCAGGATCACCTCGGGGTCGACGGCGATCGCCCGGGCGATGCACAATCTTTGCTGCTGCCCGCCGGAAAGCGCGGTGCCGCTCTCCGCCAGGCGATCCTTCACTTCCTCCCACAGGCCGGCGCGCCTCAACGACTTCTCGACGATCGAATCGAGCTCGTGACGTCCCGCGGCGAGGCCGTGGATTCGCGGCCCGTAGGCGACGTTCTCGTAGATCGACTTGGGAAAGGGGTTCGGCTTCTGGAACACCATCCCGACCCGGGCGCGCAGCTGAACGACGTCCATGCCGCTGGCGTAGATGTCGTCGCCGTCGAGTTCGATCCGGCCGGTGACCCGGGCGCTTGGGATGGTGTCGTTCATCCGGTTGAGAGTGCGAAGAAAGGTCGACTTGCCGCAGCCCGACGGGCCGATGAAGGCCGTGACATGTTCCGGCCGGACGTCGATCGAGACCCGATTGATCGCCTGCTTTGCGCCGTACCAGACGTCGACGTCCCGGGCCCGCATCTTCGGCTCGGAAACCGGCTCCGCGGCGGCGGTCGCAGCTTTGTCCATTTGGTCGATCATCAAGGTCACCAGCGCCTCTCGAATTTATTCCGCAAGTAGATGGCGACTCCGTTCATCGCCATGAGGAAGACCAATAGCACGATGATCGCCGCCGAAGTCTTCTCGACGAAGCCGCGGCTGACCTCGTCCGACCACAAGAAGATCTGCACCGGCAATACCGTCGCGGGATCCGCGACCCCGCCCGGCGGAGTCGAGATGAAGGCGCGCATTCCGATCATCAGCAGCGGCGCGGTCTCGCCGAGCGCCCGCGCCATGCCGATGATCGTCCCCGTCAGGATCCCGGGCAAGGCGAGTGGAAGGACGTGGTGGTAGACGACCTGGATCCGGCTCGCGCCGACGCCGAGGGCGGCGTCGCGTATGGACGGCGGCACCGACTTGATCGCGTTGCGGCCGGCGATGACGATCACCGGCATGGTCATCAGCGCCAGCGTAAGCCCGCCGACGAGCGGCGCCGAGCGCGGCATGTGCATCACGTTGAGGAAGACGGCCAGGCCGAGCAGCCCGAAGATGATCGAGGGCACCGCGGCGAGGTTGTTGATCGACACCTCGATGAGGTCGGTCCAGCGGTTCCTGGGCGCATATTCCTCGAGATAGACGGCGGACAGGACTCCGACCGGAAAGGCGATGGCGATGGTCACCAACATGGTCAGCAACGAGCCCTTGAACGCCCCCCAGATTCCCACCGCCGCCGGATCGGTGGCGTCGGCCGAGGTCAGGAAGTCGCCGTTGAAGCGGGTGCGCGCTGAGTCGCGTGAGCCGAGCTCGGAATAGGCCCGCTCCGCGGCGGGATCGCCGTCGCCCTTCGCGGCGACGTCGATCTCGGTCGAAGCGGGCAGCCAGAGGCTGCCGGACCGGGTGAGCAGGGAAGGATCGGCCTCGATCGAATCCAGCACCTTGAGCCAGGCCGTATCGGAAAACAGCCGGGCTCCGAGCGCTCCATATTGCGCCTCCGCCGCCTTGGCGACGACCCCCTGCAGATCGGATCCGGCGAGCGCCGCCTTGGCACCGGTGGAGCGCAAGGTGGCCGGATCGAGGAAAAGCGCCGCACTCGCGAAATCCACGTCCAGCCGGACCTCGGTCCGGGTGAAGCCGCGGGCGCCGTTCGACACCATCGTGAAGAGCAGCAAGGCGAGGAATCCCGCGGACAGCAGGATCGCTCCGAGGCCGACCCAGCGGAAGCGGCGCTCGGCGGCATAGCGCCGGCGGATCCGCTTGGCCATTTCGGACGAATCCCAGTCGGTGGGGGACTTGGAGAAATTCGTGGCGACCGCCCCTGCTCCGTTCGGGCTGAGCTTGTCGAAGCCTTCTCCTTCTTCGGCGAAAGCAAAGGAAGGGCCTTCGACAGGCACAGGCCGAACGGTGTCTTTCGCCGATTCCGGGCCGGTTTCGTCTCGGCCAGTCTTGTCTCGATCAGTCATAGGCTTCGCGATATTTCTTAACGACCCGAAGGGCGACGATGTTGAGAAGCAGGGTGACGATGAAGAGCACCAGCCCGAGCGCGAAGGCGGCGAGCGTCTTGGGGCTGTCGAATTCCTGGTCGCCGGTCAGCAGCTGGACGATCTGGGTCGTCACCGTGGTGACGCTCGCGAAGGGATTGGCGGTGAGGTTGGCGGAAAGCCCGGCGGCCATGACGACGATCATCGTCTCGCCGATCGCCCGGCTGACCGCGAGCAGGACCCCGCCGACGATTCCGGGAAGCGCCGCCGGCACCAGCACCTTGCGGATCGTCTCCGACGTGGTGGCGCCCATCGCCAGCGAGCCGTCGCGCATCGACTGCGGCACCGCGGTCAGGGAATCGTCCGCCATCGAGGACACGAACGGGATGATCATGATCCCCATGACGAGCCCGGCCGCCAGGGCGCTTTCCGAAGAGGAAGGAATGCCGATCGACTGGCCGAAGTCGCGGACGGCCGGAGCCACCGTCAGGGCCGCGAAATAGCCGTAGACGACGGTCGGGACTCCGGCCAGCATCTCGAGCAACGGCTTCATCCACCGGCGAACGACGGGACGGGCATATTGGGTGAGATAGATGGCGCTCATCAGCCCGAGCGGGATGGCGACGATCATCGCGATGATCGCGCCGATAAAGACGGTGCCCCAGAACAAGGGGATGGCTCCGAACGCCCCGGAGGAGCCCGCCTGATCGGCCCGGATCGCCGTTTGCGGGCTCCAGGTCGATCCGAACAGGAACTCGACGGGCGAGACCATGCTGAAGAAGCGAATCGATTCGAAGAGCAAGGAGAGGACGATTCCGAGCGTCGTCAGGATCGCGATCAGCGAGGCGAGCAGGAGCGCCAGCATGACCAGCCGCTCGACCCGGGTGCGGGCGCGGAAGGCGGGGCCGACGCGGCTGTAGGCGAAGGCGCCGCCGGCGAAGACGAGGAGCAAGGCCGCGACGGTCCCGATCAGCCGGTAACGCGACAGGGCCGAGCCATAGACCAAGGCGAGGTCCCGAGCCTCGGGGTGGAAGCTGGATTGCCGGAGCCCCTCGGCCAGCTCGCGGGTCTCGCGAAGGATCGCGTTGCGCTGCATCTCGAACGGGGGAAGGTTCGAGGCGGCAGGGCTGCCGAGCACCGAGTCCATCACCAGCCGGTCGCTCAGCGGCACCCACAAGAGCAGGAACAGCAGGGCCGGCAAGGCCGCCCAGATGGCGACGTACCAGCCATGATAGCCGGGCAGCGAGTGAAGACGCGGCGCACCGGGCGCCGCGAAGGCCATGGCGCGGGCGCGCGCCGACAGCCAGCCGAGCACGGCCAGGCCGAGGATCGCGATGACGATCGCGAAGGGGGACATTTACCTAAATCCTCCCCGCGTTTCCGCGGGGAGGGGGACCGCGCGAAGCGCGGTGGAGGGGTTCTCCCGGCGTTGGAAGAGCCCCTCCACCATGCTTCGCATCGTCCCCCTCCCCTGCGAATGCAGGGGAGGAATTAACGGCAATCCCCCTCACTTCAGGCCGTCGGCCGTCATCGGAGTCTGCCGGGTCGCGGCCTCCGAACCCTTGGCCTGCACGTCGGCGGGCGAGGGGATGAGGCCGCGGCGCTCGAGATAGCCGCCCTTGGGCCAGGCCTTGGCATATTCGGCGAGGAATTCGCGCATCCCGGGGATGACGTTCAGATGCTCGCCCTTGGCGTAGACGTAGAGCTGGCGGGCGCCGGGATAGGTGAGGCTGGAGATGGTCTCCGCCGTAGGAGCGATTCCGCCGAGCGGGATGCCCTTCACCTTGTCGACATTCTCCTCGAGGAAGGAATAGCCGAGGACTCCGATGGCGCCGGGATTGGCCGCGACCTTCTGGACCAGCAGATTGTCGTTCTCGCCGGCCTCGACATAGGCGCCGTCCTCGCGGACCTTGGTGCACAGATCCTTGTGCTTGTCCTTGTCGCTTTCCTTCAGCGCCTTCATCGCGGGATCGCTCTCGCAGCCTTTCTCGAGGATCAGCTCGGCAAGGCTGTCGCGGGTCCCGGAGGTCGGCGGCGGCCCGTAGACCTGGATCGCGACCGCGGGCAAAGCCGGGTTGACGTCCTTCCAGGTCTTGGCGGCGTTGGGCTTGCCGAACGGATTGGCCGCGAGCGCCGCATAGAGGTCGCGGACGGTGAGGCTCATGGCGGCGCCATTCTTGCCCTCGATCAGAGCAAGGCCGTCGATCCCGACCGGCAGTTCGATGACCTGCTTGACGCCGTTCCCGGCGCAATCCTGAAATTCGGACGCCTTGATCCGGCGCGAGGCGTTGGCCATGTCCGGATACTGGTCGCCGACGCCCGCGCAGAACAGCTTCAGGCCGGCCCCGGTCCCCGTCGATTCGACGATCGCGCTCATCCCCGGATGGGTGCGCTGAAATTGCTCCGCGACGGCGGTGGTGAACGGGTAGACGGTCGAGGATCCGACGATCTGGATCTGCTGACCCTGCGCGCCGCCGCCCGATTGCTGCCCGCAGCCTGCAAGCAGGACGGCGGCGAATGCCGCCGCGAAATAAGATTTGCTCATTCTTGTCTCCAACGACCCCGGATCGGGAACCCCGGCGACGTCCCTACGCCGGTTGCGCGTACGCCATGTGACGGTTGGATGACGATTTCATGACAGCGCCTCGGTTTCGCGCGGCAGCCAGATCGTCACGCAAGTGCCTTCCCCGACCCGGCTGCTGATGTCGAGCCGGCCGCGATGGCGGCTGACGATATGCTTGACGATGGCGAGGCCCAGGCCGGTTCCGCCGACGGCTCGGCTTCGGCCGGCATCGACCCGATAGAAACGCTCGGTGAGCCTGGGAAGATGCTCCACCGCTATGCCCTCGCCGCGGTCGACGACGGCGAAACGCAGCTGGGAAGGGCCGGCATCCTCGAATCGCACCGTCACCTGCGACTGCGCCCTGCCATATTTGAGGGCGTTGACGATCAGATTGCGGACGAGCTGCAGAAGCTGTCCGCGGTCCCCCGGAACGATCGTCGAACGGGCGTCATTCTCCACGACCAGGACGTTCGACCGCTCCAGGAACAATTGAGCGCAGCCGGCCCGCACCTCCTCCACGATCTGGACGAGATCGACCGTGTCGCGGGGCGGGTTGTACCTTTCCGCCTCGATCCGGGAGAGCGACATCAGGTCCTCGATCAGGGTCTGCATCCTTTTCCCCTCCCCGAACATGAGCCCGAGGAAGCGCGACCGGACCTCGTCGTCGCCCCCGACGCTGTCGTCCTGAAGGGTTTCGATGAAGCCGAGCAGGGTCGCCAGCGGCGTTCGAAGCTCGTGGCTGGCATTGGCGACGAAATCGACCCTCATCTTCTCCGCCGCGATCGCCTCGCTGCGGTCGACGAGATGGACGAGCCGAGCGTCTTCCAGGGCGGCGATCCTGACCAGCCAGCGGCGCTCCGCCTGGCCGATCCCGACGATTTCCATCTGCTCGACCTCGCCGTCCGGCGCCGCCGGGCGGGACAAAAGCTCGAGGGTCCCCGGGTGGCGCAGGGCAAGGCGGACGTCCTGGCCTTCGATCCACCGGCCCAGCAGCTGCTTCGCGGCAGCGTTGGCGACGACGACCCTGCCCCCTTCGATCAGGAGCAACGGCTCGGCCAGAGCGCCCAGAAGCGCATTGGCCCATTGCTCCCGATCCCCGGAGGACGGCTCCCGGACGATGACGGCTTCGGGAAAGAAATAGGTTCTCCAGGTGAGAAGGGTCGCGATGGAGCCCCCGACGAGCCCCAGCAGCACCGCCCCCAAGGGACCGCCCGCACCCGAGGCGCCGACGACCGCAAGGGCGATGACGGCCGCGGCCGCGAGCGGCCGCCGGGAGAGGCTGAGGAGCATCGGAGATCTTTAGCGCCGTAACGATCGAGGACCAATGCTTCCGTCGCTGGCGAAGGCATCGAGGCCGCCTGCGACTCCTCTCCCGTGAAGGACGGGAGAGGAGGTCGGCCGGCTCAACGCGCTTCGGCGAGGGATTTTTCGTGAAGCGGGCGGCAGCGCTCGATCCACTCCAGCTCGGGCAGGCGCTCCGAGGCCGCTTCGAGAAGCGTCCGGGCCCGGGCCATGTGCATCGAGCACAGGCGAAGGTGCGCCGAAGCCGATTCCGAATCGGCGGCGCGATAGGCCGAGTCCAGCTCGGCCCGCGCCCTCGCGACATGATATTCCCGATCGGCATCCGCCCGCATCGAAATCTCCGCCGTCATCGATCGGGGCTCAGGCCGGTCGGCCGTTGTTGCGGGTCGACCAGACCAGCAGCCTTCCGAAAAGGGCCCAGCCGCCCCGGCTTTCCTCGAGCGGATTCCGAACCGCGAATGCCTGACCTTGCCGCCGCCTGTGCATGACCGATCCCCACGTCCTGTTCGAAGCGGGGACTAGGGGCTCGGTGTTGCAGGCTCATGACGAAAGGGGCCGACCGCGCAACCGGCGGGCGGGCGGGGAACGGCCTCCGGGCAGCTCAACGGCGCGCGGGCGATTCGCTCCAGCGACTTCCGGTTCCGTTAGGAGGCGACGCGAGGATGAGGTGCGATTCCGCGAGCGACAGCCCGCGGCGCATCATGGCGGCGACGCTCAGCCCGTTCACATTCGACTTGGACACGGCCCGCTCCTCCCTCCAGCCTTGCCTCAACGCTCCGTTCGATGCGTCGTTCCGGAGCGGCGACAGGCATCGCTCTCTCAGCCCCGTGACCAACGGCTGTCCGTAGGCTATGTGCCGGACTTCACGACGAATCTCGGGCTCACGCCCGCGGGGCCGAGGACGATTGGATGCGGGTGGAAGAGTCCTCGGCGGCGGCGCGGTTCATTCGGGACGGGGGGCAGACCGGGGCCCTGATCCGGGCCTATGACTGGCGGTCGACGCCGCTGGGCCCGATCGAGGATTGGCCCGAAAGCCTGAAGGCCGTGGTCGCGCTCGTCGTCGATTCGCCCGTTCCGATCGTGACCCTGTGGGGGCCGGACGGGATCATGATCTACAACGACGCCTATTCGATCTTCGCGGGCGCTCGCCATCCGCGGCTGCTCGGAAGCCAGGTGAGGGAAGGCTGGCCCGAGGTTGCCGACTTCAACGACCATGTGATGAAAATCGTGCTCGCCGGCGGGACCTTGTCCTACAAGGATCAGGAGCTGGTTCTCCACAGGAACGGCAGGCCCGAGCCGGTCTGGATGAACCTGGACTATTCGCCGGTGCCGGGCGAGAACGGGCGCCCGGCCGGAGTGATCGCGATCGTCGTCGAGACGACCGAGCGGGTCCTGGCGGAGCGCCGGGCGGCGCTCGAGACGGAGCGCCAGCGGCGGCTCTTCAAGCAGGCGCCCGGCTTCATCACGATCCTGCGCGGTCCCGACCATGAGTTCGAGTTCGTCAACCAGGCCTATTCGAAGCTTTTCGGCGACCGGGACTTCGTCGGCAGGACCGCGCGCGAGGCGTTTCCCGAGCTTGCCGGACAGGAATTCTTCGACTGGCTCGACCGGGTCTACCAGACCGGCGAGCGCTTCGTCGCCGACCATGTTCCGATCGTCCTTCAGCGCGCGCCCGGCGGGCCGATGGAGGAGCGCTTCCTGGACTTCATCTACGAGCCGGTGACGGACGAATCCGGCCGGGTGACGGGTATATTCTGCGAGGGCCACGACGTGACCCAGGCGCGTCGGGCCCAGGAGGCCCTGCGCCGGAGCGAGCGGCGCTACCGCCAGATCGTCGAGGGCGCCGAGGATTTCGCCATCGTGACCGTCGATCCGCACGGAGACATTACGAGCTGGAACGCCGGGGCCGAGAGGATCACCGGCTATTCGGAAGCCGAGGCGCTCGGCCGGCCCGGATCGATCATCTTCACGCCGGAGGACCGCGCGGCGGGAGTACCCGAGCAGGAGATGAACCAGGCCCAAAGCGATGGCCGGGCGCTCGACGAGCGATGGCATCTGCGCAAGGACGGCCACCGCTTCTGGGGCTCGGGCCTGACCATGTGTCTCGAAGGTGGCGAAGGCGGATTTCTCAAGATCTTCCGCGATCGGACCGCCGAGCATGAGGCGGAGGCGGCGCTTCGAACGAGCGAGGCGCGCTACCGGACCTTGTTCGAGACCGTGGAGGCCGGCTTCTGCGTCGTCGAGATCCTGGTCGACGACGCCGGGCAGCCGGCGGACTATCGCTTCATCGAAGCCAATCCCGCCTTCCGAAGCCAGACCGGGCTTCCGGAAGCGGACGGCCGAACCGCCCGCGAGCTCGTACCGAACCTCGAGCCTTTCTGGGTCGAGACCTACGGCCGGGTCGCCCTCACCGGGGAGCCGGTGCGCTTCGAGAGCGGCTCCGAGGCGATGGGGCGGTGGTTCGACGTCCACGCCCTGCGGGTTGGCGACCCGGAGACGCGCCGGGTCGCGATCCTGTTCAACGACATTTCCGACCGGCGCCGAGCCGAGGAGCGGATGCGGGGGCTTAATGAGACCTTGGCCCAACATGTCGCGGAACGCACGGCGGAGCGGAACCGGATCTGGGAGATGAGCCGCGACCTGTTCGCCATCATGGGCTTCGACGGGCGCCTGAAGGCGATCAACCCGGCCTGGGAAGCGATGCTCGGCCTGGACCAGGAGACATTGCTCGCCCGCGACTTCGCCCAGCAGGTTCACCCGGACGACCATGAAGGCGTCGAAGCGATGATGGAGCGGCTGCTGGCGGGGGAGACGGTGATCGGCTTCGAAGACCGGCTTCGCCATGCCGACGGCGGCTGGCGCTGGATCAGCTGGACCCTGGTTCCGGAGGGCGAGGTCTTCTTCGCGGTCGGCCGCGACGTCACCGGCGAGAAGCAGGCCGCCGAGGAGCTGGAACGTGCGCAGGAGGCGCTTCGCCAAAGCCAGAAGATGGACGCGATGGGCCAGCTCACCGGCGGGGTCGCTCACGATTTCAACAATCTCCTGACGCCGATCGTCGGAAGCCTCGACATGCTCCAGCGCCGAGGCCTCGGCGGCGAGCGCGAACGAAGGCTCATCGACGGGGCGATGCAGTCCGCCGAACGGGCCAAGACGTTGGTCCAGCGCCTGCTCGCCTTCGCCCGCCGGCAGCCGCTGCAGCCGTCCGCGGTCGACGTCGGCAGGATCGTGACCGGAATGGCGGACCTGCTGGCGAGCACCTCGGGACCCCAGATCCGGCTGGTCGTGGAAGTGCCCGACGATCTCCCGGCGGCGCAGGCCGATCCCAATCAGCTCGAAATGGCGCTTCTCAACCTCGGAGTGAACGCACGCGACGCCATGCCGGACGGCGGAACGCTTCGGATCACGGCCAAAGCGGAAAGCGCCGGAGCCTCCAATCCGGCCGGCCTGAAGCCCGGACGCTACGTCTGCCTGTCCGTCGCGGACACCGGAACCGGAATGGACGAGAAGATCCTGGCCAGGGCCGTCGAACCCTTCTTCTCGACCAAGGGCGTCGGCAAAGGCACCGGCCTCGGCCTGTCGATGGCGCACGGCCTCGCCTCCCAGCTTGGGGGAGGGCTAACGATCAAGAGCCGGCCGGGCGTCGGAACCAACATCACGATCTGGCTGCCGGCAAGCCAGGCGCCGGCGGACGCCGGCGCGGAGGCCGTGGAAGAAAATTCCGGCCCGGTCGCGGCGGGCACCGTCCTGCTCGTCGACGACGAAGCGCTGGTCCGAATGAGCACGGCCGACATGCTGGCCGACCTCGGCTATTCGGTGGTCGAGGCCGAGTCCGCGGAGGAAGCGCTTCAGGTGCTCCGGACCGGGCTTCGTCCCGACCTGCTCGTCACCGATCACCTGATGCCGGGAATGAACGGGACCGACCTCGCCCGCTCGGCGCAGGCCGCCCAGCCGGGCCTCAAGATCCTGATCGTCTCGGGATATGCCGAGTCGGAAGGGGTGGACCCGGATCTCCCGCGCCTGACCAAGCCGTTCCGAAATGCGGACCTCGCCGCGAGCCTCGCCGCCCTCGACTCCCGGATCGAATAGCCGGCGTCGAGGCGGGCACGGCGGGCCGTGGGCGCATTGCAATAAAAAATTCCAAAATCTGTCATGCAAGTGTAATATTCTCGATCGTGCCCACGATTGGAGAGACGGGATGGGGAAATCCGTATCGGCCCTGGTTGGGGCTCTCGCCCTGTCCGCCTGCGCGACCGCCGACCGCGGCCAGCTCGTCGAGCAGGGATATCAGCGCGGCGCCCTCGGCGTCGCCGCCCTGGAGCGTGGGGACTGGACGGTCGCGGAGTCGCAATTGAGCGAGCTTCGCGGAATTCCGTCCGACGATCCCGCCCGCCTCATCAATCTCGGCAAGGTCTATGCGGAAACGGGCCGTGTGCGCGACGCCGTGACGGTGTGGCGGCTGGCGCTCGCCTCGAACCGGCATTTCGAGGTGCTGACGGCGGAAGGCCGGGTCATATCGACGGATCGGCTCGCGCGCGAAGCGCTTGCCCGCTTCGAGCCGGCGGTCCGGACCGCCGCCCGCTGAGCTGACGCCCGCTTTTGTCATCAGCGTGTCATGTTGATGCGCTTTAAGGCCTGCCAGCCTTCAGCGGGATGACAATCGAGTGGCCGGGCGCCGGTGATCCAGACCCAGGAAGTCGAGCTGAAGCTGGAGATTCCGTCCGGCGAGATCGAGACCTTGCGCGCCGTGCCCTTGCTGGGCGACCCTAAACGGCGTCCGGAAAGCCAGCGAACCGTTTATTACGACACGCTCAAGGGCGACCTTCGAAAGGCGGGCTATTCGCTGAGGCTGAGGCAGAAGGAGCGCAGCTTCGTCCAGACGGTGAAGCACCGGGGCTCGGATTCGGGCGGCTTTTCGAGCCGGGCCGAATGGGAAAAGAAAAACGACGAAGCGGCCCTGGATTTCGAGGCGCTGAAGGCGACCCCGGTCGGCAAGCTGCTGTCGAAGCGGGACATGCGCAAAAGGCTTCAGCCGGTCTCCGAGACCCGGGTGCTGCGGACGATGTGGCTGGTTCGCCGCGAGGAGAGCGCGGTCGAGCTGATCCTCGACGAAGGCCGGATCGTCAGCAACGGCCGCGAGGAAGCGATTTCGGAGATCGAGCTGGAGCTCAAGGAAGGGCCCCGCTCCGAGCTGTTCAAGCTTGCCCGCGAGCTCGGCAAGGGGCTGACGCTCAGGATGGGCGTGATGAGCAAGTCCGAGCGGGGCTTCCGCCTGCTCGAAGGGCGGAGCGCGCGGGTCCGCAAGGCCGACAAGGTCAGGCTCGCCCCGGGCATGTCGGTCGGCGAGGCCTTCGCCGTCGTCGTCCAGTCTTGCCTGCGTCATTTCAGGCTCAACGAGCCGCTCTTCGCGCGGGATATGAATGCGCGCGCGCTTCACCAGTCTCGAGTGGCGCTGCGCCGCCTGCGCTCGGCCCTTTCCCTCTTCAAGCCGGCCTTGATCGACGACGAGGCCGCTCACCTGCGGGCGGAGCTTCGCTGGTACGCGGCCTTGCTGGGCGAGGCGAGGGACGTCGACGTCCTGCTCGCGGCGAAAGGCCCGGACGGGCGCGCCTCCGCCAGGGGCGCGCGCAAACTGCTCCGGCAAGCCCGAACGGACGCTTATGCCCGGGTCCAGGCCGCCCTCGGCGAGCCCAGGCTGCCGGCGGCCATCCTCGATCTCGTCGCCTGGAGCGAGGTCGGCGCCTGGAGAAGCGGCGAACCGGCCGGCGAGCCGATCGCCGGGTTCGCGACGGACCGGCTCGAACGCGGTTGGAAACGGGTTCGCAGGCCCGCGAAGGCGCTTCGATCCCTCGATCCGGAAGCGCGCCACCGCCTCCGGATCGAGATGAAGAAGCTTCGCTATGCGGCGGAATTCTTCGTCGCGCTCGCGCCCAGGAGCCGGAAGCGGCAGCAAAAGCGCTTCATCTCCCAGCTTCAGCGCCTTCAGGACCTGCTCGGGAAGCTCAACGACATCGAAACCCGGCGCCAGCTCGCCCCCGAGCTGTTCGAAGACGGTGCGGCCGTAGAGGAAGCGCAGGTCGAAGGGCTGATCGAAGAGTCGGAGCGGGCCTGGAAAGCGCTGGCCGAAATCGGTCCCTATTGGCGCTGAGCGCCTGGTTGGCGAGCGCATTGAAACAGGGGCGAGGGCTCTCGCCTATTCCCGCGAAGGCGGAAAATCCAGCGCCGAGTCCGAACCGGTTCCCGCTTTCGCAGGAATGACGGAGACCGTGGGACGGCCGCCCGACGTCGATGCGACTGCCTCGAATTGCGGGGACACCCTCGAATTGCGGGGACACAATACCTAATTGGCTGTTCCATTCGGGACTGTGCGCGTCCATGAATTAGGTATTGTGTCCCCGCATTAATGAGGGCTCATTCCCGCGAAGGCGGGGATTCAGCGCCGAGACCGAACCGGAATTGCGGGGACACAATACCTAATTGGCTGTTCGAATCGAAAGGCGAAACAGCGCATTGCGCGTCCTGAATTAGGTATTGTGTCCCCGCATTGATGAGGGCTCTGCGTCATTCCCGCGAAGGCGGGGATTCAGCGCCGAGACCGAACCGGAATTGCGGGGACACAATACCTAATTGGCTGTTCGAATCGAAAGGCGAAACAGCGCATTGCGCGTCCTGAATTAGGTATTGTGTCCCCGCATTAATGAGGGCTCTGCGTCATTCCCGCGAAGGCGGGGATTCAGCGCCGAGACCGAACCGGATTCCCGCTTTCGCGGGAATGACGGAGAAAGTGGGACGGTCCGCTCGAGATTCACCCTAGAGCAGATCATTTTAGACTGAAGCGCTGTCTCATCCCGTCATGCTGAACTTGTTTCAGCATCCAGCTTTCCGCTTCCCGGGCGAGCGACCCGCTGGACCCTGAAACAAGTTCAGGGTGACGCCGATGTCGGGAAAAAATCCGCGATTCATTCTCAAGCGATCACGCTCTAGAAGGTCAGGCTCAGCCCGACGCTGACGGTGCGGCCGACCTGGTAGCTGTTGATGTCGATGCGATTGTCTTCGAACTGCTGGAATTCCTCATAATCCTGGCCCAGCAGGTTACGCGCCTCGAGCTTGATCTCGGCCTCCCGGCCGAGAAAGCGGACCGCCTCGCGGGCGACGAAATCCAGCCGCAGGCCGGGCTTCTCGATGATGTCGGGTTGCCGAGCGCTGCCCTGGATCGGGCCGCGTTCGGTGACCCGCTCGCTGGCGTAGGTGAGGAGGAAGGTGGCCTGCGACAGGCGGTCGGTATTCTCGATCCCGAACTGGATATTGGCCAGATGGTCCGATTGGCCGGTGAGGGGCGCTCCGTCCTCGAACAGCAGGTTCGCCGCCACCGGCTGCAGATCGGGACCGATCACCAGGGTATCGTCCGATTTTATCTTCGACTTGGAATACGTGTAATTGCCGATGAAGATCAGGCGCTTGTCGACGAAGCTCTTGCCTAGCCCGGTCAGCGGCAAATAGGTCTGAAGCTCGGCCTCGACGCCGTAGAGAGTCGCCTGGGGCGCGTTGGCGAAGCCGGTGCGAAGCTGGCCGCCGCCGGCGAAGAAAGCGGCGGATTCAATCGGATCGTCGATCTTCTTGTAGAAGCCGGCGAGGCTGAACCGCTCGCCGCGGCGGAAATAATATTCGTAGCGCGCTTCGGCATTGGTCAGCCGGCTGTCGGTCAGGAAGGGATTGCCGGTGAACTCCCGGTCAGATTCGAAATCCTGGTAGATCTGGGGCGCGAGCTCGCGGAACTGCGGGCGGGCGATGGTCTTCGAGGCGTGCAGCCGAAGCTGCATGTTGTCGGCGAAGCTCCAGGTCAGGGTCGCGGCGGGCAAATAATAGTCGTTGGCGATCCGGGTCGTCGCGGCGCCGGCGGCGCTGGTCAGGACGGTCTCCACCGCATCCTCGTAGCGGACTCCGAATTGCGCCCTCAGAGCCGGGCCGGGAAGCTCGATCTCGGCCTGGGCGTAGCCCGCATGGATCAGCAGCCCCGCTTCATAGGCGGCGGCGCCTTCCGCGCCGGAAATGTCGCGAAGCTGGATGTTGAAATTGTAGATATTGAAGTCGGAGAGCAGGAAGTCGGGGCGCTCCTGCGCCACCGCGATCGGAAGGGCGCCGTCGGGCCGGAAATATTGGAACTGGAAGCGCGAGGACTCGCGCCGGCTCTTCGTATAGGCGTAGCCGGCCGACAAAGTCGTCGGCATCGCCCCCTTCAACCGATAGGCGAAGTCGATTCCGCCCGCATAGACGTCCTCGCTGAGGTCGTTGAAGGCGAGGGTCGCCGACTGGCCCCCGGACGCCAGGTTGTTCACATAATCGTCGACGTCGCTGAGGCTCTTGGTCGCCGAGTTGCCGTCGCCCAGATAGGTGTAGCTGATGTCCCGCTCGTAGGGCGATTCGCGCTGCGAATTGGCGTAGGTGCCGCGAAGGTCGACGCTGAAATCGCCGAATTTGAACTCGCCGACGAACTGGGTGTCGATGAGCTGCCGCTCGAACCAATAGGTGTTCTGCTCGATGATCGAGGGCGGCAGGTTCGGGTCCTGATCCTGGACGCTTCGGTTGAAGCCGGCGGCGAGGCGGCCCTGCTTCAGGGTGTCGCGGATGAAGAGGTTGGTCCAGCGCAGCTTGTGCTTGCCGATCTCGGCGCCGAGACCCAGCATTCCGTTGACCAGGATGCGATTGTCGGTGGTGACCCGCCGGAAGCTCGACTGGGGAATTCCGGCAAGCTCGGGATCGACCGATATCTGCTGGATCGCGTCGCGCGTGCGCCAGGTGTTGCTGTAGCCGACGGCGCCGAGGATTCCGATCCGAGCCCCGAGCAGGTCGAAGGCGGTGCCGGCGCTGATGTTGCCGCCGAGATTGGGGGCGATGTTGTTCACCCGCTGGAGCAGGGTGGTCGGAGCGTTGACCAGGGCCGCGGCGAAGTCGCGGCGCTGAGCGGCGGTCGTGTCGCCGTTGAAGGCGCCGCCGGCGACGGCGCCGCGCAGGCCGGCCGGAAGGTCGCGCGTGCCATCGTCGAAGCCGGTCGGGTCGAGGTCGCTTCCGTAATAGGAATAGCCGAAATGGCCGGTGGTCTCGCCGTCGAGCTCGGCGGAGCCGCCGACGGTGAGGAAGGGTTCGTCCGGGATCGAGGTCGTGGTGAGGTTGATGACTCCGCCGCCGAACTCGCCGGGATAATTGACCGAATAGCTCTTCTGGACGACCGAGCTGGCGATGAGGCCGGTCGGGAAGATGTCGAGCGGGACGACCCGGCGCAGCGGCTCCGGGCTGGGGAGCGGAGAGCCGTTGAGCAGGGCCAGCGAGTAACGGTCGCCAAGGCCCCGGACGAAGACGAAGCCGTTGCCGACCACGGAGAGGCCGGTGACCCGCTGGAGCGCCCCGGCGATGTCGCCGTCGCCGGTGCGGGCGATGTCCTCGCTGGACAGGACGGAGACCACCTCCGCGGTGTTGCGCAGGATGTTGGGGATGTTGCGGCCGGTGACGACGATGTCTCCGGTCTGCTCCGACTGGGCTCCCGGCGCCGAAACCTCGATATCGTCCTCCGGGCCTTCCGACGAGGCTTCGGGCTTGGGCAGGCCGGCCTCCGGCGCGTCCGCGACCGGCGGCGCGTCCTGCGCGAAGGCGGCCGTCGCCGTGAGCGCCGTCGACAGGAGCAGCAGGCTCCCAAGGCGGATGGGCTTAAACATCGTCGGATTCCCCCGGAGCAGTCAGGAACGGGGGCGGCGGCCGGCCGCCGCCCCGAAGCGGTCGGATCGGATCAGGAGGTGGGAATGGCGGTGCAATTGCCGCTTCCGCTGAAGTTCGCGTAGCCCGAATTGCAGGTCCAGCCGGCGAACCACGTATCGGAGGCGTTGCGGACCGCGCCGATCCACGAAACCGCCTCGAGCCGGTTGGGCGCCGCCGCATTGGCCGTCTGGAACGTGTCGTTGTTGAACGGCGTCGGATCGGTGGCCGGCACTCCGGTCTCGGTGCCGCCGTTGACGAAGAGGCTCGTCAGACTGGACGTGAAGTTCGAATTGTTGCCGTTCGTGCCCGATCCGAAGATCGCCTGGATCTCCGCCACGGTGACGTTGGCGTCGTCGCGGAACGGAGTCGGGCAGGACAGGACCACCGAGCGGAAGACCGGCGGGCCGAGATCCTGGAGCGGCGTGTCGGCGGCGCGGGTGGTCGTGCCCCCGGTCCCGTCGATATCCAGGCAGGCCGCGGGGCCGACGACGACGCTGTTGAGCAGCGCATAATCGGTGCCGCCGCGGTAGAGGATGGTGTTGCCGCCCTGGACGGTGCTGCGCTGGACGAAGGTGGCGTTGGAGACCCGGGTGTATTGGCGCGGCAGTGCGTCCTCATTGCCGTTCGAATCGGCCTCGATCATCGAATCGCCGTTCTGGGCGTCGCGATGGATTCCGATCACGAACTGGATCGTTCCGCGATAGCCGAGATCGGTGTCGAGCCCGTCGTCGTCGGCGCCGCTGACGACGAGATGCTTCGCGTTCACCCGGCCGCCGAAAATCTCGATGCCGTCGTCCGAGCTGTTGTGGACCTGGATGTGGTCGATCGTGGTGTTGCTTCCGACCCCGCCCATGGTGAGGCCCTGGAGCTCGTTGCCGGGCGCGATGGCGAAGCCGGAATAGCGGATCTGGACGAAACGCATCGTGCCCGAATTGTCGGTCGCGACATTGCCGCCGTAGAAGGAGCCGGTCGTGCCCTCGATCACCTGCTGGCAGGCGGCCGAGCCGCCGGGGACCGCGGTGTTGCAGTCGCTGATCGGCGCCCGGCCGAGCAATATGACCCCGCCCCACAGGCCCTGGGTCGAGTCGGTCGCACTGCCTTCGACATTGGCCCGGGCGGTGAAGATGATCGGCTGGGTCGCGCTTCCGCTGGCGTTGATCCGCGAGCCGCGGTTGATCACCAGATAATCGTTGCCCGAGGAGCCGAAGACGGTGACTCCGGCCTGGAGGGTGAGGGTCACCGCGTCGCCGCCCGCCAGGGCGCCGTCGCCGCCGACGTCGGTGCCGACGTTGACCGGACCGGCGAGCGAATAGATCACGCCCGGAAGCTTCTGGAGCGTGTAGTCGTCGCTGATCCGGCCGGAAATCTCGCAATTGCGGAAGGCCGTCGCGATGACTCCGCGGTCGACCGTGCCCTGCGGGCAGCCGGCGGCCGGGGTGCCGTTGCCGGCAGGCGGCGGCGGCGGCGGCGGAGCGGGTGTCCCGGGAACGGGAACGACGATCGTTCCCTCGCCCGGCGAGGCGACTCCGCCGGGGCCGCAGGCGGCCAGCGAGATGACGGTCGAAAGCAGCAGAACCGCGCGAAGACGAAGCATCGAGAACCCCCTTTAAGATGTCCAGGCAACCCGCTTCTGGTGCGAGTCTATCCTTGGGGTGGGCCTAGGATGATTCTGTGATGATCGTGTGACAAAGGCGGACACCGGGTGTCCGTACTTGTGAAAAACTTCTATGACACGACTGTCATATTAGTGACATGTATCTGTCACAATCTTTTGGATATTAGATGTTGGTCCGAATCTTCTTACCGTCACGGAGGAAGACGAGCTCCGTCCTGGAAGCGTTGCGCATTTCCCAGGCGAGCTCGCTCATCCTCTCCTCGTCGAACTGGCTGCCGTTGACGCTGAGGATGACGTCGCCGGCGCGGAGGCCGGCCTCGTGAAGCCGGGGAAGGTTCTCGCCGCCCTTGAGCGCGTAGCCGCCGATCCGGCCGTTCGAGACGACCGGCTTGAGGATATTGCGGAGGACGGCGGATTCGATACCGCTTTCCTTTTCCGGATCGGACCTTCCCGGGGCGCTTTGGGCCGAGGGCCCGCCGAAGCGCCTGAGCTCCAGGCGCGCCGGGCGGCCGGAGGCGACCAGGACGGCATAATCCGGCCCGACCTCGCTGAGCGTCAGGCCCGGCTGGAAATCCTTGCCGACCCGGACGAGGCGCTGTCCCCCGGCGGCGGAGCCGATGACCGCCGCGTGCTCCGTCGAGCCGCCGCCGCTCACTCCGTAGAGAATGAGGCCGAGGGCGGAGCCCGGGAGCGGAGCCGGCGCGAAGGCGGCCTCGACGGGGGGAGCGGGCGCGGGCGGCGGCTGCGGCGGCGCGGGCGGCGTGACGACGGCGGCCGGCGATGCCGCGAGCCAGGCGAAGGCGCCGGCCAGGACGGCAAGAAAGGCCACGACCCGCCCCATCTCAATCCTTGTGGTCGAGCGCATATCCCGCGGCCCGTACGGTCCGGATCAGGTCGCGCCGGCCGCTCGCGTTGATCGCCTTGCGCAGGCGCCGGACGTAGACGTCGACGGTCCGGATCTCGATCTCGCTGTCCCGCCCCCAGACCGCGTCCAGCAGGCGCTCGCGCGAAAAGACATGGCCCTGATTCTCGAGCAGGTGGCGAAGCAGCTTGAACTCGGTCGGACCGAGCGCGACCGCCTGGCCGCCCCGCTTCACCTTATGGGCCGCCATGTCGAGCTCGAGATCCCCGAAGCTGAGAACCATTCCGGCCAGCGCGGGCCGAACCCGCCTCAGCACCGCGCGGATTCGGGCGACCAGCTCGGGGGGGCTGAACGGTTTGGTCATATAATCGTCCGCCCCGGTTTCGAGTCCGCGGATGCGATCGGCTTCCTCGCCTCGGGCGGT
The DNA here is from genome assembly GCA_035629855.1 of Allosphingosinicella sp. Taxonomy (GTDB): domain Bacteria; phylum Pseudomonadota; class Alphaproteobacteria; order Sphingomonadales; family Sphingomonadaceae; genus Allosphingosinicella. The sequence continues at coordinate 46,511 of DASQLT010000046.1, forward strand.
GAGCATTATCACGGGAATCGCGGCCGTTTCGGGGTCTCGGCGCAGTCGCCGGCAGACTTCGATGCCGGACAATTCCTCGAGCATCCAGTCGAGCACGATGACGTCCGGCCCGCGTTCGACCGCCAGCAGCAGCGCCTCCTCGCCGCTCGGCGTGTGGACGACCTCGAAACCCTGCTTCTCGAACGTCCAGCGGAGCAGCTCGACCATCGCCGGATCGTCCTCGGCCAGCAGCAGCCGAACTTGTGCCAGGGGCGTTGCCGCCCGGAGCTGAGCCGCCGCGGTCGCCCCTCCGACCGCTCCGGTCTCCGCTGCAATCGCCGCCATAAGCTCGTCCCGTCCCGAGGTCCGAGCCCTCAACTGCGCCACTTTCGTGACAAGCGTGTGAAAGCCCTGGATTCGGAATTGCGGTGCCGAGGCGACGCAGGGCTGGCGGAGCGGGAGGGATTCGAACCCTCGATACGCTTTTGGCGTATACTCACTTTCCAGGCGAGCGCCTTCGACCACTCGGCCACCGCTCCGCATGCTCTGGAAGCCGCTCCCTCTAGGGGCAGGTCGTCCTCAGGGCAAGCCGGCCGCGAAGCTATCCATCGCCCGCGCCAGCTCGACATCCTTTCGGGTCACTCCGCTTGCGCTGTGGGTGCTGAGCGCGACCGCGACTTTGTTCCAGCTGTTCGACCAGTCCGGATGGTGGTCCGCTTTCTCCGCGGCGATGGCGGCCCGGGTCATGAAAGCGAAAGCCGCGCCGAAATCGGCGAATCGGAAGTCGCGGCGGATCGCCCGTTCCGCCGAATCGTAGCGCCAGCCGGGCAGGGTCTTCAGCGCTTCGGCCCGCTCTTCGTCGCTCAGCGTCATTGTCTCTCCCCTCGCTTCGGCTCAAAACCTTGATCGTTTCAGGCTATCGGCCCGAAACGGGAATCAAGGTTTCGATCATATCATGGAGCCTGATTCACGCTTTCGGCGGAAGCGCGAAGCGCTTCCTCCTCAAACGATCAGGCTCTATGTCGCGCAGGTGACCGGCGAGCGTCAAACCTTTGCGCCCGACGTGGCGGAGATCGAGCGGCTGGCCGACGCCGCCATCGCCCGAATGCCCGAGCATTTCCGGCGCCATCTTCAGGGGGTGGTCCTGAGGGTCGACGATTTCGCCGAGGAGGAGGTGCTGGCCGAGCTCGGAATCGAGAATCCGTTCGAGCTTTCCGGTCTCTACACCGGCCGCCCGATCGGCGAGCGATCGTCGACGCTGTCGGGCGAGCTTCCCGCCATGATCCACCTCTATCGCCGGCCGCTCCTCGACGAATGGGCGGAAACGGGCGTCAGCCTGGAGGCGCTCGTCACCCATGTCATCGTCCACGAGGCCGGCCACCATTTCGGCTTCTCCGACGCCGACATGCACGCGATCGAGGACATGGCCGGCCGAGAGACCGGCCAAGAGGCGGAAGGTTGAGCCTGCTCGAGCTTCGCGCCGTCGCCTGCATCCGCGGCGGCCGGCTCTTGTTCGAAAGCCTCGATCTGGTCCTCGATCCGGGAGGAGCGGCCCTGGTGACCGGGCCGAACGGCGCCGGCAAGTCGAGCCTGATCCGGATCGCGGCGGGGTTGCTCGCCGCCTCGGCCGGGACCGTGGAGCGCAAGGCCGCGGCGGCGCTCGCCGACGAAGGGCTCGCGCTCGATCCCAGGCTGGCGCTCGGGCGGGCGCTGGGTTTCTGGGGCCGGCTCGACGGAGCCGAGGCGGACGAGGCGATGGCGGCGATGGGCCTGGCCGCCCTCGCCGAAATGCCGGTCAGGATGCTTTCCACGGGCCAGAGGAAGCGCGCCGCGCTGGCCCGGGTGCTGGCGGGCCGAGCCCCGCTCTGGCTGCTCGACGAGCCTGCCAACGGCCTCGACGGCGACGGCCAGGCGCGGCTCGAAGCGGCGATGGCGGCCCACCGCGCCGGCGGGGGCGCGATCCTCGCAGCCTCTCACCAGCCGCTCGGCCTCCCCGGGGCGGCGCGGGTGGACCTTTAGATGATGCCGCTTCTCCTTCGCGAATTGCGCCTCGCCGCGACCGGCGGAAGCGCGGCGCTTCCACTCGTCTTCTTCCTGCTCGTCGCCGCCCTCTTCCCGTTCGCGATCGGGCCGGATTCGGCGCTTCTGGGCCGAACCGGGGGCGGCGCCTTATGGGTGGCGGCCCTGCTCGCCGCCTTGCTTCCGGTCGACCGGCTGGTCGAGCCGGACCGGGCTTCGGGCGTTCTCGACCAGCTCGCGGTGCGCGGAATAAGCGAGGAGAATGTGGCGCTGGCCAAGCTCGCCGGCCATTGGCTGAGCTTCGGACCGCCGCTGATGCTCGCGGCCTTGCCCGCGGCGGCGCTGATGAAGCTTCCGGCGCCGGTGCTTGCGCGGCTCGAGCTCGGACTCCTCGCCGGAACGCCGGGTCTCGCCGCTCTGACCCTGATCGTCGCGGCCCTGACTTCGGGGCTGCGCACGACCGGGGCGCTCGCCGGTCTGCTCATGCTTCCGCTCGCGGTTCCGATCCTGATCTTCGGGGCAGGCCTGACGGAGCCGGATGGAAGCGCCGGAGCGCTCAAGCTGCTCGCCGCGGCGTCGTTGCTGCTGGTGGCGGTGGCGCCCTTCGCGGCGGGGGCCGCGATGAGGGCGGCTCGGGACTGATCCGTCATCCGGGCGAAAGCCGGGACCTCAGGCCGAAAGAGGCTCGGCGGGTCTCCCCGAGGTCCCGGCTTTCGCCGGGATGACGATCAGTCTCGGCTCCACCGAGCGAAGATGGCCGTCGGCAGGAGCAGCCCGCGCGCTTCCTCGCGCACCGCCATGTCGCCGCATTCGACCCGGCCGCCCAGATCGGCCAAAGCCTGGCGAACGAGCTCGCCGACGGCCAGCGCCGACATCGGCACCGCATAGACGGTGAGGACCAGGAAACGGCTCTCCGAATCGAGAAGCCGCCGGCAGTCCGCGATCAGGCCGGGCAGGCCTTCCTCCAGCTTCCACACCTCGCCGTCCGGCCCGCGCCCATATTTGGGCGGATCGAGGATGATCCCGTCGTAGCGCCGCCCGCGCCGAACCTCGCGCGCGGTGAACTTGGCGGCGTCGTCGACCAGCCAGCGGACCGGCCGATCGGCAAGTCCCGAAAGCCGAGCATTCTCCTTGCCCGCCTCGACCGATTTCTTCGAGGCGTCGACATGGGTCAGCCGAGCCCCCGCCGCCGCCATCGCCAGGGTCCCGACCCCGGTGTAGCCGAACAGGTTGAGCGCCTCGCCGCCGTCGCCCAGGCGCTCGCGCATCCAAGCCCATTGCGGCGCCATGTCGGGAAAGAAGGCGAGGTGCCGGAAAGGCGTCGCCTGGGCCCGGAATCGGACTTCCTCCCAGCCCAGCTCCCAGCCGTCGCGAGGCACCGGCCGGGCGAATATCCAGCGGCCTCCGCCCTCCTCGTCGGAGCCGGGGACGAACTCCCCGTCGGAGTCCCAGTCGGCCGAAGCCGGAGCCCACATCGCCTGCGGCTCGGGCCGGATGAAACGATAACGGCCGTAGCGTTCGAGCTTGCGGCCGTGACCGCTGTCGACCAGCCCGTAGTCGGACCAGGGCTCGGCGACCAAAGTAGTGAGGGACTGAACCCCGGCCCTCCTCGTCATCCCGGCGGAAGCGGGGACCTCGGCAGCGCGCGTCATCCCGGCGGAAGCCGGGACCTCGGGTCGAGAAGTCACGGTGGGCCTCCCCGAGGTCCCGGCCTTCGCCGGGATGACGGTCCGGTCACGCCGCCCTCACGGCCGGAAAGCCGATCGTCGCCCGGGCGCGGGGGCCGGCGAGCATCTTGCGGCCGGCCTCGCGGACCTCTTCCAGGGTCACCGCCTCGAGCTCGGCGATCACCTCCGCGGGCTCGACCAGGCGGCCGTAGACGAAGAGCTGCCGGGCGACATAATGGGCTTGGCCCCAGGGGCTCTCCATCGACATCAAAAGCCCGGCGCGGGACTGGGTCCGCACCCGGTCGACCTCGCGCTGGGTGAGGGTCTCCACCGTGTCGGCGACGATTTCCTCGATCAGCTGGGCGGCGGAAGCGGATTCGCGCCGGGCGGTCGCGGCGTAGACGTAGAACAGCCCCGTGTCGGCGTGCGGATGGAGCTGCGAATAAACGGAATAAGCGAGCCCGCGCTCCTCGCGCACCTGCTGGAACAGGCGCGACGACATGCCGCCGCCGACGATGTCGGAGAACATTCGGGCGGCGAAATAATCGGGATCGAGCTGGGCCGGCCCCGGGAAGCCCAAAGCGAGGTGGGCCTGGTCGGGCGCGGCCCGGCCAACCCTTGTGCCGCCGGTGAAATGCGCCGGCTCGGACGGCTCGAGGGTTCCGAGGGGAAGCCCGGAGAGCCGGGCCTCGGCGATCTCGACCAACCGCTCATGCTCGACCTTGCCGGCGGCGACCAAGGCGACGCTTCCGGCGCGGTAACGGCCGCGCCGCCAATCGTGCAGATCCTCCACGTTTATGGCTTCGAGGCTCGCCTCGTTGCCGAGGACCGGGCGGCCGAGCGGCTGGTCGCCATAAGCGGCGGACCACAAATCGTCGAAGATGATGTCGGAAGGCGTGTCGCGCGCCTCGCCCAGCTCCTGGAGGACGACGTCCTTCTCCCGCTCGAGATCCTCGGCGGCGAACTGGGGGCTCAGGATGAGGTCGGTGACGAGCTCGACTCCGAGCGGCACATGCTCGGCGAGGACGGACGCCATGAAGTTGGTGGCGTCGCGTTCGGTCGAGGCGTTGAGGTCGCCGCCGACATCCTCGATCGCCTCGCTGATCTCCCGGGCCGAGCGGCCGCCGGCGCCCTTGAACACCATATGCTCGAACAAATGGGCGATCCCGTTGAGCCGCGCCGGCTCGTGCCGGGATCCCGCCTCGGCGTAGAGGCCGACGGCCGCCGTCTCGAGGGCGGGCATCTCGCGGCTGGCGACCTTGAGGCCGTTGGATAGGATTGTGAGCTTCATGGAGTCTTGCCAGTTAGTGGCTCGGAAGGGTGGCCGCAACTCAGCCGTCATTCCCACGTGCCGCCGACGTCATGCTAAACTTGTTTCAGCATCCAGCGTCGAGCCGCACAGCGGGCGGGAATCTGGACCCTGAAACGAGTTCAGGGTGACGTTGAAGGCGGCGGCGCCGAGGCCTTCCGCTTGCGCAGCGCCAACAGGTAGATCGCCGCGGCGGCGGCGGCGAAGAAGAACCATTGGAAGGCGTAGGCGAGGCTGTTGTTGGGCGCTTCGGCGACCGGGGGGACGCTCGCCTGAAGTCCGGGGGCGGGCCGCTCGGCGACGATCATCGGCCGCAGCGGCGGCGACTTTCCGGAGAGGCGCTCGAACAGGCCTCCCGAACGCGGCTCGGCGACGATCCTGCCCGAGACTTCGCCGCCCTTCCAGGCGGGCTCGGCCTTCGGATTCGTGGAGACGCCCATGGCCGCCGCGAAACCGGGACCCTCGGCGCCGGTTCGGCATTCGGCGATGAAGCGGGTGCCGCCCTGCCCTGAAGCCGCCTTGCCGCCCGTCGTCCGCCAGCTTGTCACTTCCAGGCAGAAAGCGGTGGCGCGCCGGTAGAGCAGTTTTTCGTCCGCAAGGGCGCCCGGCGGAAGGGCCATGGCCGGCAGAGCCAGGTTGCGCTCGTAATGGCGCTGGAGCGCCGCTTTCTCGTCGGCTCGGCGGAGCTGCCAGAAGCCCAAAGCGATCATCGTCGCCACGGCGGCGGCAACGAGGATCGTAGGGATGAGGGGAAAGCGCATCAGAGCGAAATGCGCCCTTCACGGGCCCGGTTCCGATATTCAAGCGCCAGCAGCAGGCCCTTGGCGAACCGGAGCGACCCGACGACCGCGATCGCGGTCAGCGGCAGCCAGAGCAGGATGTGTACCCAGAAAGGCGGCTCCGAGGCCAGCTCGAGCCAGATGGCGAGGCTGGTGACGAAGGCACCGACGATCAGGATCAGGAAGGCCGCCGGCCCGTCGCCGACGTTGAAGCCGGCATAATCGAGGCCGCAAGCGCGGCATTTCGGAGCGAAGCCGGCCAGGCCTCGATACAGCGTCTTCGCCGCGCAGCGCGGGCAGAGGCCACGGAGGGCGACGGCGGCAAGGCTGGGTTCCTTCATATCCCCGTCACCCCGGCGAAGGCCGGGGTCCCAGCGAGAACCAGCGCGGAGCCCTTCACCCCCTGGGGCCCCAGCCTTCGCCGGGGCGACGTCATCCGTGATAAGCCGCGCCCCAGCCGCCCCAGACGTAGATGCACAGGAACAGGAACAGCCAGACAACGTCGACGAAATGCCAATACCAGGCCGCGGCCTCGAACCCGAAATGCTGCTTCGGGGTGAAGTGGCCCTTGTAGGCGCGGACCAGGCAGACGATCAGGAAGATGGTGCCGATGATGACGTGAAAGCCGTGGAAGCCGGTCGCCATGAAGAAGGTCGAGGTGTAGATATTGTCCGTGAAGCCGAACGGCGCGTGGGCATATTCATAGGCCTGGATGAAGCTGAACAGCAGGCCGAGCCCGATCGTCGCCCACAGGCCCTTGATCAGGCCGTCGCGGTCGCCGTGGATGAGGGCGTGGTGCGCCCAGGTCACGGTCGTTCCCGAGCAGAGCAGGATGAGGGTGTTGAGGAGCGGGTAGCCGAACGGATCGAGGACCTCCATCCCCTTGGGAGGCCAGGTGCCGCCGACCGATTCCACTCCGGCGGGGAACAGGGCGGCGTTGAAATAGGCCCAGAACCAGGCGAGGAAGAACATCACCTCGGACGCGATGAACAGGATCATCCCGTAGCGCAGGTGGAGCTGAACGACCGGCGTGTGATCGCCGGCATGGGCCTCCCGGATGACCTCGGCCCACCAGGAGAACATCGTGAACAGGACTCCGATCAGGCCCGCGCCCATGACATAGGCGCCGCCGGCCATCGAGTGCATCCACATCACCAGGCCGCCGAACAAAGCGAGCCCGGAGAAGGAGCCGACCAACGGCCAGATGCTGGGGTTCACCAGATGGTAGGGATGGTTCTTCGCTCCGGCCATCGATCGTCCTTCGTTTTTCTAGCCGCCATCCCGGCGGAGGCCGGGATCCCGGGGAGATAAAGGCTCGGTGCCCTTCCTCGCTGGGGTCCCGGCCTTCGCCGGGACGACGGTGGGTCTCTAGCTTCCCTTTTCCCCCGAATCCACCGGGTAAAAAGTGTAGCTCAAGGTGATCTCGCTGATCTCCTTCGTGTCCGGGTCCTGGAGGATGCGGGGGTCGACGAAATAGACCACCGGCATCCGCACTTCCTCGCCCGGCTTCAGGACCTGCTCGTTGAAGCAGAAGCATTGGATCTTGCTGAAATATTTGCCGGCCTGGACGGGCGTGACGTTGAACGTCGCCGTCCCCTTGATTGCCCGGGCGGAGAGATTCCTGGCGGTGTAGAAGGCCATTTCGCGCTCGCCGATGGTGACGATCTCACGCCCCTTTTCGGGGCCGAAGCGCCAGGGCAGGGACAGCGCGACATTGGCGTCGAAGCGGACCGCGACCTCCTTGCCCGCGACCGGCCCGGGCGCGGCCTCGGCGCGCTGGGTGGTGCCGTCGATCCCGGTGACCTGGCAGAACAGGCGGTAGAGCGGCACGCTGGCGAAGGCCAGGCCGACCATGGCCAGGACGAGCAGTGCGGCGAGGCCCGCGGTCCGGCCGTTGCGCCGGGCGAGGTCGCTCATTGCAGCATGCCCATCTTGGCGATGGTGATCGCGTAGACCAGAATGACGAAGGCGCCGAGCAGAAGGGCCATGATGATCGCCCGGGTCTTCTGCCGCCGCCGGCTCTCCTCGTCTCTGGGATCGGTCATGCGAGCATCCAACGGTCGAGCACCAGCGCTCCGAAAATCGCGAACAGGTAGAAGATCGAAAACGCGAAGAGCCGCTTCTCCGGCTTCATCCCTTCGGGCTCGCTCGCCCGGTTGGCGAGGACCCGCAAGGCCAGGATGAGGAAGGCGAGGCTTAGCGCCGCCGCGGCCGCGCCGTAGACGGGGCCGGCGAGGCCCAGCGGCCAGGGCGCAACCGCCGCCGCCGCCATCGGCAGGGTGTAGAGCGCGATCTGCTGCCGGGTCGCCCGGGCGCCCGAGACCACCGGAAGCATCGGCACGCCCGCGGCGGCGTAGTCGGAGCGGACGAACAGCGACAGCGCCCAGAAATGCGGGGGAGTCCAAAGGAATATCAGGGTGAAGAGCAGCGCCGGAAGCAAGGTGACGTCGCCGGTCGCCGCCGCCCAGCCGATCATCGGCGGGAAGGCGCCGGCGGCGCCGCCGATGACGATGTTCTGGGGCGTGCGCCGCTTGAGCCAGACCGTGTAGACGAGGACGTAGAACAGGATCGACGCGGCGAGAATCGTCGCCGCCAGCCAATTGGCCGCGAGCCCCATCAGCAGCACCGAGAAGAAAGCGAGGCCGACCCCGAAGTGGAGCGCGGTCTGGCGATCGAGCCGGCCGGCCGGAAGCGGCCGGCCGGCGGTGCGCTTCATCAGGGCGTCGAGATCCGCTTCGTACCACATGTTCAGCGCCGCCGCGGCGCCGGCGCCGAGCGCGATGCACAATATGGCGGTGAATCCGAGCACCGGGTGGACCGTCGCCGGAGCGGCCAGCATTCCGCACAAGGCGGTGAAGACGACGAGGCTCATCACCCGCGGCTTGGTCAAGGCGAGCAGGTCCCGCCAGTCGGCGGGGAGGGCGGTGTCGTGCGTTATCGTCGCGGTGTTCATTTCAATCACCGTTCGCCCCGAGCCTGTCGAAGGGCCTTTCCTCGCCTTCAACTCCCGAAGAAGGGAAGGGCTTCGACAGGCTCAGCCCGAACGGTTCCTTTTCCGCTTGTCTCAATCCACCTTCGGCAGGGTCGAGAATTGGTGGAAGGGCGGCGGGCTCGACAAAGTCCATTCGAGCGTCGTCGCGCCTTCGCCCCAATAATTGTCGGCCGCCTTGCGTCCCGCCATCAACGACCAGAAGATGTTGATGAAGAAGAGCGCCATCGAGGCCGCGACCAGATAGAAGCCCAGGCTGGCGATGTGGTTCCAATAGCCATAGGCGTCGGCATAATCCGGAACGCGCCTCTGCATCCCCTGCAGGCCGAGGAAGTGCATCGGGAAGAACAGGATGTTCACGCCGATGAAGAACGTCCAGAAATGGAGCTGGCCGAGCAGCTCGCTGTACATCTTCCCGAACATCTTCCCGAACCAGTAATACCAGCCCGCGAACAGCGAGAAGACGGCGCCCAATGACAGCACGTAGTGGAAATGGGCGACCACGTAATAGGTGTCGTGGACGTTGTTGTCGATGCCGCCGTTGGCGAGCACGACGCCGGTGACTCCGCCGACCGTGAACATGAAGATGAAGCCCAGGGCCCACATCATCGGGGTCTCGAAGGTCAGCGAGCCGCCCCACATCGTCGCGATCCAGCTGAAGATCTTGATGCCGGTGGGCACCGCGATCACCATCGTCGCCGCCGTGAAATACATCTTCGTGTTCACGTCCATTCCGACCGTGAACATGTGATGCGCCCAGACGACGAAGCCGATCACTCCGATCGAGACCATCGCATAGGCCATTCCGAGATAGCCGAAGACCGGCTTGCGGCTGAAGGTCGCGACCACCTGGCTGACCATTCCGAAGCCCGGAAGGATCATGATGTAGACCTCCGGGTGGCCGAAGAACCAGAAGAGGTGCTGGTAGAGGATCGGGTCGCCGCCGCCGGAGGCGTCGAAGAAGTGGGTCCCGAAATTGCGGTCGGTGAGAAGCATGGTGATCGCGCCGGCGAGGACCGGGAGCGCGAGCAGAAGCAGGAACACCGTCACCAGGATCGACCAGACGAACAGCGGCATCTTGTGCAGGGTCATCCCGGGCGCGCGCATGTTGAAGATGGTGGTGATGAAGTTGATCGCGCCGAGGATCGACGAGGCGCCGGCGAGGTGGAGCGAGAAGATCGCCATGTCCACCGCCGGGCCCGGTGAGCCCGAGGTCGAGAGCGGCGCGTAGACCGTCCAGCCGACTCCGGCGCCGGGACCGGTGCCGCCCGGAACGAAGGCCGAGCCGAGCAATAGGATGAAGGCGGGGACGAGCAGCCAGAAGCTGATGTTGTTCATCCGCGGGAAGGCCATGTCGGGCGCGCCGATCATCAGCGGCACGAACCAGCTGCCGAAGCCGCCGATCATCGCCGGCATGACCATGAAGAAGACCATGATCAGGCCGTGGGCGGTGATCAGGACGTTCCACATATGATTGGCCTGGTCGAGGCTTCCGGCCCAGGCCGGGAGGAAATCCATGCCCGGCGAGGCCAGCTCGGCGCGCATGATTCCCGAGATCGTTCCGCCGATGATCCCGGCGACGATCGCGAAGATCAGATAAAGGGTGCCGATGTCCTTGTGGTTGGTCGACATGAACCAGCGCACGAAGAAGCCGGGCTTGTGATCGGCGTCATGATGGTCCGCATGGGCGCCATGCGCTTCGAAATGCGTGGCGTTGGCAGTCGTGTCGGTCATGTCAGTTTCCGCGTTTCGTATTGGTGGCGCCCTGGCTCGACGTGGGCGGAGCCGTAGTCCCCGGGGTCACGCCGGGAGGCGCGGGGCTGGTCTCGGTGGCGCCGGACGCGCCGCCGGTCGGCGCGGCGGGCGGATTGGTGACCGGCGAGGCCGCGGTGGAATCTGGCCCCTTGGGCGGGCTCGCCCCCGGCATGGTCCCACCCTTCGAAGCGACCCAGGCGGCGAATTGCGCCGGCGGAAGCACCTCGACCGCGATCGGCATGTAGGCGTGGCGGGCGCCGCACAGCTCGAAGCACTGGCCGTAATAGACGCCGGGCTTGTCGGTCTTGAACCAGGTCTCGTTGAGCCGGCCGGGCACGGCGTCGATCTTCGTCCAGAAAGCCGGGACGCCCCAGCTGTGGATGACGTCGGCGGCGGTGACGATCACCTTCACGGTCGCGCCCTGCGGCACCACCATCCGCTCGTCGACCGCGAGCAGTCGCGGCTCGCCGCGCTTCCTGGCGTCCTCGTCGCTGAGGCCGTTCGAGACGATCTCGAATTCGCCATGGTCGGGATAGGTGTAGCTCCAATACCATTGATTGCCGGTCGCCTTCACCGTGATGTCCGCCTTGGGCGGCGCATATTGGTGGGCGAGGAGCCGGATCGAGGGCACCGCGATGGCCACCAGGATCAGCACCGGCACCAGGGTCCACACCACTTCCAGCATCGTGTTGTGGGTCGTGCGCGTAGGCACCGGATGGGCGCTGCGCCGGTAACGGACCATGACGTAGAGGAGCAAGGCGAGGACGAAGATCGAGATGGCGGTGATGAGCGGCATCAGGATGTAATCGTGAAAGCCGAGCGCCTCCTGGCCGATCGGGGTCACCTGCGGCTGGAACCCCAGGGTGCCCGTCGTGGGCTGGCCGACGGTCGCATCGGGGGCGGTCCGGGCGGGGCTGGTCGCCAGAACGCTCGCGTTGGACGGCTCCTCGCCCTGGGGCTGGTTCATCTCTTCGGGCTGCGCGGGCGCGGCCTGGGAACCGGCGCTGATCGCGTCGCGCGGCGCCTGGGCCGCGGGTGCGGGCGCCTGTGCGGCGGGCGCGGGGGCCTGCGCCGTCGGGGCCGGGGCGGCCTGCGCGAACGCGGCGGCCGGCGCCAGCGCGAACGCGGCGGCGGCGAGGATCAGCTTGAGCGGAGTCTTCATCTAAACCCTTCGGGACTTTGACGACGAGCGGAACGGATTCGGAGCCGGGGCGGCGGATTGGCGGGCCTTATAGGCAGGAGGCCCTGCCGCCTCAAGGCTCTTGGATCGCCTTGAAGCCGCCCTTTTCCAAGCCTATCAGGCCGCCGGCCGCACCTGCAGGAAAAGGGTCGATGGACGAAGAGGAGATTCTCGCCGAATTCCGCGCCGCCGAGGCGTTGCTCGAAGGGCATTTCATCCTCTCCTCGGGCCTTCACAGCCCGCGCTACCTCCAATGCGCGCGCGTGCTGATGGATCCGGTGCGCGCGTCGCGGCTCGCTTCGGCCCTGGTCGCCGCGATTCCGCGCGAGGTCCGCTCGGCGATCGAGATCGTCGTCTCGCCGGCCATGGGCGGGGTGATCGCCGGCCACGAAGTCGCCCGGGCCCTCGGAGTCGAGGCCCTGTTCGTCGAGCGCCCGACCGGCATTTTCGAGCTTCGCCGCGGCTTTCGACTCCGGCCCGGCCAGAAGGTCCTGATGATGGAGGACGTCGTCACCACCGGCCTCAGCTCCCGCGAGGCGATCGCGGCGATCGAGGCGGCGGGGGGAGAGGTGATCGCCGCCGCCGCCCTTGTCGACCGATCGAGCGGCGAGGCCGACCTCGGAGTGCCTTTCTACCCCCTGATCCGCCTCAACGTCCCCGCTTATGCCGAGAATAAGCTGCCGCCGGAGCTCGCCGCCCTTCCGGCCGAGAAGCCCGGGAGCCGCAAGGCGGCGTGAGCTTGCATCTCCGCCACGCCGTCGGGGACCAGCTCCGCCTCGGGGTCAACATCGACCATGTCGCGACCATCAGGAACGCGCGCGGCGGTGATTTCCCCGATCCGGTGCGCGCCGCCCTGCTCGCCGCGGAAGCCGGCGCCGACGGGATCACCGCCCATCTGCGCGAGGATCGCCGCCACATTCGCGACGAGGACATTCACGCGCTGATGGCTCGGCTGACCATTCCCCTGAACCTCGAAATGGCGGCGACCGAGGAGATGCTCGAGATCGCCCTTCGCCACCGCCCCCACGCGGCCTGCCTGGTGCCCGAGAAGCGCGAGGAGCGCACCACCGAGGGCGGCCTCGACGCGGCCGGCCAGGACAATCACCTGATGCCCTTCGTCGAGCGGCTGGGCGCCGCCAACATAAGGGTCAGCCTGTTCATCGAGCCCGACCCGCGCCAGATCGAGGCGGCGATCCGGCTGAAGGCGCCGGTCGTCGAGCTTCATACCGGCCGCTACGCCCATCTCGAGGGCGAGGAACGCGCCGAGGAGCTGCGGAGGCTCGCCGACTCCGCCGCGCTTGCCGCCAAGAACGGGATCGAGCCCCATGCCGGCCACGGCCTCACCTTCGCCAACGTCCAGCCGGTCGCCGCCATCCCCCAGCTGAAGGAGCTCAACATCGGCCATTTCCTGGTCGGCGAGGCGATCTTCTCGGGCCTGGGCGACAGCGTGGGGCGGATGCGCGCGTTGATGGACGAGGCTCGGGGATGAGGCAGCCCCGTCACCCCGGCGAAAGCCGGGACCTCAGGGCGAGAAGTCACGGCGGGTCTCCCCGAGGCCCCGGCTTTCGCCGGGGTGACGGCCTATGATCATCGGAATCGGCTCCGACCTGTGCAACATCGACCGGATCCAGTCCTCGCTGGACCGGTTCGGCGAGCGCTTCACCAACCGGGTCTTCACCGAAACCGAGCGCTCCAAGGCCGAGGGCCGCCCCCTCACCCGGGCCGGCACCTACGCCAAGCGCTTCGCCGCCAAGGAGGCCTTCTCAAAGGCCGTCGGCACCGGGTTCAAGCGCGGAGTCTTCATGCGCGACATCGGCGTGGTCAACCTGCCGTCGGGGGCGCCGACCCTCGCCCTGACCGGCGGCGCCAAGGCAAGGCTTGACGCTTTGACTCCGGAGGGCCACCTCCCGCAAATCCACTTGACGATGACGGACGACTATCCTTTCGCTCAGGCCTTCGTCATCATTACCTCCAGCCCAGCCTCAAGGAGCCCAGGGTGAGCAGCAGCGACCCCGCCATGACCGACACGCCCGAAGCCGCCCCGGAGGCGGCTCCGGACGCGGTGCCGGCGAAGAAGCAGGGCACCGACTGGTGGGCTGAGCTCAAGGCCATCTTCTGGCTGATCCTGGCCGTGCTCGCCTTCCACAGCTTCATCGCCAAGCCTTTCTACATACCGTCCGAATCGATGATGCCGGGGCTGCTCAAGGGCGACCGGTTGGTGGTCAGCAAATATCCCTACGGCTGGTCCTGGGTCTCGCCCAGCTTCCACATATTGCCTCCGATGGGAGGCCGGATGTTCGGCCGGATGCCCGAGCGCGGCGACATCGTCATCCTGACCCCGCCGGGCAAGACCTCCGACTATATCAAGCGGGTCATCGGCCTCCCCGGCGACACGCTCGAGATGAATGCCGGAACGCTCTACATCAACGGCCGCGAAGTGAAGCGCGAGCCGAGGGCGCCGGTGATGGTGGAGGTCGATCCGAACGTGCCGTGCGAGCTTGACGGCTTCGGCGAGCACAGGGTCCAGGTCGCCGACGGCAAGCTCTATTGCCGGCTTCCGGTGATGCGCGAGACCCTGCCCAACGGCCGAAGCTACGACACGATCGACATGGGCTACGACCCGCGGGTCGACGACTTTCCAAGGACGAAGGTGCCCGCCGGCCATGTCTGGGTGCAGGGCGACAATCGCGACAAATCGGCGGACAGCCGGGTCGCACTGTCGAGCGACGGCCTCGGCGGCGCCGTGCCGTGGGAGAATATCGGCGGGCGTGCCGAGTTCATCACCTTCTCGCTCGACGGCTCGTCGCAATATATCAATCCGATCAGCTGGATCACGGCCATGCGCGGCGGCCGCGCCGGCACCTCGCTCAGGCCCCAGGAAGGCAAGGCGCCGTGAACGGGGAGGGGGCCGGACCGTCGGTTGGCCGGCACTCGGATTCGCCCGCGATCGCCCGCGCGTCTTCCGATCATCTCGACCCTCATGTCGAGCAGCCCGGCCCGGCCGAGATGCGCGATCCCTTCATCCGCGAGGAGCTGAAGCGGGCCAGCGTCTGGTTCGGCCTCGCCCTCGCCATCGCGGCCCTGATCTTCCTCGCCCAGCCCTTGCTTCTCATCTTCGCCGGGATCGTCCTGGCCTCGATGCTCGACGGCGGCACGCGCCTGCTCGGCCGAGTGCTTCCGATCGGCCGCGGCTGGCGCCTCGCCATCGTCACCGTCTCCGCCGTCGCCTTCATCGTCTGGGTCTTCTACTTCGCCGGCACCGAGCTGGTCGGCCAGGCCGAGCGGCTTCGCGAGGTCATCACCGCCCAGGCCAACCGCGTGCTCGCCTGGGGCAACAGCCTCGGCCTCGTTCAGGGCGGGGTCGGTGTCGACCAGCTGAGCGGACAGCTGATGGGGACCCTCGGCCGCCTCGGCTCGGCCGTTTCGAGCGCGCTCGGCGTCGTCGCCTCGACGGTGATGATCCTCGTCATCGGAATCTTCATCGCGGTCGAGCCCCGACTCTACCAGCGCGGGGTCGCCTGGATGCTGCCGCTCTCCGGCCGCGAGCGCTTCTACAGCACCGCCGAGCATATGGGCTTCACGCTCCGGCGGCTGATGGCCGGGCGGCTGGTCGGGATGGCGGTCGAGGGGATCGGCACCTGGATCCTGCTCGCTCTGGGCGGAGTGCCGATGGCGGCCCTGCTCGGTATCCTGACCGGCCTGCTCGCCTTCATCCCCAACATAGGCGCGATCGTCTCGGGGGTCCTGATCGTGCTCGCCGGCTTCAGCGTCAGCGTCAATGCCGGCCTCTGGGCGATCGCCGTCTACTTCATCGTCCAGACCGTCGACGGCTATCTCATCGTCCCCTACGTCGCCCGCAAGACGGTCGACCTCGCGCCCGCGCTCGTGCTGGGCGCCCAGCTCCTGTTCGGCGCCCTGTTCGGACTGATGGGCCTGATGCTCGCCGACCCCATCATCGCGATGATCAAGGTCGCCCTCGAGCAGAAGTCCCAGGACGACCAGGAAGACGGCGACGACACCCCCGCCGCCCCTCTCCCCGCCCCGTCACCCTGAACCCGTTTCAGCGCGCAGCGCGTCGCCCGTCGGGGAGCTGATATTCCGGCCCGGGATGCCGACGCATCTCGCGGCTTCCTCCAGGCCGAAGGCCTCGTCTCATTTTTGGAGAGAAGGCACGAAGGTACAAGAAGAAGAGGGTCTAACTCGTGACCCTTTCGCGGCCCGGGCTCGATTGCGCTCCGCGCAGACAGGAGCGCCGAGTCCGCCCTTGTGCCTTCGTGCCTTCTCTACAAAAAAGCAGTCGCGGCGGCGGGCCGACAGGCGCTGCCGGTAGCCCCCGTCCTACGCTCGAACAACGCCTGTCTCAGGCCGCGGGCCGCCTCAGCTAGCGAGCGCCTTCCGGGGGGGCGCCTGCCGGCGGTGCGCCTTCGGGGCCGCCCGGGGCGCCGCCCTGCATCTGCTGCATCTGCTGCATTTGCTGGAGCTGCTGCATGCGCTGCATCTCCATGTAGCGCGGCCCCGCTCCGGCCTCGACCTGGAGGACGTCGATCTCGAAGACGAGATTGTCCTGAGCGGTGAAGGGCGCGCCCGGCGGGATCGGCCCGGGCACGTGGGTCCCGGGCGGGAGGGTCAGGATGTAGGAGCCGCCGGGGCGCATGTGCTGGAGGCCTTCGCCGAAGCCCGGATAGACGCCCTGGGTGGTGGTGACGAAGGGCTGGCCGCTCGCCCGGCTGTCCTCGACGACCGGCGCCTCAAGGCTCTTGGCGTGCAATTTGTAGTGGAGGGCGACGACGTCCTGGTCGGTGATCTTCGGGCCCGATCCGGCGGCGAGCGTCCGGATGGAAACGCCGGTGCCCGTCTTCACCGGCTGGAAGGCGCTCGTGCCCCACCAGGCGAAAGCGGCGGCCAGGGCGGCGAGCAGCGCTAAGGCGATCCAGAGCTTGGCGACCGAGCCCTTCTTCAGGGGACGAAGCGGTACGGCTGTGACGGACATTCTTTATCCCCGAAATGACGAAAGGCGGCGATACATCGCCGCCCTCGCGTGAAGCAATGGCCTGCCCCGAAAAAGAGGGACACTATCCTTTTTAGCGGGTGGCCCCGCCGCCGTCGCGTTCGGCGCGCTTGCGCTCGAGCTTGCGCGCGCGGCGGATCGCCGCGGCGCGCTCGCGGGCGCGCTTCTCCGACGGTTTCTCGTAATGACGGCGGAGCTTCATCTCGCGATAGACGCCCTCGCGCTGCAGCTTCTTCTTGAGCGCCCGCAGCGCCTGGTCGACATTGTTGTCGCGAACGATGATTTGCATAAAGGCCCGTCACTCTCCGTCGAAAAGCATTTCTGCGGCAACCCCTTGGGCCGCCCATTGCGGAAATGCCGATAGCATAAAAATCGGTTCGTCGCGAGTGCTCTCCCGCGCCGTCACGCCGGGGCCGTTAGCAGGGGCGGCCGGAGGATTCAAGTCACGCCTTGCTTATGACGGCTCCGACGGCGGCGACCCGCTCGACCGCCTCATATCCCGGCCCGCCGAGAAGCTCGCCGAAAATATCGGGATCGATTTCGGAATATCGAAGCGAGCAGCCGAGGCCGGGGACCTGCCCGGCGAGCGCCTCCCGCAAGCCGTCGCGCCCGTCCACGATCGCGCTTCCCGTGTAGAGCAGCATCGTTCCCCCCGGCTCGATCCGGCGGGCGGCGGCCAGCGCCCAGTCGAGGGAGAGGCGGGCGCCGTGCATGTCGCCGCCGTCGCGGTAGAGGCGCCCGGCCGGGTCGATCACGAAGGGCGGATTGGCGATGACGAGGTCGACCGGCCCCTCGACCCCGTCGAGGCTGCTCGATTCCACCGTCTCCAGCGCCACGCCCGAATGGCGCGCGTTGATCCGGGCGAAGCGCGAGGCGAGCGGATTGATGTCGGTGGCGGTGAGCCGGGCGCCGGGCAGATGGGCGGCCGCGACGATCGCCCCGACTCCGCTTCCCGCGCCGATGTCGACGAGACGGCGCACCGAAGCCAGGCGGGGGAGCTCGGCCGCCAGGAAGCGGGCGTAGCGATAGCTGTCGGGGCCGAAGAAGACCGAGTCGGCCTCGTCGGTCGGAAAAGCGGAATGGAGGAACAGGCGGCCGTCCACCGAGGCGATTCGGACCCGGCTCCTGGGCAGGCCGCCCTCGCTCGAGACCATCCCGCTTCGTTCGAGCGCGTCGCGGACCGGCAACGGCAGAAGCCCTTCCTCGAACGGCCGGTTCCATCCGAAGACGTCGCGAAGGTCCCGAGCGGCCCGGCCAGGGCTTCGCTCGATCACCCGGCGGTGGGTCTCGGGCGTGACCGTC
The DNA here is from genome assembly GCA_035629855.1 of Allosphingosinicella sp. Classification (GTDB taxonomy): domain Bacteria; phylum Pseudomonadota; class Alphaproteobacteria; order Sphingomonadales; family Sphingomonadaceae; genus Allosphingosinicella. The sequence continues at coordinate 64,498 of DASQLT010000046.1, forward strand.
ACGAATCGATAGTCCAGAGCGCTCAAGGCCCGGAGAAGGTCGATCAGCCCGTCGTCGGCATCGGTCACGGCAACGGCGCGTTACGCGCCAGGGGCATGGTCAGGCAATGGACTCCGCCGCCGCAGCGGACGAACTGGTCGATCTCGACCTCGATCACGTCGAAGCCCCGCCGCCGAAGCGTCCGGTTGATCCGGGTCTCGCCGGCCGGCGCGACGACCCGGCGCCCGCCGAGGCTGAGCAGATTGGCTTCGAGTCGGTCGACCTCGCCGGGCGTGGCCGGGAGAAGCTCGATCCCGAGATCGGCCATCGTCCCGGCGAACCCTGGCTCGAGCGTCTCGAGGCAGGCCACCGCGCAATCGCCCGATACCAGGGTGAACTGGGTGTCGAGGTGAAGATAGCGCGGATCGATCCTCGTATAGAGCGCCCGCCAGCCGCTCCGCTCGAAGATCCGGCCGAGCGCCCGGGCTCCGGCCTCGTCGGTGCGCTCGCCCGAAATGCCGATCATCACCAGCCCCGGCCGAAGCAGGCAGACGTCGCCGCCTTCGACCCGGCCTTCGTCGACCGCGCCCAGCGACTCGACTCCGAGGCGGCGCAGGGCGGCCGTGAGGTGCGCCGGCTCGCCGCGGCGGTGCGGCTCGGACGGGCGCAGCTCGACGAGGCCCCACGGGGTCATGAGCACGCTGTCGCGGGTGAAGGCGAGATCGGCCAGGCCGGGCTTCGGCGGGACAAGGCGGCACTCGACCCCCGCCGCCTCGAGCCTCGACACCAGGGCGCGATGCTGGGCTCCGGCGCTCGCGGCGCAGGAGGAAAGGCCGCGCGCCAGGCTGTCGCGGGTGACCGCATTGCACGGCACCATGGCGAGGTGCGTGGGCGGGCTGAGCAGGAGGTGGGTGAGCCGGCCCGTCTCCGAATCGACGCCCCAGGGCCGGGGATTCCCCCGATCGATATGGGTTTCGGTCGCGCGGCTCTCCGCGACCGCCGAGCCCAGCAGCATCACCAGAGCTCGGCGCGATAGCGCTCGAAGCAGCGGGCGCCGCAACGGAGCCGCATCAGCGCGCCTTCGGCGATGGCGGCGGCGCGCCGGCCGTCCTCCTCGACCAGCGGCCTCAGGGCCTCCCGGTTCCAAGCCTCGCTATGCTTGACGTCGAGCACGGCATGAAGGTCGAAATAGCGCCGCTCTTCCGGGCTGAAGCCGAGCCGGCGAAGCCCGGCCGCGGTCGCGGCGGAGCGGTCCGGAGCGGTCAGCTCGATGACCCCGAGCGCGCCGACCGAATGCCAGGCGTAGCGGCGGGCGGTCGCCATTCCGGTCATCGCGTTGGCGAGGGCGAGGCTCTCCCAGACGGTGTCGTCGATCGACGCCTTCAGGTCGAGCGCCTTGATCAGGACGTCGAGCATCGGCCCGTGCATGCCCTTGGGATTGCCGCGGCCCATCTCGTCCCAATAATTGCGGGCGAACTCCAGCTTGGCGCGGGCCGGCATCCGGATCTGGGTATAGGAAAGCAGATCCTCGAACCCCGCTTCACCGGCCGCCTCCTGGCCGAGGAACCAACGCAACTGGTCCCGGTCCGCCGCCTCCGCGAGCCACTGGAAAAGCGGATCGCCCTGGCCGGGCCCATCGTCGCGCAACGCCTCGAACCAGGCGACGAAGCCGTCGGGATCGGTCGGAGCTTCGGCCGCCTCGTCCGCCACCTCGGCGCGCAAGGCGTCGAGGAACTCGCCCTCCTGGCGGCGCAGGCGGGCATCGCGCTGCTCGGCGCCGGGCCAGTCCCCGTCGGGAAAGCCCGGCGCAAGCCGGGCGCGGTTCCAGCGGGCGAGGCCGCGCTGGAAGTCGTCATTGCAGAAACGATCGAGGCGGCCGGGGGCGGCATCGGCGAGCAGGGAAGTGGCCAAGTTTGTGCCTTTGAGAGAGGGGGTTGGCCGATTAACAGTTTCGCCCCTCCAATGTTCCACTTAACGCATGTTAGCAACGACTTAACCCGGAACGCCGAGGACTGCATCACGTCATCCCGGCGCAAGCCGGGACCTCGGATCGAGAAGTCTCGGCGAGTCTCCACGAGGTCCCGGCTTTCGCCGGGATGACGGTCATTCGTCGAGGTCTCTAAACTCCGGCGTGGTCTTGCTCAGCCGCCCCTGCACCGCGGCGGTGAGATCCGCGCTCACCAAAGCCCCGGCATTCCAGAGGGCGACGTGGCGAAGGCCCTCCTCGACCGTGCGGCCGCGGCTGTAGTTGAGGCTCATCTTGGCGCCGGCGACGGCGAGCGGCGACTTGGCCGCGATGGCCCGGGCGAGCTCCATCCCGGCGGCGATCGCGGCGTCGCGATCCGGCAGGATGCGATTGACCAGGCCGAGCCGGGCCGCCTCCTCCGCCGCCATCCGCCGGCCCGTAAAAGCGAGTTCGCGAACGATCCCCTCGGGGATGAGATGCGTGAGGCGCTGCAGGGTGCCGAGATCGGCGGTGATGGCGACGTCGACCTCGGCCACCTGGATGAAGGCGTCGGCGGCGGCGAGTCGGATGTCGCAGGCCGTGGCGAGATCGACGCCCGCGCCGATGCAGCCGCCGTGGATCGCCGCTATGACCGGCGGCCGCGCCTCCTCGGCGGCGGAAAAGGCGTCCTGGAGCCATTTGATGTGCCGAAGCCGCGCTTCCGCGGCGCGCCCGGGATCGTCGGTCGGCGGGAACTGGCTTGCGGCATATTGGAGGTCGAGGCCGGCGGTGAAATGGCGTCCGCGTCCGGAGAGCAGGATCGCGCGCACCGCCGGATCGCCGCCCAGGGTCCGGAAAGCGTCGCCGATCGCCTCGAACATATCCTTGTCCATGGCGTTGAACTTGCCTTCGCGGGCGAGCTCGACATGGGCGACTCCGCCGTCCCGGCCGATGCTTATCCTTTCGCTTCCCATGATCGTGGGACCTCCCCTAGAAACGGCGCGATATGAGCCGCTTTACCGTGAACGGGCAGCCCGTCCACTACCGCATGGATCCGGAGACTCCGCTGCTTTGGGCGCTTCGCGACGCATCCAACCTCACCGGCACCAAATATGGCTGCGGCAGCGGCCATTGCGGCGCCTGCACCGTCCATGTCGACGGCCAGGCGGTGAGGAGCTGCCGGGTCCGGATCGCCGACCTCGAGGGAAGCTTCGTCACCACCATCGAGGCGCTCTCGAACGACCGCTCCCATCCGGTGCAGCAGGCCTGGGTGGCGGAGAGCGTTCCGCAATGCGGCTTCTGCATTCCCGGGATGATCATGGCCGCCGCCGCGCTCATCGACCGCAACCCGGCGCCGACCGATGACGAGATCGACTCGGCGATCACCAACATCTGCCGGTGCGGCACCTATCCCCGGATCCGCGAGGCGGTCCGGCGGGCCGGCAAGATGCGCAGCGGCGAGGGCCGGATCTCGGCCGCGCCGCCGCCGGACATTGATCCCGCCGATGCCGCCCGGCGGGTCCCGGCGCTGAGGGACGGGCGCCGCCGGGGCCGTTGATGAACGACAGGCACGGTCGCGGTTCAGCAACGGCTCATCCTGCCTGGGGCACAAGCCGTCCTTGTCGAGCGGCGCGGAAAAAGGCGGCCGGGCAAGAGGAGTGTCAGATGCGTAGAGCGTTTTTCGGATTTTTGATGGCGGCGACGGCGGCGATGCCGATCGCGGCGCAGGCCCAGGACCGGGACCGCACCGACGGCCGGGCCGAGCGGGCCGCGGCGCGCGCCGAGCGTAACGCGGAACATTATCGCGAGCAGGGCGAGCGCAACCAGGCGCGCTCCGAGCAGCGCCAGCAGCGGCAGGAAGCCCGCCAGGAAGTGCGAGTCCAGCGCCAGGAGCGAGTCGCGCCGGTGCAGCAGCAGGCCCAGCAGCAGCAGGCCCAAAGCTGGAGGCGCAGCGCCGATTCGGGCCAGCGCGGCCAGCGCTGGAGCGGCGGCCGGAGCGATTCCAACCGCGAGGCCTATCGTCAGCGCGTCGAGGAGACCCGGGCGGCCAACCGGACCAGCATCGAGCAGTCGATCGGCGGCAATTACGCCCGCGAGGGCCAGCGCAACCAGGCCCGCACCGAGCAGCAGCTCCGCCGGGAATATGGCATCGGCCAGCGCGACGGCCGCCGCGGCGGCGACTGGAACCGCGACGGCCGGGGCGATCGCTACGGCGACCGCCGCGACAGCCGCCGCTCGAGCTGGAACCACAGCTGGCGCAACGACAGCCGCTACGACTGGCAGCGCTACCGCTATTCCAACCGCAACCTGTTCCGCCTGGGCGGCTATTACGCGCCCTATCGCAACTACAGGTACAACCGGCTGTCGATCGGCTTGGTCCTCGACTCGCTCTTCTATTCGAACCGCTACTGGCTGAGCGATCCCTATCAGTATCGCCTTCCGGCGGCGCCGTACGGGACTCAGTGGGTCCGTTATTATGACGACGTGGTCCTGGTCGACGTCTACACCGGCGAGGTGCTCGACGTGATCCACGACTTCTTCTGGTAGGAGTCGCGTCGTCCCAGCGCAGGCTGGGACCCCAGGGGTTGAAGGGCGTCGCGTTCTTCACCCCACGAGGCCCCAGCCTTCGCTGGGGCGACGAGACAAGCCCGGGGCGCGACAGCGCTCCGGGCTTTTTGCTTGTCATCGCCCAAGCGGCGCAGCAGTAAGACGCCTCTCATCAAGGGGTCCGCGATGCGCTTACGGTTGCTAGCCTGTCTGAGCCTTCTCGCCGCCGCGCCCGCCGCCGCCGAGACCGTGGTCGTCCATGCCGGACGCCTCATCACCGACGCGTCGAAGCCGGCTTCAGGCCCTTCGACCATCACCGTCACCGACGGCCGAATCACCGCTGTCGTCGCCGGGCTGGCCCCGCCGCCGGCCGGCGCCCGGCTGGTCGACCTGTCCGGCAAGACCGTCTTGCCCGGCCTCATCGACATGCACGTCCACCTCTCCGGCGATCCGGGCGGGGATTTTCGCGACGAGACGGTCGACCCCAATGAATGGGCGACCCTGGTCGGCGCCAAGAATGCGCGCATAACGGCGCTCGCCGGCTTCACCACGGTCCGCGATCTCGGCTCGTCGCCCTTGGTCGGCTTCGCGCTCCGGCGCGCCACCGCCGAAGGCGTCATACCGGGCCCGCGAATCCTCTCCTCCGGGCCGGCCATCTCGACCATCGGCGGCCATGGCGACGTGTCTGGCTTCCGTCCCGAGGTGATCCGCGCCCTTGCCGTCGACAATACCTGCACCGGGCCCGAGCAATGCGCCGCCCGGGTCCGCGAATTCTCCCGCGCCGGCGCCGACCTGATCAAGATCACCGCGACCGGCGGGGTCCTGTCGCAGCAGGCCCGCGGCCTCGGCCAGCATTTCACCGACGCCGAGATGAAGGCGATCGTCGACACCGCCCACGCCCTCGGCCTCAAGGTCGCCGCCCACGCCCACAGCGCCCGCGGGATCGAGGCGGCGGCGCGCGCCGGAGTCGATTCGATCGAGCACGGCACTTTCGCCGACTCGAGGGCGATCGCCGCGATGAAGGCATCGGGCTCCAGCCTGGTGCCTACCCTGATGGCCTTCACCGGGATCAGGGAGAGGCTCGGCAAGGGCATTTACACCCCTGTCGTCGAGACCAAGGTCCGCGAGACCCTGAGCGAGGTCGGCAAGGCCGCCCGGGCCGCTCGGGCGGCGGGGGTGCCCGTCGTGTTCGGAACCGACGCGGCGGTGTTCGAGCATGGCCGCAACGCCCAGGAGCTGGCTTTGCTGGTCGACCTCGCCGGCATGAGCCCGGCCGAGGCGATCGCGTCCGCCACCACCGGAGCGGCGCGGCTTCTCGGCATGGAGCGTGAAGTCGGCCGGATCGCGCCGGGCTATTCGGCCGACCTGATCGCGGTCGGCGGCGACCCCTTGCGCGACGTGCGGGCGCTGGAGCATGTCGATTATGTCATGGTCCGGGGAAAAGCGATCCAATGAGCACTCGGCCGCGCGCGATGGGCGATCCGGGCGCCCTTTACCGGATGCAGATCGGCACCGTCGTGCGCGACCGGGTCCTCAAGGCTCCCAACGCCTTCAAGCTCCCGGCCCAGGGCCTCGACATCTTCGTCGTCCGCGACTTCCTGTCTCCCAAGGAATGCGCCGAGGTGATCGAGCTGATCGACAAGGACCGGGTCCCGTCCGGCCTTCTGGCGCCGACCGAGGATCCGGAGTTCCGCACCAGCGAAAGCTGCAATCTGCGCCTCGAGGATCGCGCCAACCAGATGGTCGAGGCGAAGATCAACCAGTTGACCGGAATCAACCCGACCCACGGCGAGACCATCCAGGGCCAGCGCTATGCGGTCGGCCAGCAGTTCAAGCCGCACCACGATTTCTTCTACACCAACCAGCCTTACTGGCCGGAGATGGAGCGCCAGGGGGGCCAGCGCACCTGGACGGCGATGATCTTCCTCAACGCGCCGGAAGCGGGCGGCCAGACCTTCTTCCCGAACGCGAAGGTCCGGGTGACCCCCCGCACCGGCAACCTCCTCCTGTGGAACAATCTCGACCAATATGGCGAGCCCAACACTTTCTCGCTCCACACCGGCTGCCCGGTCGAGAGCGGGACCAAATATGTCATCACCAAATGGTATCGCGAGCGCCCCTGGGGCTGGTATGCCAAGCACGGGGTGAAGCCGGCAGGACCATATTGAGCCGTAAAATTCCTCCCCGGCCTTTGCCGGGGAGGGGGACCATGCGCAGCATGGTGGAGGGGCCCCTTCTCCAGTCCGAAGAACCCCACCGCGCTTCGCGCGGTCCCCCTCCCCGCGAAATCGCGGGGAGGATGTTGGCTGCGCTTCCCCCTCTCCCCGCCGCCCGCTAAGCACGGGCAATGCACAGATCGACGCTCCTGCTCGCCGCCGCCTCGCTCGCTTGTCTCTCCGCTTGCGCCACGACATCGACCGAACCGCAGGCCGCTCCTGCCGCCGAGCCTGCCCCGGCTCAGGCCGGCGAAGCCGAACGGCTGAAGCGCCTCTTCCACGAAAGCGACGAGGCCAATCTGAGGCGCAATCCGGTCGGCGCCATCTTCCGGGGCGACCTGCGCTACGCCGACCGGCTCGGCGACTTCATCACCGACGAATATTTCGAGGCGGAGCGCGCCGCGTCGAAAGCCGATCTGGCCGCCCTGCGCGCCATCGACCGTTCGAAGCTGAGCGCCACCGACCAGATCGCCTACGACGTTTTCGAATGGCAGACGCGCGATGCGCTCAAGAATCTGGAACCTGAAATGCTGGCGCTCGGAATCGTCCGGCCGATCAACCATTTCTCCGGCTTCCATACCTTCTATCCGACCTTCGCTTCGGGCGAGGGGGCGGCGCCGTTCAAGACGGTCGTCGACTATGAGAACAACCTCAAGCGCCACAAGGATTACGTCGCCTATCACGACCGCGCGATCGGCCGCTTCCGGCAGGGCATTACCTCGGGGGTGTTCGAGACCAGGCTGACGATCCGCAACGTGATCGAGCAGCTCGACCTGCTGCTGGCGCAGAAGGTCGAGGATTCGCCCTTTTACGGCCCGATCCGTCGCTTTCCCGCCGAATTTTCGGAAGCGGACAAGGCGCGCCTGACCGCCGCCTATCGGGCGTCGATCGAGCGTGAAATCTATCCGATGCACCGCCGCGTCCGCGATTTCCTGCGCTCGGACTATCTGCCCAAGGCGCGCGAAGGCGTCGGCCTGGTCCACATGAAAGGCGGCGCCCAGGTCTACCAGCGGCAGATTGAGAGCACGACGACCTTGCCGCTCACCGCCGGCGAGATCCACGATATCGGCCTGCGGGAGGTCGCCCGGATCACGGCCGAGATGGAGTCGATCAGGGCCCGCACCGGCTTCAAGGGCACGCTCCCCCAGTTTTTCGAATATCTGCGCACCGACCCCAAATTCGCGCCCGCCACCAAAGAGGCGCTTCGCGAAGGCTATGAGGCGATCGCGCGCCGGGTCGATGCCCGGATCGGCGAGCAATTCTCCACGATCCCGAAGAGCCCGCTCGAGATCCGCCCGGTCGAGCCGTTCCGCGAGAAGACGGAGGCCGGCGGCTCCTACCAGCAGGGCACCGCCGACGGCTCGCGCCCCGGCATCTTCTACTACAACAGCTACGACCTGCCCTCGCGCCGGATCTGGGGAATGGAGACGCTCTATCTCCACGAGGGCAGCCCCGGGCACCATTTCCAGATCAGCCTCGCCCAGGAGAATGAGGCGCTTCCCGCCTTCATGCGCTTCGGCGGCAACACCGCCTATGTCGAGGGCTGGGCGCTCTATGCCGAGACCCTCTGGGACGAGCTCGGCCTCGAGACCGATCCCTACCAGCGCTTCGGAGGCCTGAACGACGAGATGCTTCGGGCGATGCGCCTGGTGGTGGATACCGGCATCCATGCCAAGGGCTGGAGCCGCGAGCGGGCGATCGATTACATGCTCGAACATAGCGGAATGAGCCGAACCGAAGTCACCGCGGAGGTCGAGCGCTACATCGCCATCCCCGGCCAGGCCCTTGCCTACAAGATCGGCGCTCTGACCATCCAGCGCCTCCGGGCTAAGGCGGAAGCGGCGCTCGGCGCCAGGTTCGACCCGAGAGCCTTCCACGCCCAGGTGCTGATGACCGGATCGCTGCCGATGGCGGTGCTCGAGAAGAAGATCGACGACTGGATCGCGGCGAGCAAATCGTAGGGCCTTCGCGACGTCCTTCATACGTCCTTCGATACGCCGGTTCGACAAGCTCACCGGCTACTCAGGATGAGCGGTTGTGCTTTTCCGCTCATCCTGAGTAGGGACTGAGCGAAGGCGAAGGCCCGTATCGAAGGACCCGCCGGAGGGACCAAAGCAATGCAACGACCGCACCTGATCGCCAGCCTGCTGGCCGGCCTGCTCGCCGGCTGCGCTTCGTCCTCGCCGCCCCAACCACCGGCCACGGCCGAGGCCCCGCAGGCGACCGCCTCCCAGGCCCTCGCCGCCCTCTTTCGCGAAAGCGATGAGGCAAGCCTGCGCCGAAACCCCACCCAGGCGACCGCTCGCGGCGACCTGCGCTATGCCGACCGCTTCGGCGACTTCTTCAGCGACGCCTATTACGAAGCCGAGCGCGAGGCCGCCCGGACGGACCTGGCAGCGCTGGCGACCATCGACCGCAACGCGCTCGGCGCCGACGAGCGGGTCGCCTACGACGTCTTCAAATGGCAGCGCGGCATGGACCTCAAGGGGCTGGAGGGCGAGATCTTCGCCGCCACCCTCGTCCGGCCGGTCGACCATTTCAACGGCTTCCACACCTTCTTCGCCGAGCTCAGCTCCGGCCAGGGCATCGCCCCGTACAAGAACGTCAGGGATTATGAAAACGGCCTCGCCCGGATCGACGATTTCGTCCGGTTGTCCGACGGCGCCATCGCCCGGATGGAGCAGGGCCTGGCGGCCGGCGTGGTCCAGCCGAAGCTGGTCATGGCCAATGTCGTCGAGCAGCTCGACGCGATGCTGGCCGAAGGCGTCGAAGGCAGCAGCTTCTACCGCCCGGTCGCCAATTTCCCGGCGGAGGTGCCGGAGGCGGACCGGCCGCGGCTGAGGGCCGCCTATGCCGAGTCGATCTCGACCAGGATCCGTCCGGCGGTGACCCGGCTGCGCGATTTCATCCGCGACCGCTATCTGCCGCGGGCTCGCCCGACCGTCGGGCTTCAGGACATGAAGGGCGGCCCCGTCCTCTACCGCCATCTGGTGGCGCTGAGCACCACCACCGACATGACGCCCGACCAGATCCACCGGATCGGTCTCGCGGAGGTGGCCCGGCTCCACAAGGAGATGGAGACGGTCAAGGCGCAGGTCGGCTTCACCGGAACGCTACAGCAATTCTTCGAGCACATCCGGACCGACCCCAAGTTCAAGCCGAAGTCGCGCGAGGCGCTTCAGCAGGGCTATGTCGCGATCGGCAAGCGGCTGGACTCGACCCTGCCGACGATGTTCTCGACCATCCCGAAGACCCCGCTCGAGATCCGGCCGGTGCCGGCGCTGACCGAGAAAGGCGCGGCGCGCGGCTCCTACCAGAGCGGCACCACCGACGGCTCGCGGCCCGGAGTCTTCTATTTCAACGCTTACGACCTGCCTTCGCGCACCACGCCGGGAATGGAGACGCTCTATCTCCACGAAGGGGCGCCCGGGCACCATTTCCAGATCAGCCTCGCCCAGGAGAATGAGGCGCTGCCCAGCTTCATGCGCTTCGGCGGCAACACCGCTTATGTCGAAGGCTGGGGTCTCTATGCCGAGACTCTGGGGCGCGAGCTCGGGGTCTATACCGATCCCTATCAATATTTCGGCTACCTCGACTCGCAGCTGTTCCGGGCGATCCGCCTGGTCGTCGACACCGGCATCCATTCCAAGGGATGGACCCGCGACCGGACCATCCAGTACATCCTCGACAACAGCTCGCGCGGGCGGAGCAACGCGACCGCCGAGACCGAGCGCTACATCGCCATTCCGGGCCAGGCGCTGGCCTACAAGATCGGCCAGCTGAAGATCAGCGAGCTTCGGGCGCGCGCGCAAAAAGCACTCGGCCCGCGCTTCGACATTCGCGAATTCCACGCCCAGGTGCTGATGACGGGCGCCCTGCCGCTCGCCGTGCTCGAGAAGAAGATCGACGACTGGATCCTTCGACGCGGGGCTTCGACAAGCTCAGCCCCTGCTCAGGATGAGCGGTCGGGACTGTCCGCAACCGCCCATCCTGAGTAGCCGGTGAGCTTGTCGAACCGTCCTTCGACACGGGGCTTCGACAAGCTCAGCCCCTGCTCAGGATGAGCGGTTGGCGATCATTCTCTACCGTTCATCCTGAGTAGCCGGTGAGCTTGTCGAACCGGCGTATCGAAGGACGTATCGAAGGACGTATCGAAGGACCTCAGCCGAACGGCACCGTCTCGATCTCGGCCTTGTCCGGGTAGAAAGCGAGATGGCCGGCGATCGCCGCGGCGGCGGCGAGCGGCGTCTCGTAGCTCCAGGCGACGTCGGCGGGGCCGCCCGGCACGCTGAAATAGGAGGCGTCGCCCTTGAACGGGCAGTGGCTGGTCGTCGCGCTCGGGGTC
>DASQLT010000047.1:0-49637 GCA_035629855.1 Allosphingosinicella sp.
TTTCCCGACATCGGCGTCACCCTGAACTTGTTTCAGGGTCCAGCTGGTCGCTCGCCCGGGAAGCGGAAAGCTGGATGCTGAAACAAGTTCAGCATGACGGGATGAGACAGCGCTTCAGTCTAAAATGATCATGCTCTAGCGGCCGCTCAGGGCGTCGGCCATGTCGCTGATGCCGTCGTCGCGAATCGCTCGGGCCACCGGGCGGCCAAGCCCCGTCGCGACCAGTCCGTCGTCGGGCTGGGCCTCGGAAAATCGGGCTCCGATCGCCGCCTTGACGAGGCCTCCCAAGAAGTTTGCGAAGCGGGTCGATCCGTCGACAGGGGCCGGGGTGTCGAACGGAATTGGCTCCGCGTAGAGGCTGTCGGCGGACGCGAACCTGTACCCCGGCGCGGCGCTCCAATATCCTTCCTCGGCGGCGGCATATATGTTGGCATAGGTCGGGTGGGCCGAACCGGGCGACCAATAGGCATATTCGGTACCGGCGATGAGGGGGACGGACTTTGCATATCCGGGCTCGACATCCCAGACGCCCTCGGCCGCCGCGGCGATGAAATGCGACTTCGAGGAATGCGCCTGGCCCGGCTGCCAGGCCACCTGGAGGCTGTCCTTGCTCTTGAAGGTGTAGCCCGGATCCGCGGCCCAGGTATCTTCCTTCGCGCCGGCGGCGATGTGGGGAAGCGATTCATAGCGCAGGCCCGGCTTCCAGACCGCCCGAAGATCGCCGGCCTGAGGGGCGACCCAATCGTAACCGAGGCCCGGCACCCATGTACCGGGGGTTTCGGAAGCAAAGACGTGCGCGAATCGCGGATGCGCCTTGCCCGCCTTCCAGACCACCGCATAGGACCACCCCGTCGGCTCCGCCCATTCGTAGCCGGCCTCAGGCTCGTAAGTGAGAAAGCCTGTATTAGCAGTGTTCTGTGGCGTGCAGGCGGCCAATGCCCCCATTGCAATCAGTGCAAAGGAGATTCGCGAAAAGTGAAGTCCGAAACGTAACATGAGAGCCCCCCGACTCGTGTTGCGGGCGGCATTTTACTATATCGTCGCCCATAGACAACTTGATTGTACGATGACCGCCGCCGATTGTGCGCCGTTGCACAGCGGGAAAGCCGCGCCTGCTAAGTAAATGCCGTCAACGACGGATGGCGAGCGCCGCGACGCAGCTGGCGCGGTCCATGTCCCGCCCGTCGCGAAGCCGCGCGTCGATATGGGTGACGATCGGCTCGCCGCCGCCCTTGGGCGGGTAGAGATAGGCGTCGAGGACGCAGGCGGCGCCCCCGAACTGGAGCTTGCGCGCCGGGCCCTCGCGAACGTCGAGGCCGGGCTTGCCGAACTGCGCCTCGAGCATCCGGGCGGTTCGCCCGAGGACGGTCTCGAGGCCGGTCGAAGTGTAGGGGACGGCGCGTAGCGGCGGCGGCCGCTCCACGGCGGGCGCGGTCCCGCCGGTCCTGGCGGTGGCGCAGCCGCCCAGGATGAGGACGGCGCCCAGCCATAATCTTCCTTGCGTCGGCAATTCACCCCTCCCTGCATTCGCCGCGGCAGAGTGGAGCAGCGCCGCCTCGAGGGCCACGCGGATATCCGCCCGCCCGGCCCGCCCTTGCCTCGGCTCGGCGCAATTGACACGCGCCGCGAGGCGCGGCCAGGGCCGTTCGGCCGAGGTCGAACTGCCCCGTGATCTGCTAAGCCGCGTTTTTCCGAGCCGCGGGCTGTTCCAGCCAGCTCGAAAACGCTCTAGGGCCGCCGCTCCTCCCGCAACAGATGAGAACGAAGTGACAGACAAGAGCCTCGACGTCCTTTGCATAGGCAACGCCATCGTCGACGTCATCGCCGCCACCGACGACGATTTCCTGAAGCAGGAGGGCCTGGACAAGGGCTCGATGCGCCTGATCGACGCCGAGGAGGCGACCCGCCTCTACGGGCGGATGGGCCCCGGCCGTGAGATCAGCGGCGGCTCGGCCGGGAACACGGCGGCCGGAGTGGCGATGCTGGGCGGGCGCGCCGGCTTCATCGGTCAGGTCGCCGACGACCAATTGGGCGAGGTCTACCGCCACGACGTCAGCTCGATCGGGGTCGAGTTCACCACCCCGGCCCGGCCTCAGGCCGAGGCGCCGACGGCGCGCTCGCTCGTCCTCGTCACCCCCGACGCGCAGCGGACGATGAACACGTTTCTCGGCGCCGCCCAGAACCTCAGCAGCCAGGCGCTCGACGAGGCCCAGCTCGAGAGCGCGAAAATCCTCTATCTGGAGGGCTATCTGTGGGATCCGGAGGTGCCGCGGGCCGCGATGGAGCGGGGAATCGAGATCGTCCGGGCCGCCGGCGGAGCGATCGCCTTCACGCTTTCGGACAGTTTCTGCATCGAGCGCCACCGCGACAGCTTCAACGCCCTTATCGACAGCGGCCGGCTCGACATCCTCTTCGCCAACGAGGCGGAGATCGTCTCGCTGACCGGCCAGTCGGATTTCGACGCGGCGGTGGCGGCGGCGGCGGCGAGGGTGAAGGTGCTGGTAGTGACTCGCGGCGAGAAGGGCGCGGTCGCCGTCGAGGGCGGCGAGCAGGTCGAGGTGCCGGCGGAGCCGGTCGAGCGGATCGTCGACACGACCGGCGCGGGCGATCTCTTCGCGGCGGGCTTCCTGGCCGGCCGGGCCCAGGGCCGCTCGAACGCGGAGTGCCTGCGCATGGGCGCGATCGCGGCGGCGGAGGTCATTTCCCATTACGGCGCCCGGCCGGAAGCGGATCTGAAGGCGCTGGTCGCGCAGCGGATGGGGTAGGACCCGAGGCTGCCGCCGGACAAAAAAAGGGAGGCCGCGGCCTCCCTTTTTCTGGTCTTGAGCGCCCGGCCTACGGCTTGATCACCGGATCGCCGCCCTGATGCTCCGCATCCTCGGGATAGACGGGCAGATCGGGAACGTCGTCCTGATCCTCGCCATGCTGCAGGTTCGAATTGCGCATGCCGTAGAGGAAGTAGAGAACGACACCGCCAAGCATGTACCACAGGAAGAACTTCAGGACGTTCCAGGGGACGGTGGAGATGAGGTAGAGGCACGAGAGGATGCCGAGCACCGGCAGGACCGGATAGAGCGGCACCTTGAAGCCGCGCGGCAGTTCCGGTGCCTTGCGGCGCAGGTAGATGACCGACAGGCAGACGATGGCGAACGCCGCCAGCGTGCCGACCGAGGTCATGTCGCCGAGTATGTTGATGTCGAAGAAGCCTGCCGCCACGGCCGTGATCAGTCCGACCAGGATGGTGTTGACGTAGGGCGTCTTCAGGGTGGGATGGACCCGCGAGAAGACCTTGGGCAGCAGTCCGTCGCGCGCCATCGTGTAGAAGATTCGGGTCTGCGCGTACATCAGCACGAGGACGACCGAGGTGAGGCCGATGATTGCGCCGATCTTGATGATCTTGGCGAGCCAGGCCCAGGTCGGCCCGAAATTGTCGACGACCACGGCGACCGGATCGGGGACGTTGAGCTGACCGTAGGGCACCAGCAAGGTCATGATCGCGGCCACCAGCATGTAGATCACGGTGCACACGACGAGCGAGCCGATGATGCCGAACGGCATGTCCCTGGCGGGGTTCTTGGCTTCCTGGCCGGCGGTCGAAACCGCCTCGAAGCCGATATAGGCGAAGAAGACGATGGAGGCGGCGCGCATGATCCCGTCGACTCCGAACTTGCCCTCGCCCTCGTTCGGCGGGATGAACGGGGTCCAGTTGGCCGCGGCGAGCTCGCCGAGGTTCGAAAGCACGATCAGCCCGCCGACGACGATGAAGGCGACCAGAACGCTGACCTTGATCGCGACGATGACGTTGTTGACCTTAGCGCTTTCTGACACCCCGATGCAGAGCAGTCCGGCGAGGGCGGCGCAGATCAGGAAGGCCGGGAGGTTGAAGAGGGTGGTGACGGTCTGGCCGTCGACCAGCACCGGGGCGCCGTCCTTCATCAGAGTGTAACCCGCCGGGCCCGTCAATTGCGGCGGTATGACCAAGCCGAAATCGGCCAGCAGACTTACCACATAGCCGCTCCAGCCGACCGCCACCACCGAGGCGGCGAGGCCGTATTCGAGCAGGAGCAGGGTGCCCATGATCCAGGCGACGAACTCACCCAGAGTCGTGTAGCTGTAGGTGTAGGCCGACCCGGAGACGGGAAGGGTCGAGGAAAGCTCAGCGTAGCAGAGGCCGGCGAAGGCGCAGACGATGCCCGCGACGACGAACGACAGGAGCACGGCGGGGCCGGCATGAAGCGCCGCGGCGCTTCCGGTGCGGACGAAGATGCCCGCGCCGATGATGCAGCCGACGCCCAGCAGCAGGAGGTTCCACTTGCCGAGCGTTCGCTTGAGCTCGCTCGTCTGGGTCTCCCGCTGGACCTGCGCGATCGACTTTCGCGCGAACATCTGTCCGAGCAGACCCTTTTTCGGGCCTCCTGGCGTGACGCTGGCCATAAACTCTCCCCTTTGCCGACCGCCATGAAAGGCGGCTCGTTGTTTTTCTCGTTGCGGAACCTAGCTTTTCCTGCCGCTCGCGCAACCGATTAGTAGAGCAAAGCCCGGCCCTTATCGCACCAGCATCGGCCCGAGCGGCTTGCCGCCGAAGATGTGGACGTGGAGGTGCGGCACTTCCTGCCCCGAGTGCATTCCGGCGTTGGCGAGCAGCCGGTAGCCCGGCTCGACCAGGCCCTGGTCGCGCGCCACCTTGCCGACGGCCCGGACGAAGCCGGCGATCTCATCGGCCGAGCCGCGCTCCGAGAAATCGTCCCAGGAAACGTAGGCCCCCTTGGGGATGACGAGGATATGGACCGGCGCGGCCGGGGCGATGTCGTGGAAGGCGAGCGCATGCTCGTCCTCGTAGACGGGCTTCGACGGGATCTCGCCGCGAAGGATCCGGGCGAAGATGTTGCTGTCGTCATAGGGTCGGGTGGCGTCGATCGGCATGGCGGGTCTCCGCTGCCGCCTCAACATCGCCCGGGCGGCAAAGGCAAGCTCTCGCTTGACCCGAGCCCGCGCCTCGCTACCACATGAGGGATGCAAGGTGAGACTCCCGACAGCCTGATTCCCTACGACGAGATCGTCCAGGAAGCGCTTCGAGCCGTGGTCGGACGGGTGCTGGGCGAGGTCGAGACGACCGGGCGGCTGCCCGGCGAGCATCATTTCTACATCACCTTCAAGACCGCCGCGGCCGGCGTCGACATTCCGCGCCACCTGTCCGAGCGCTTTCCCGACGAGATGACGATCGTGATCCAGAACCGTTTCTGGGACCTGAAGGTGAGCGAGGAGGGCTTCGAGGTCGGGCTCAGCTTCAACCAGGCGCCGGCGCGGCTGGTCATCCCCTTCTCGGCGATCACCGGCTTCGTCGATCCTGCGGTCAACTTCGCCCTCCAGTTCCAGGCCACCGCCGAGGAAGGCGGGCCGCAGGCGCACGAAGCCGCCGAGAACGACCCGCCGGCCGTCGAGCCGGTCGAGGACGGCTCCAACGTCGTCTCGGTGGATTTCAGCCGGAAGAAATAGGCTCGTCGTTCCGGCACATGCCGTGACTTGAGGACAGTTCGTCATCAGGGCGAATGCGATCGGCGGGTCTCCCCGAGGTCCCGGCTTCCGCCGGGATGACGCTCGGCCCGGACCGCTCAGCGCGTGAACAGATAGCCGATGAACAGCATCAGCGCCGTCCCCTGAAGCATCCCGACCGCGACGCTGGCGAAGGCGCGGGCATGGCCGATCGACCGGGCCCTGGCGAACCAGCGCGTCTCGACCACGCAGAAATTGACGATGCTTCCCACGATCAGCGCCTGTCCAAGGCCACGGGTGATCGCGTCCGGGACCAGGGCGAGGCTCGTCCCCAAGCTCAGCCCGAGCGCGAATATCGCGGCGGGATAGCATTGCTCGTAGAACGGCTGGCGAAGCGAGAGCCGGTCCAATTTGCCGCCCCCGCCGCGCACCAGACGTGCCGCGAGGAAGAGGGGGTAGCTCGCGAACACCACCATTCGGAGAACCAGCGCGGTGGCATTGTCGTCGACCAGGGCCGCAAGCCCGTGGCGATTCGCGATGATGGCGTCGGTCTGCCCCAAGGCCTGCGACACGGCATGGGCGAGCAGAAGCGCCAGGGCGAGGAACAGCGGCGGGCTCAGCACGGCTGCATATTGCCGGTCGTCGGGCAAGGTCGCCTGCAGCTCGATATCGGCCATCGTGCGCAGCGGGCGGACGGTCGCTCGCCAGAGCGTGATTGGAAAGAACAGGAGCCAGCTCATCACCTCGTAGAGGAGCTCGTCGAGCGAGTTGAGCCATTTCATGAAGTCCATGCGGCACCTTGGTTCGGTGGGCCTCGGTCCGCAACCTCTGGCATCGCGACCGTCATCCCGGCGAAAGCCGGCACCTCGGGGAGACCCGCCGAGACTTCTTGTCCCGGGGTCCCGGCTTTCGCCGGGATGACGGGGCTTCGCCGGGGTGACGCGCCGGATTCGCCACGCTAAGGGCTCGGGAATGATCTCCACCACCATCGCCCGCACCGAGACCGACAGCTTCGGCCCCATCGACGTTCCCGGCGACGCTTATTGGGGCGCCCAGACCCAGCGCTCGATCCAGAACTTCCCGTTCGGGCCGCGCGAGACGATGCCGGTCGAGATCGTCCATGCCTTGGGCTTCGTGAAGCAGTCGGCGGCTCGGGTGAACGCCCGGATCGGAGGCCTCGACGCGGAGCTCGCCGAGGCGATCCAGCAGGCGGCGGGCGAGGTCGCGAGCGGGATGCACGACGACCAGTTCCCTTTGGTCATCTGGCAGACGGGCTCGGGCACCCAGTCCAACATGAACGCCAACGAGGTCATCGCCGGCCGAGCCAACGAGATCCTGACCGGAACCCGCGGCGGCAAGAGCCCGGTCCATCCCAACGATCATGTCAACAAGGGCCAATCGTCCAACGACAGCTTCCCGACCGCGATGCACATCGCCGCGGCCCGGGCGGTCGAGGCCCGGCTGATCCCGGCGCTCCAGGCCATGCACCGGCGACTGTCGGCACAGGCGGCGGCGTGGGACGGAATCGTCAAGATCGGCCGGACCCACCTCCAGGACGCGACCCCCCTCACCCTGGGCCAGGAATTTTCGGGCTATGCCGCCCAGGTCGACTCCGGGATCGAGCGGCTTAGAGGGGTCCAGCCGCGCGTTCTCCAGCTCGCCCAGGGCGGAACCGCCGTCGGCACCGGCCTCAACGCTCCGGAAGGCTTTGCCGATGCCTTCGCGGCGGAGGTCGCGAAGCTCACCCGACTCGGGTTCACGAGCGCGACCAACAAGTTCGAAGCGCTCGCCGCGCACGACACGCTCGTCGAGCTGTCGGGCGTTCTCAACGTCATCGCCGTCTCGCTGACCAAGATCGCCAACGACATCAGGCTGATGGGCTCCGGGCCGCGCTGCGGGCTCGGCGAATTGAAGCTGCCCGAGAACGAGCCGGGAAGCTCGATCATGCCGGGCAAGGTCAATCCCACGCAGGCCGAGATGCTGACCATGGTCGCCGCCCAGGTGATGGGCAACCATGTCGCCGTCACCGTCGGCGGCCTCCAGGGGCATCTCGAGCTCAACGTCTTCAAGCCGGTCATCGCCGCGAACGTGCTTCGCTCCATCGACCTGCTCGCCACGGGCATGGAAAGCTTCACCGAACGCACGCTGGACGGGATGGAGCCGGACGAGGGCCGGATCGCCGAGCTGATGAACCGGTCGCTGATGCTGGTGACCGCGCTCGCGCCCGAGATCGGCTACGACAATGCCGCCGCCATCGCCAAGCACGCCCATAAGAATGGGCAGACGCTCAAGGAGGCCGGGCTCGAGCTGGGCCTGGTCGACGCCGAGACGTTCGACCGCCTGGTGAAGCCCGAGGGCATGCTTGGGCGCTGACGAGAAATCCTCCCCGGCATTCGCCGGGGAGGAATTAAGTTGCCGGCCCGGGCAGGCGCGTGTCGACGGCGATCCAGTTCACTTCCCAATTGCGGCCGCCGTCCGCGGAGAATGCCTGCTCGAAGCGGACGGAATCGGCCCTGATGTCGGAGATCACGAAACGCACGAGCACGGTTCGCCCCCCGAAAACTTCCTGATTGTAAAATTCGCCGCGACCGTCCCGGAAGGACCCGACCGAGGGCAGTCCCAGTGCCCCGCCGGCGCTGTTGGCGAAGTTCAAGCTCCACTCGCGCGTCTCTGGATTGTAGAGTCTCAGCGACAAGGCTTGAAGCCGTCCTGCGGCGCCTTCGACCTCGAGCTCGACCAGATTGGCCTTGCCGCCCCAAACCTTGGTGACGATCGTCGTCCCGGAATAGCGAATCCATTCCGAAGAGCCGCTCAACGGCCGCTTGAGCCGCCGAAGCTCCGTTTTCCAGCGGCCGATTTCGAAGTCGAAATCGTGGGCTCCGTCGCGCCTCGACTCGGAGGCGGCCGGCGCGGGCTGGGCCGAAGCCATGGGGGCCGCCAGGCACAGGCTCATCAGCGCCGGAAACGAGAACCGACCGAAGCAGCGCCGGCGCATCGGCCGCCGTCGGGCGATTTCAACTTCGAGCCTGGGCATATAGGGTCCACCTTGTGACGAACTCGTTTTATACTAGATAGAACAGAATTGCCCGGTCAAGAGGTTTTGTACCGAATGGAACAGAAAGCCCCGCGCCGGCCCGGCAGGCCTCCCGCCTACGATCGGGACGAGGTGATCGAGAAGGCGCAGCGGCTCTTCTGGAGGGAAGGCTCGGCCGGAGTGTCGCTCGACGCGCTCAGCGGCGCCACCGGCCTTCACAAGCCAAGCCTCTACGCGGCTTTCGGGGGCAAGGCGGGCCTGTATGCGGCGGCGCTCGACGCTTACATCGAACGCGGCGCGCCCGACGTTCAGGGCGCTTTCGCCCAAGCTTCGCTGCCCGCCGCGCTCGAAGCGTTTTTCGAAGCCGACCTCGATGTGTTCTGCTCGGCGGAAGACAGAAGTGGCTGCTTCCTCGTCGGAACCGCCATCCAGGCGGCCGCCGAAGCTCCCGAAATCCGCTCGCGAGTGGCGACCGTGTTCGCGAGCCTGCGCCGACTGATTCGCGCCCGTCTCGATCAAGCCGTCGCCGACGGCGAACTCGCGGCTTTTGCGTACCTGGACGGGATGACCGAAATCCTTTTCGGCACCCATATCGCGCTTTCGATAGAGGCCCGCGCGGGCGCGCCGAGAGACGAGCTTCGAAGGCATTATCGCCAGGTGCTGGATTTTCTCGCCTAGGGCGGCCCTGCGTTCAGCGACGCGCCGATCTCGGCCCCTTGAGGAACCGGGGCGTTCGGACATGGGTTGAACGGCCATGAGCAACGACGACACCGCGCCCGGCGACGAAGCCGTCCCCGGAACCCCCGGCACCGGAGAGAATATCTGCCCTCATTGCAACGGCAGAGGCGAGCATGACGGAGTGCCCTGCCCGGTCTGCGACGGGACCGGCAAGGTGATCGAGGGCATCGGCGGCGGCTGAGCCGACGCGTTGCCGAAAATCTTCCTAACACACGTTACGGATTAGGTTTTTCTCGGAACTGACGGCTTCCGCATCCTTTTGTCGGCCATCTCCACTGCCCGACAGGAAATCCAGATGATTCGCCCCTTTCTCATCGCCTCCGCCGCCTCCCTCGCACTCGCCGCCTGCGCTTCGGACGGTGACATGGCGGGCGGCGCCGCCGCCTCCGCCGCCGCCGGCGACATGACCCCCGAGCAGCGCGACGCCTACGTCCGGATGGCCGCCGCCAGCGATCTTTACGAGATCCAGTCGTCGCAGCTCGCCGCCTCGCGGGCGCAAAGCCCCGAGGTGCGCCGGTTCGCGCAGATGCTCGTCGAGCATCATATGATGACGACCCAGCAACTGACGGCCGCCGCGACCGCCGCCGGATCTCCGCCGAGCCCCATGCTGATGCCGATGCAGGCCGAGATGATCGCCCAGCTCCAGGGTGCGAACGGCGCCGCCTTCGATCGGATGTATGTGCGCCAGCAGGTGCCCGCGCACGAAATGGCGCTGGCTCTTCACAGCAACTACGCAAGCGCCGGCGACACGCCCAGCCTGATGGCGGTCGCCTCGGCGGCTGTCCCGATCGTCCGCCAGCATCTCGAGCAGGCGCGAGCGCTTCGGTAACGGACACGTCGCCCCAGCGCAGGCTGGGCCCCGGCGGGTGATGGGCGCCGAGCTTCTCACCCGCTGGGGTCCCAGCCTGCGCTGGGACGACGGTCAGCTTTACGCTCCCGCCTGCCAGGCCCTGATCGCATCGCTCGGAGCGACCAGCATGATCACGTTGAGAGTCAGATTGTCTCGGATGATCGCCAGGGTCAGCAGCTCGAACGCGACCGCCAGGACCAAGGTCGCCCAGACGGGCAGCCGCCGCGCAAGCGCGAATCCGACCACCATCCAGCCGACGTCGGCGGCCGAGTTGATGACCGAGTCGCCATTGTAGCCCAATGCCATCGTCGCCTCGCGGTAGCGCTCGATGATCCAGCGGCTGTTCTCGAGCAGCTCCCATCCCGCCTCGATCAGGACGGCGCCGATCAGCCGGTCACCGGGCGGATTCCGGCGAAGGCAGAGCCAGCCCAGAGCGTAGAAGAGGAAGCCGTGGATGATGTGGCTCGGCGTATACCAGTCGGCGAGATGCTGGCTGTTGTCGGGACCGTTGACCGTCCCGACCCACAATTTGACGTCGCCGCAGGTGCAGATGGGGGGACGGCCCATCCACAGCAGGATGGCGGCCATGACGACGACGAGGCCCAGCGCGGCATACCAATAGATGCGGGGGACGGGTGGGGCTTTCATCTCGTCGTCCCAGCGCAGGCTGGGACCCCGGGGGGTGAAAGGCACCGGCGGTCTTCACCCCCTGGGGCCCCGGCTTTCGCCGGGGTGACGAGTGTCAGCATGCCATCTCCTGAAGCTTGAGGACCGTCCGCCAGTTGCGGCTAGTCGACGGGGAGCCTGCCGCTTTGTCGATCAGTGCGGGAGTCAGCTTCGAGGTACCGACGCCCTCGGGGAAATGGAACCAGAGCGCTCCGCCGGCGGCCTTCACGGCCTCGCCCGCTTGTGCGCGCTCCATCAGCTTGTCGGCCGCGCCTTCGTCGGGGGGCCGTTTCGAGACGAGCAGCTGAAGCCGGTTCGGCTCGTCCCGGGCCGCATCCGGAAACGGGTTCGCCGAGGCGTATTCCGACCATATCGCGGCGGTCCGTACCATCACCGGCACGTCCATCCCGAACCGCTCCTTGATCGCCGCCTCCAGCTTCCCCTCGATTTCCACTGCTTTGCCCGGCGCCGCGAAGACGACGTTGCCGCTCTGGATGTAGGTCTCCACATCCTTCCAGCCGAGCTCGCCGCACAAGGCGCGAAGCTCCGCCATCGCAAGCTTGCGGCCGCCGACGTTGACGGCTCGGAGAAGGGCGATGAGGCGGGCCATGTCCCTACCTGCTTGACGCATGGCGGCTCGGCAAGCCAGTAGCGCGCATGGAAATCGCAAGCGCCTTCCAGCGGCGGGGCCTCCTCTTCGTCCTGTCCAGCCCCAGCGGCGCCGGCAAGTCGACCATCGCCCGAATGCTGCTCGAGGCCGACGACGGGGTCGCAATGTCGGTTTCGGCGACGACCCGGCCGATTCGCCCGGGCGAGGTCGACGGGCGCGATTATCATTTCGTCGAGGACAGCGGGTTCGATTCTCTGGTCGCCGCCGGCCATTTCCTCGAATGGGCGCACGTCTTCGGCCACCGCTACGGCACTTTGAAGAGCGAGGTGCTCAAGACCATCGAAGGCGGCCGCGACGTTCTGCTCGACATCGACTGGCAGGGTACCCAGCAGTTGAAGCAGGTCGATCCCGACATCGTCAGGGTGTTCATCCTGCCGCCGTCGATGAAGGAGCTCGAGCGCCGCCTGCGCACCCGAGGCACCGACAGCGACGACGTCATCCGCCGCCGGATGGAGCGGGCCGCGGCCGAGATCAGCCATTGGGCCGAATATGATTATGTGCTGATCAACAACGACGCCGGGAAATGCCGGGAGCTCGTGCACAACATCCTCAAGGCCGAGCGATTGAAGGCGACCCGGCGGGTCTTCCTCCACGATTTCGTCCGGGAGCTGACCGGACCCTAGGCTTTGCCCCAGCCGCGATTGAGCGTAGGACGAACCCGCAGGAAAAGGGGATGAACATGATCCGGACCGTGATCGGCGGCCTCGTCGCGGGCATCATCCTCTTCGTGATGGGCTTCATCTTCTGGGCGACCCCGCTGGGCGAGCTGGCCTATTCGAAGGCGGACGAGGCGCAGAATGCCGCGGTGCAGGCGTCGCTGGCCCAGAATTTGAGCCCGAGCGGCACCGGCACCTACATCATCCCCGCCCACAACAGCGCCGCCGGAGCGGTGCTCTACGGGCGCGGCCCCATCGCCACCGTCCATTTCAACACGAGCGGTTATTCGCCGGACGACATGTCGGCCCTCCTTCCGGGCTTCATCGTCGCGGTGGTGGCAGGTCTTCTCATCGCCTTCGGAATCGCCTCGGTGGGCGGCCGAAGCTTCGGCGACCTGGCGCGACTCGTCGTCTGCTTCACCCTCGGCTTCACCGTCTGGAAATATCTCGGCGCGCCCATCTTCAACCATTATGGCTGGGGCTATTGGATCTACGCCTTCATCGCGGAATCGATAGCGCTGATCGTCGCCGGCCTGGTCGTCGCCCGCTGGTTCGCGCCTCACCATGAGGCTCATGCGGCGGCGCCGGCTCACACGGAATAGGATCGTCGTCCCAGCGAAGGCTGGGACCCCAGGGGGTGAAGAGCGCCTTGCCTTTCACCGCCCGGGGCCCCAGCCTTCGCTGGGGCGACGGGAGCTACAGAAGCGTCAGGAACAGATACGCGCCCTCGAACTCGCGCCTCCGGTTCTCCAGCGAGGCGGCGGCGAGCGGGTCCGCGCCCCATTGCTCGGCCTGCCAGGCCTCGTCGAGCATCGCCGCGTCCCAGGCCGCTTCGAGGCCGATCGCCCCTTCGGCAAGGGCCAGGGCGATGATCAGCGAGCCGGCGATGGTGACCAAAGGCGCGAGCCCGGCGAGCTGGAAGACGCCGCGCGCCGCCACGGCCCGGCCGAGCTGCTCGACGGTAAGCACGGGCTGCGCCCGGTGCATGATCCCGGTTACGGTCTCGAGCTCGACTTCGAACCGGGTCCGAGCCCAGCCGAGCAACGGGTCCCAGGTCCGGCTCTGGCGTTCGACCAGCGGCTTCGGCCCCTCCGCGCGATAGCACAGGAGGTCGCTCTCCCCATATCGGGCCAAGGTTCGGGCGAAGGCGGCCGGGTCCGGAGCGACCCGGTCGATGGCGGCGTTGGCGAGGCCGGTGAGCGGCATGAGGTGCGGCTCGATCTTTTCCCCCTGGGCATTCCACTCGGCCGCGATCGCCGCCGCCAGCTCCTCGGTCGGAACTCGAAGCGGGGCTCGGGCCGGGGTTCGTACCGGACGCCCGTCGAGCAGGATGGCGACTCCGCCCGTCTCCGGGGAGACGGCCGCCTGCTTGTAGAATCGCTTCATGGCCCGGGCGGGGTCCTCCAGCGGGAAACGAGCCATTTCGGCCCCCAGAAGCTGGCGGCGAGACCGGCGAGAGCCAGCGGCAGCCCGACGGCGAGCGTTCCGCCCTCGACGAGAAAATCCGTGTACCAGATGGCGAGCCCGATCATGACGACGACCGTCCCGCCGATCCGAACCAGATTGATCGCGATGAAGCGGTTGCGCCACAAAGTCTCGTCTTCCTGCGGGGTCATGCCTTCATCCTCATCATTGCCGCCATGTCCCGTTCGCCCTGCCCGGCGAGCGCGTCGGCGATCCGGTCGCGCACTTCCTGCGGCTTGTCCTGGTCCACCTTGGCGGTACCGCGCCAGTCGGCGACTGCCATCTCGAAGCCGGTGATCGACTTGAGCAATCCATCGAAGCGCCCCTCGCTCATCTCGGCCCGGGTCCAGGGCGGCTTGGGCGCCAGGCGGGCCTCCTGATCGGCGGACATGTCGTCGAGCAGCCGGACCAGCGCCTCGGGCTCGAGCGGCCGCACCGGCCCTTCCAGCTCGACCGCGACATAATTCCAGGTCGGCACCCTGTCCTCCAACCCGTAATATTCGGGGCTGACATAGGCGTGCGGACCGCTCGCGACGAACAGGGCGTCGGCGCCGTCCGCCAGGGTCGAGTGGACGGCGTTACCGCGCGACACGTGGAAACGGAGGCGGTCGCCTTCGAGCAGCACCGGCACATGCACCGCCCGAAGCCCGCCAGCCGTCGGGACGAACAGCACCCCGAAGCCGAGATCGCGAACCAGAGCCGCCATCGCCTCGCGATCCTGGATGTGGAATTTGCGGTTGGGATGCATCAAGCCCTCTCGCTTCTCACCTCTGCCCCCGTCCGCGCCGTTCGCCCTTGCGCTCCTTGCGGCGGGACTTGGCGGCGGCGGAGGCGGCGCGCTGCTTGCCTTCGGCGGTCTCGGAAAATTTCACCTCGTCGAGCGGAAGGTCGCTCAGCTCCGGGTCGAAGCCGAGATTGGCGATCGTCTCGGCGAAATGAGAGGGCAGCTCCGCAACCATGTCGAGCGTGCCGCCGTCGGGATGGTCGATGCGCAGGCGGCGGGCGTGAAGGTGCAGCTTGCGGCTGATCGCTCCGGTCAAAAAGGCGTCGGGGCCGCCATATTTGCCGTCGCCGAGGATGGGGTGGCCGATCGCCGCCATGTGGACCCGAAGCTGGTGGGTGCGGCCGGTGAGAGGCTGGAGCTCGAGCCAGGCGGCTCGGTTGCCGGCCCGCTCGATCATCCGGTAGCGGGTCCGCGCCGGCAGGCCGCCCTCGCCCTCTTCGACGTGCATCTTCTCGCCGCCGGTGCCCGGCTGCTTGGCGAGCGGAAGGTCGATGAAGCCGTCGGCGATGTCGGGAACGCCGGTGACGATCGCCCAATAGACCTTGCGCGCGGTTCGGCCGGAAAAGGCCTTGGAGAAGAAACCCGCGGCGCGGGTCGTCCGGGCGAGGAGAAGAAGTCCCGACGTGTCCTTGTCGAGCCGGTGAACGAGCTTCGGGCGGTCGCCCTTCTCATTGGCGAGCCCGTCGAGCAATCCGTCGAGATGGGTGAAGGTCTTGGTTCCGCCCTGGGTGGCCAGGCCCGGCGGCTTGTTGACGATGATCGCCTGGGGATCGCGGTGGATGACGATCTCGTTGACGAAGGCGATCTCGTCGTCGCTCAAGGGCGTGCGTTCCGGCCTGGCGCGGGCCGGGGTCGCGGCGGCGGCGGCCGGCTCGGCCGGCGGGACCCGGATCGACTGGCCGGCCTCGATCCGGTCGCCGGGCGCCGCGCGCTTGCCGTCGACCCGAAGCTGGCCGGTCCGAGCCCAGCGCGACACCATGTTGAAGCTCGCCTCGGGCAGATGGCGCTTGAACCAGCGGTCGAGGCGAATGCCGTCGTCGTCGGGCGCTACGGTGAACTGGCGGACGTCGCTCATGCCGCCACCCGGACGGTCCACCAGCCGGCGGCGAGGAGGACCAGGGAGCCGAGCACGGACGCGGCCATATAGAGCCCGGCTGCGCCCAGGCGACCGCGCTCGAGCATCGCGAAAAGATCAAGACTGAACGCGGAAAAAGTGGTGAAGCCGCCGAGCAGGCCGACGGCCAGAAGCAGCCAGAGCGGACGCTCGTCCGAGCCCTGGCCCATCATCGCCCCGGCCAATATCCCCATCAGCAGGCCGCCGATCAGGTTGACGCCGAGGGTCCCCCAGGGAAAGCCGGGGCCGAGCCGGCCCAGCGCCAGCCGTCCGAACTCCCAGCGCAGCCCGGCGCCGGCGGCGCCGCCGATCATGACGAGGAAGAGGCTGGGCATGGCGGCGATGTAGCGGGACGGAAGGGAGGAAGGAAGCGCTTACGCTCCGTCGTGCCAGCGCAGGCTGGCATCCCAGCGAGTGAAAGGCGCCGCGCGCTTCACCCGCTGGGGCCCCAGCCTTCGCTGGGGCGACGGATATCAGCGCCCGTTATTGGCGATCAGGGCGACTTCCGAGCCTTTCGGCTTGGGCGTGACGATCAGGTAGAAGGCGCCCTTGTCGCCCTCGTTGCTTCCGGCGAGGATATGGTCGCCCGCGCGAACCTGATGCTCCGACGAATAGCCCGCGCCCACCGCTTTGGTATGGTAATAGTCGAGCACGCGCTGCCAATCGTCCGCCGTCGCGAAGGTGACGACCCGGGTGCTGCAGCCCCCCGAATTGTTGGCGGCCGCCTCGGTCACCTTCCCGCCCGGATAGAGCGGGAAATTGGGCGAAAGCCGGTTCGCCCAGGCCATGTTGTAATCGAAGCGCGCGGCGTCGGAGCAGCCCTTGGGACCGGCGAGCGCGGCGGGAGGGCTCGAGGCCTTGCCGGGCGCCGGATAAGGGGCTCCGGCCGGGGTCGGCGAGGGACGGGCGGCGTTCTTGTTGGATTGGGTCGCCAGATTTTCGTCGACGAGTATCTGGTCGTTGAGAGCGCTGGTCACCGCCGGATCGGCGTCGTTGGCCAGGTCGGCGAGATTGTCCTCGCCCCCGCCGCGGTTGCAGGCGGCGAGCGCGAGCGCCGCTCCCAGAGCGGTCAGGCGAAGCAGCGAAATGGCGCGGTCGGTCATCGAGGACACTCCTTGGAGCCGCCGCTATGCCGCATTCCGACGCAAAATGGGTGACGAGAGATGGTTAACCGGGGGAGGCCGCGCCCTGTGTCCCGCTTCGGGACTGCCAGAAGGCGAAGCTTTCCGCCTGGACATGGTCGATGAAGCGCCGGGCCTCGGGCCCTTCCCAGGGGCCTTCATAGGCCCGCGAACGGGCGCCGCCGGCGATCCACCAGCCCTGGCCGGGAAGGCGATCGCTCTGGCGGACGACGAGCACCGCCAGCTCCGGCTCGCCCCGGAGCGCCGCGGCTTCGTCGACGGCGCCGAGAATCTTGCACAACGCGCGCATCTTGGGCCTCGAGAAGGAATAGCCCAGCCGTCCGAGAAGCTCGCCGTAGCTGAGCGCCGTCCCGGCCCCGGCCGCGGCGACGAGGTGAAGCCGAACTTCCTCCGGATCGGCGAGCGCGGCCATTTGCCCCTCCTTCCAGACGTCAGCGTCTTCCCGATGACCGCCTTTGCGAGGAAACTTGACCCGCACGCTCATTCGCCGTGGCGGACCGTGAGCTGGCCGTTCGTGCCCTCGCCACCGCGCGCGCTCAGGCGAAGCCGGAAGCGATGCTCGTCGCGCTTCTGGACGCCGGTCACCAGCCAGGCCTCGCCCTCCCGTATCGCCCGCTGCAGCTGGAAGCCTTCGGAGCGGGCGGGATCGCGATACCAGGCCGCGACCTTGTCGACCGGGTCCGGAGTCGAAAAGCGGATCTCGACCTCGCTGTCGCCGCTCTTGTCGCTGTCCGGGCCGGCGGCGATCGCCATTCCGCGCAGGATCGCGCCGGGGTAGAGAAGCTTGCTGCCGCGCTCGGCCCGGGCCTCGTCGGCGACGCCTTTGGGAAGGCTTAGGGTCATGTCCAGGCCCGGCGTCTTGAGCGAGATCTTGCCCTCCTCGGACTTGCCCTCCGCCGAAACGGGGCTGTCGACCACCGGATTGTCCGGTTCCTCGGGGTGGACCTCTGCGTCGCACGCGCACAGCAAAGCGGCGGCGGCGAAGGTGGTGCACAGGCTCGGACGACTCATTCCGTGTCCCCAGGTCGGAACCGATCCTAGCCCGTCCGGAGGCCCCAGCCAAACGCTTGTCGCGGCCCCTGCCCTCGGCTACCCGCGCGGCGGTGACCGACGCCGCCCGCACCCGATCCGGGCTCCTCATGGGGCTGGGCGCCTATGCCCTGTGGGGGGTCCTGCCCCTCTATTTCAAGGCGCTGGTCCACGTCGGCGCCACCGAGATCGTCGCCCATCGGATCTTGTGGTCGCTCCTCTTTCTCGGCGCTTTGGCCACAATGTGGCGGAAGTGGCCGCCGATCCGCGCCGCCCTGGCCAACCCCAAGGTCGCCCTCACCCTCCTTCTCACGGCGGTGCTGATCGGAATCAACTGGCTGGTCTACATCTACGCCGTCGTCAGCGGGCACGTGCTGGAGGGAAGCCTCGGCTATTATCTGAACCCGCTCGTCAACGTTCTGCTCGGGGTTTTCCTGCTCAAGGAAAAGCTCAGCCCGATGCAGAAAGCGGCGGTGGTCCTCGCCGGCTCCGGGGTCGCCATCCTGGCTTTCGGCTCGGGCGGGGCGATCTGGATCAGCCTCACCCTCGCCGCCAGCTTCGCAATCTACGGCTTCCTCAGGAAGGTCGCTCCGGTCGATTCGCTCGAGGGGCTGTGGATCGAGACCCTGTTCCTGGCGCCGCTCGCTCTGGGCTGGGTGCTCTGGCTGGGCCAGTCCGGCGACGGCGATTTCCTCCACAGCCGGGCCACCGACATTTTGCTCATCCTGGGCGGAGCCTTGACCGCCATCCCGCTCCTCCTCTTCACCGCGGCGGCGAAGAGGCTGCCTTACTCGACCTTGGGCTTCCTCCAATATGTCGCGCCCTCCATCCAGTTCCTGCTCGCCGTGCTCGTCTTCGGCGAGCCGCTGACCAAGGCCCATGTCGTCTGCTTCGCCGCGATCTGGGTCGCGCTCGCCGTCTTCGTCGTCGAAGGCCTTCGCGCCGGCCGCGCCGCCCGCGCCGCAGCGGCGGCCGAAGCGGCGGTTTAGGATCCGTACGCGATTGAGCTTGAAGATCTTCCTGCCCGGAGCGAGGGGAAGGAGACCCCTTCGACAGGCTCAGTGCGAACGGGGGCGGGGCCGGATTGGTGGCCTAGCCCGTCGCGCGGCGACCGGCTAAGGCACGTCCCGATGGAAAACCCGCTCTTCAGGCGCTGCGCCGCTTGCGCACTTCTCTTGGCGTTCCCGGCGGCCTGCGCGCTCGACGGGCCGGTCCGCGACGTCAGCTATTCGGCCTGCCACGTGCTGGGCTCGTCGGACTGGAAGGCCGAGGTCGAGATCACTTCGACCTCGAGCCCCATCCCCTTCCTGACCCGCAAGCTGGTCGTGACCGGCAAGGTGACGACGGCAAGCGGCTATTTCGTAAGCCTCGCCGAAGGCCCGGTCGCCCGCCTCGACGAGCCGATCCAGCAGGTGCGGGTGCGCACGGAAGGCTCGGCGGAGCCCGGCGGAGCCCCGGTCGTGCACGACGTCCGAGTCGTCGTGCCGGCGATCAAGCGCTACGGCGGAGTCGCGATTCGCTGCGGCGACGGAATCATCGCCGAAATCCGCGACGTCCCGGCTCCCCCCCGCCAGAAGCGCGAGAATCCCTGGCGGTTCTGACGGTCAGCCGAAGGCCGCGGCGAGGGCCGGCCTGAGCACGAGCAGTATGCCGACGACGCTGACCAGGAAGGCGATCGTCCGGACCACCGGCACGCCCCAGGCGTAAAGCGGCAGGTAGACGATCCGGGCGCCCAGCCACAGCCAGGCGCCGATCGCCGTCCAGCGATCGTCCAGCCCGGCGACGCCGACGACCAAGGCCGCCGCCGCGAAGATCGGGAAGGTCTCGAGGAAATTGGCCTGCGCCCGGGCGAGCCGGCCGACGATGGGCGAAGGCGGCGGCAAGTCCTCGTCGCGGGCGCCGACGTTCCATTTCGTCCCATATTGCCGAGTCTTGAAGCGCACCGCGACGAAGATGTGGACGAGGGCGAGGATGCAGCCCCAGGCGAGGACAGTGAGTTCGGTGGTCATGGGGCGATTGTCCGGCAAGCGGGGCGGTTGCGCAAGCCGCTACCGTCGCCCCAGCGAAGGCTGGGGCCGCAGGGAGTGAAGAACGCCGACGCCTTTCACCCCCTGGTATCCCAGCCTTCGCCGGGATGACGGGAAGTGACAAACGCCGGCCATTTTGCCACTATCGCCCATGCCCAGCCCGCACCTAGCCGCCGCGCCCGAACCGGAGCTCAGCCTGCCCGGCTGGATCTATCGCGACCCGGAGTTCTTCGAGATCGAGATGGAACGGGTCATCCGCCCGTCATGGCAGGTGGTCTGCCACATGAGCGACGTCCCGAGGCCGGGAGACTGGCGGACCCTCGATTATCTCGGCGAGAGCATCGTCGTCGTTCGAGGCGACGATTCGGCCGTCCGCGCCTTTTCCAACGTCTGCCGCCACCGCGGCTCGCGGCTGGTGAGCGGCGGCGCGGGCTGCGCGAGGCGGCTGACCTGCCCCTATCACGCCTGGACCTACGCGCTCGACGGACGGCTGATCGGGGTGCCGAACAAGAGCGGCTATCCCGGGCTCGACGCCTCGAAGCTCGGGCTCGTCCCGATCGAGCTGGAGGCGTGGCACGGCTTCCTCTTCGTCCGACTCGAGCCCGGCGGACCCTCCGTCGCGGCAATGATGGCGCCGAACGAGGCGGAGATCGCACCCTATCGGTTCGAGGACCTGGAGGCGCTCGGCCGGGTCACGCTCCGGCCGCGCGGCGTCAATTGGAAGAATGTCGCCGACAATTATTCGGACGGGCTCCACATCGCCGTCGCCCATCCCGGCCTCACCCGCCTGTTCGGCCGAGGCTATGAGATCTCGGCCGGCGAGCATGTCGACCGGATGGCCGGCGACCTGATCGAGCGTCCTTCCTCCAACCCGTCCGAACGCGCCTATCAGAAGCATCTCCCGGCCGTTCCGCACCTCCCGGCCGAGCTCCAGCGGCGCTGGCTCTATTTCAAGCTCTGGCCGAACGTCGCCTTCGACATCTATCCGGACCAGGTCGACTTCATGCAATTCCTGCCGGTGTCGGCCACCGAGACCGTGATCCGGGAGATCAGCTACGCGATCCCGGATTCCCGCCGCGAGATGAAGGCGGCCCGCTACCTCAACTGGCGGATCAACCGCCGGGTCAACGAAGAGGACAGGGCGCTCATCGAAGGAGTGCAGCAGGGCATGGCATCGCGAAGCTACGTGCCCGGGCCGCTCGGAGAGAGCGAGGTGTGCCTGCGCAGCTTCGCAAGGAAGCTCAGGAGGCTGATCCCGGAAGCGAACCTGCACCAGCCGCCGAAGGCGGGGTGGAGCCGGGGCTAAGCCTCGGCGAGCTCGCCGGTCATCCTGATCACCAGGTCCCGGACCGGCGCGGAGACGGAGGCGGGCAACGCCGCGGCGACCTCGTCCTTCGCGTTGCGATAGCCGGCGCTCACCCGGACCAGCTCCATCGACCAGTCCGCAAAGGAGCGCCGCTCGACATAGCGCTCGTCGCGTATTTCGAAGGCGGAATGGCGAGGGTCCATGCGCAGCCGGCCGACCAGATTGTCGACCGCATCCTCCGATCCCTCGACGATCTGGAGGAAACGGGAGCCGTCGAAGAGGAGCAGCCCGGAAATGCCGTCGAGCGCGTTCAGGTGCCGAGCCGTCTGGTGGATCGCGCTCACCTCCTCGTCGCGGAGGTCGAGCCTGGCGCGGCTCGTGTAGGTCAAGGTCTTCAGGCGCAAGGCTTATCTCCCCGCCAACGCATTCCCATAAACGGCGGCGGGGAGCAACGCGCTTCGGTCCCGAGCGATCGCGCCCGTCCCCTTGGCGGGGAGACGGGCTTGGCCTAACCTGCCGCGGCACAGGGGGCAGAGACATGAATCATCCGTTGGACGCCGCATTCGTCTTGCGAGCCGCATTCGTCCTCCTCTTCGCCATCGCTTTCGGCGGCCGGGCACCGGCCGCCGAGCCTGCCAACCCGAGCCTCACCGCGCTGGTCGGGGGCGTCAAGGACAAGGCGAACCGACGCGATTCGATGCGGATCGCTGAGCTGGACGTCGCCGTTCGGGTCCATGGGGGGATCGCCGATACGATCGTCACCGCCCGCCTCCTCAACTCCGGTACCGAGACTTTGGAAGCCGATTTCGGCCTGGCCCTTCCGGCCGGATCCACCGTCACCGGCTATTCCCTCGACATAGAGGGAAAGATGCTTGCCGGAGTCCTCCTCGACCAGCGCCAGGCGCGGCAGGCCTATGAGGCGGTGGTCCGCCGGGGAGTGGATCCCGGCCTCGCCGAAGTGCTCCGCGGCTTCCAGTTCCGCAACCGGGTCAGCCCCGTCCTTCCGGGCCGCTTCCGGACGATCCAGGTCAGCTTCAGCACGCCGCTCGATCCGAAGGGCGGCTACGTCCTTCCGCTTTCCGGGCAGACGGAGATAGGCAAGCTCGACATTTCGGTGGAGGTTTCGGGCGTCTCCGGGGAGCCGGCCGTCGCCTTGCCCGATGGGGGAGCCGCCCAGCGGTCGGGAGGCCCCGGCCTCTATCGTTATTCCTACTCCCGCCAGGGCGCCCGGCTGGAACGGGCGCTCGTCGTCGCCGGGATCGAGCGCTCGGCGCCGGTGTCGGTCTCCCGCCACCCGAACGGCGAAAAGTTCATCGAGCTGTCGGATTCCGCGCCTGCGCCCGGGCCGGCGGAAGCGCGGCGGCCGCGAAGCGTCGCCGTGCTGTGGGACCGCTCGCTTTCGCGCGGCGACGACGCCCTGAAGGCGGAGGCAGCGCTTCTTCGCGCCTATCTGGAGCGGGTCCGGCCGGAACGCACCGAGATCGTCTTTTTCGACAGCGGCGGCGCCGAGCGGGTGAGGCTCGACGGGCCCGACGACGTCGCGCGCGCGCTTCTCGACGTCCGCTATCTCGGCGGATCGAGCCTGGCGGTGCTGGCCGGGGAGCGTATCGAGGCGGACGCCTGCCTGCTTTTCACCGACGGACTGGTGACCGTGGACCGCCGCGATTACTTTCGCCCCGACTGCCCCGTCTTCCCGGTCTCGACGGCCGCCGACGCCGACCGCGCCTGGCTCGGGGCGGTCGCGGCCAAGTCCGGCGGCGAGGCCCTCCATCTCGACGAGGCCAACGGAGCCCAGGTCCTGGAGCGGCTGCTCGGCGCCGCGCCGCGGGTGCTCGACGTTCGAACGGCGGCCGGCGCCGCTCTCGACTTCACCTTGCTCGACGCTCCGGAGAATGGCTGGCGCCTGGTCGCCCCTGCGCCGGCGGAGGGCGGGATCGTGGTCCGGCTGGCAGGCCCCGGAGGCGCCACGGACCGGGTCTACGCGCTCCCGGCCGGCGACGTGCCCGAGCTCTCCGGCGCCGGCGCCCTGTGGGCTTCGGAACGGCTCGCCCTGCGGGCCGCGAGCGACGAGACCGACCGCGGATCCCTGGTCGCCTTCGCCCGCCGCTACAGCGTCGCCGGTCCGGAAATCTCGTTCCTGGTCCTCGAGCTCGCGGCGGATTACGCCCGCGGGGAAATCGAGCCCCCGGCCGGCTTCCCTCAGGAGAAGCGAAAGGAATATGATCGCCTGGTCGCTGAAAAGCGCACCGAAGAGCAGCGCCGGCAGGCCGCGCGCTTCGACACCGTCCTCGCTTCGTGGGAAAAGCAGAAAGCGTGGTGGAGCCGGCGCTTCGACCCCAATGCGCGGCCGAAGCCACGGACGCAGGGCCGCGCCGGCGCGTCCGCGCCGGACATCGTCCCACCGCCCTCACCGATGGTCGAGACGTTGCCTCCGCCGCCTGCGGAGGTCGCGAACGCCGCGGATGTCGCTTACGAGCCTTCACAGGAAGCGATCACCGTCACCGGTTCGCGAACGAGACGGCCCAACCTGGAAGCGCCCAACCCCGCAAGGATGATCGCCGGAGACGTGCTCAACGACCTGCCCCAGCTCAGATCCACCCAGGCGAATTCAGCGAAGGCGCGCGGGATCGAGGTAGCGAAATGGGCGGCCGACCGGCCGTACCTCAAGGCGCTCGACGCGGCGAGACCGGCGGATCGGGACCGCGTGCTCGCGGCCCAGCAGGCCGAGCACGGAGCCCTCCCCGCTTTCTGGCTGGACGTCTCCGATTACTATTTCCGCGCGGGCCGCCGTCCCGAGGCCCTGCGCCTCCTCCTTTCCGCCTTGGACCTTCCGACCCGCGACAGCGAGACATCGGCCATCGTCGCCGGCCGGCTCGTCCGCTGGGGCGATCTCGACCGGGCGATCCAGCTCTACGAGCGCCTGGCGGCGAGCGAAGCGGACCGGCCCCAGCCCCTGCGCAGCCTCGCGCTGGCGCTGGCGAAGCGCGCCGAGAGCGGCGCCGGCGAGCAGGCCCGTGCCGACCTTGCGCGCGCCATCGCGCTTCTCACCCAGGTGGCGATGAAGCCCTGGGACGACGCTTATGACGGGATCGAGCTGATCTCGCTGATGGAGGTCAATCGCCTGATCCCGCGCTACCGGCGTCTCGGCGGCGGCGACGTGCCGCTCGATCCGCGCCTGGTCGCTTTGCTCGACGTCGACCTTCGGGTCGTCATCGAGTGGAATACCGAGGCGACCGACCTCGATCTGTGGGTAGACGAGGCCAACGGCGAGCGCGCCATCTACAGCAACCCGCTCACGATCGTCGGCGGCCACCTCTCCAACGACATGACCCAAGGCTACGGGCCCGAGGAATATCTGCTCCGACGGGCGCCCCGGGGTATTTTCACGGTCAAGGCGAACGTCTACGCCTCGGACCGGCTAAACCCCAATGGCGGCTCGCGAATCACCGCGCATCTCATCCGCGATTTCGGCCGCGCCAACGAACGGGAAGAGGTGGTCGACCTCGAGGTTCTTCCAGGGGACAGAGCGGGCGAGCGCCTGATCGGCAGGATGCGCGTTCCGAATTGAGGCCGAGGGGATCCGGCGAGTCGATTCCGGCCCGGAACGACGTTATGATCGCGCCATGTCCACGGACCCGCGCATCGACGCCTATATCGCCCGGCAGGCGGATTTCGCCCGGCCGATCCTCGAGCATCTGCGTTCCTCGGTCCACGCCGCCTGTCCGGAGGCGGAGGAGACGTTGAAATGGGGAATGCCGCATTTCCTCTACAAAGGGCAGCTGCTCGTCGGCATGGCCGCTTTCAAGGCGCACTCGACCTTCGGCTTCTGGCGCGCCAAGGAGGTGCTCGGCGAGACCGGAGCGGAGCGCGACGCCATGGGCCAGTTCGGGCGGCTGGCCTCGGTCGCCGACCTGCCGCCGGACGACGTCCTCCACGCGCTGATCCGCAAGGCCATGGCCCTCACCGACGCCGGAGCGCGCCCGGCGCGCTCGAAAGCCGAACCGAAAGCCGAAGCCGAGGCTCCGCCGGAGTTCGAGACCGCGCTCTCGGCCAACCCCGCCGCCCAGGCCACGTTCGACGGCTTCCCGCCGAGCTGCAGGCGCGAATATGTCGAATGGGTCGTCCAGGCGAAGAAGCCCGAGACCCGCGACCGGCGCATCGCCCAGGCGGTCGAATGGATGGCCGAGGGGAAGCGGCGGAACTGGAAGTATGAGAATTGCTGAGACTCGCGTCATTGCAGCGAAAGCCGGGATGACGGGGAAGACCGACGGTTCGCCGCATTCCTTCCGGTCCTTAACACTCCATCAAAACTCTTGCGCGTAGGGACTGTTCAACCCGGCAGAACGCAGGATTCCCATGTACCACGCGCCCGTTCCATTGGATGTCGACCCGCAGGAATTGGAACCGGCTGAGCTGGCGGATGAAAGCGTCGGCGCCGACGCCAGCAGCCAGAGGCTCCGCGACGCCCATCTCCACAACGGCCAGGCGCAGACCCGGCTTCTCTTCGCACCCTTTTTCGCCCTCACCGGCGCCGGCGCCGCCCTGCTCGTCGCCTGGGCGATGCTCGGGACGACCCGGATCGAGTTCATCATCGGCTGGCTCGCCCTCGTCGGCTTCGCCAACTGGACCTATTATACCTCCGCCAGAACCGAGGGCGCGGCGGCCGAGAGCCGTTCCGCCGAAGGCCGTCCGCTGTTCCGGGCGATGGGCGAGGCGGTTGGGCTGGCCGCGATCTGGTCCGCTTTCCCCACCTACGCCTTCGCGACCCAGCCCCACCAGGTGCAGGTGGTGATCGGCGGCGCGATGGGCGCGATGATCATGGCCGCGATCGGCCTGGCCTCGGTGCCCGCGGCCGCGTTCGCGTGGATCGCGACCATGACCTTCGCCTTGTGCTGCGCTTATTATCTTGGAAGCGAAGCGCTCGACCCGACTTTCGGAGTCTCGATCGTCGGAGTCGCCGCGGTCGCCATCTTCGGCGTGGCCCGGCTCACCCGCTGGACCTTCGGCCAGCTCCAGACCATCGCCAACGTCCGCACCCAGGCCGAATCGGTCCGCCTCCTGCTCAAGGAATATGAGCATCGCGGAGTGGGCTGGCTCTGGCAGGTCGATGCCGAGAACCGGGTCGTCTACATCTCCTCGCGAATGACGTCGCTGCTCGGCCGCTCGGCCAGCCAGCTGATCGGCCATTCGCTTCCCGCCACATTGGGCGGCAACAGCGCGCTCGGCCGCACCCTTCTCTCCCGAGCCCCGTTCGCGAGCCTCGAGATGGAGCTGAAGACCCGGCGCGGGACTCGCTGGATCAGCCTTGCCGGCGATCCGATCATCGACATGGCGGGCCAGTTCCAGGGCTTCCGCGGGGTCGGCTCCGACATCACCGAGGTCCGCCGCACCCAGGAGCGCCTGACCAATCTCGCCAACATGGACGTGCTTTCGGGTCTTCCCAACCGCGGCAGGGTCCGCCAATTGCTCGGCGAGGCCCTCTCGACCTCGCAGTCGAGCATGGTGCCCTGCGGCATCATGTTCCTCGACCTCGACGGCTTCAAGCCGGTCAACGACACGTTCGGCCATCCCAAGGGCGACGCGGTGCTGAAGAGCGTCTCGCAGCGGCTCGTCAAGGAAGCCGGCGAATCGGGCCATGTCGGGCGGATGGGCGGCGACGAGTTCGCAATCGTCATCCGCGACGCCCAGAGCCGCAAGAAGGTAGACGACCTCGCCCGCCGGATCATCGCCGCGGTCGCCGAGCCTTACCATATCGACAAAGCCGAGATCCGGATCGGAGTCTCGATCGGCTGCGCGTTCGGCCCGATCGACGGCCAGAGCGTCGACGACCTCATCCAGAAAGCGGATCTGGCGCTCTACCAGGCGAAGGGCCAGGGCCGCGGCACCTGCTGCTATTTCTCCGCCGACATGCAGAACGAGGCCGAGGACCGTCTCCGGCTCGAGCAGGATCTGAGGCAGGCGCTGACCCTGAAGCAGTTCCGGCTCGACTATCAGCCGCTGGTCAACGCCGCCGACCAGAGCCTGATCGGCTTCGAGGCGCTGATCCGCTGGCACCACCCGACCCGCGGAATGGTCTCGCCGATCGAGTTCATCCCGCTGGCCGAGGAAACCGGCCTGATCATGCAATTGGGCGACTGGGTGATCGATGAAGCCTGTCGCGCCGCGTCGATCTGGCCCGATTATATCAGCGTCGCGCTGAACCTCTCGGCTCGCCAGCTGATCCTTCCGGCGCTTCCCAACACCGTCTCCGAAGCGCTCGCCAAATACCGGCTGAAGGCCAACCGGCTCGAGCTCGAAGTGACCGAATCGGTGTTCCTTGGAGACAGCGAAGGCTCGCTCGACGTCCTGAAGCGGCTCCGCGCGCTCGGGGTCGGGATCGCGCTCGACGATTTCGGAACCGGCTATTCCTCGCTCGGCTACCTCAACAAGGCCGTCTTCCATAAGCTGAAGATCGACGGCAGCTTCGTCCGCGACGCCGCCAACAACCGCGAGACGGTGGCGATCATCCAGTCGATCGTCCAGCTCGCCAAGAGCTTCCGGATGACGGTGACCGCGGAAGGGGTCGAGACGGCCGACGACTTCACCCGGATGCGCGATTTGGGCTGCCACCAGATCCAGGGCTATCTGTTCGGCCGGCCGATGAGCTTCGAGCGCGCCACCGACCTCATCCACGGCACCCAGAGCCGGCTGAGCGCCTAATCTCCTTCCCCGTCGCCGGAAAGGGGGAGGATATTTGCGGCCCGAGCCGCTATGGCGCGCCCATGCGAGCCCTTGCCCTCCTCCCACTGCTCCTTCTCGCCGCCTGCGGCGACGAGCGGGAGACGCCGCAGCAGGCGCAGAAGCGCGAGAAGGCCGCGCAGCCGCCCATGCCCGAGCTCGATCCCCCGGTAGAGACCGCCGAGGATCGCGAGGACCGAGGCGACGCGGCGGCTGTCCTCAAGCTCTATTACGAGCGGATCCAGGCCGGGGATTACGAATCCGCCTGGGCGATGCGCACCGGCGGGGCGGGCGACGGTGAGGGCGATGGGGCGAAGCGGCGCTTCGCGGACAATTTCAAGGCTTATGCCTCCTACCAGGCCGACGTCGGTACGCCCAGCGAACCGGTCCAGGCGCAGGGCTGGGCCTATGTCGAGGTTCCGGTGATGATCCGAGGCACCTTCCGCGGCGGCAAATCCTTCAGCAGCGCGGGCAGCGTCACCGTCCGCAAGGCGACCTCCGGCCGCGACTCCGGCGGCGGCTGGCGGATCTACACGGGCGAGAGTCGCTAGCCCGTCGCGAGTGGAACCGCTTGCCCCTCAGATCTTCTCTGTGTTATGATGTTACATAACATAGAGGAGGCCGATATGACCCATCGCCGTCGTCCCATTGCTTACGCCTCGGTCGGCGAGCAGCCGTTTAGCGAGATCAACACCACGCCCATGATCGACGTCATGCTTGTCCTTCTCATCATGTTCATCATCAGCCTCCCGGTCACGACCCACAGCGTGAAGATCGACCTGCCCATCGATAAACCCGGCCCCCTCGAACCGGAGACACATTATCTCGCGCTGGACGATTCGAGCCGGCTGAGCTGGGACGGCGTTCCCATCACGGAGGCCGACCTTCCCGCCCGTCTCGCCGCGTTCCGGGCCGCGCCTCAGGAATCGACCCTCCACTTTCGCGCGGAGGCGGAAACCCGCTATGAGGATTTCGACCGGGTCCTCGCCGACGTGAAGCGGGCCGGAGTGAGGCATCTCGGCTTCACCGGCAACGAGCGCTTCGCCCGAGCGTATTAGGCGCGAAAGCAAGGGAGTAAGACATGAAGAGCTGGGCGACGATAGCCGTGTGCGGATTGCTTCTCGCGGCCTGCGAGGACGGCGCTCCGGAGCGGAACGTGACCCAGGTCGTCATCGCCAATCCGATGAGCGACCAGCTCAAGGCGCTGAGCGAGCCGACTCGCCACCTGGGCCTCTATCGCGCGATCCGGGACAATGGACGGCGCTGCAAGCGGGTCGAGCGGTCCGGCTACCAGCAGCAGTACAAGACGATGGCCCTGTGGACCGCGCAATGCAGCGACAGCGGAAATTGGGCGGTCTACATCGCTCCGAACGGCGACGTGCAAGTAAGCCCGTGCGCCGACGCCCGGGAGCTCGGGCTACCCCAATGCAAGGCGGCCGCCGCCCCTCCCGCTCCCGCCGGGAAAGCTCCGGGGAAACTATAGCCTCGGCGGCAGCTTCGCCGGGCGGCGAGCGCGCCGCCCGGCTGAAGCCTCGGGTCCGTTCAGTAGCGATAGCCGCGATAGCCGCGATAGCCGCGATCGTTGCGATGATAGCGGCCGTCGCGCCGGGCTTCGGCCACCTCGCGCCGGCATTCGCGCAGCTCACGGCGATATTCGCGCCGGCTGTCGGCCCGCCGGAGCTCGCGGCGGCATTCGCGCATCTCCTGGCGGACTTCGCCGCCGCGGTTGCCGTAGCCATATCCGTAGCCGCCGTAGCGCTGCGCGGAAGCGGCGGTCGCCGGGATCGCGACCACTGCGGCAAGAACCGCACCCAGAACATACATACGCATACTCGTCTCTCCTCGAATGGAGCGCCCGCCGGGATGCGGACGCCGCGGAAACGAGCGGAGCCTAATCCGTGTTGCATGAACCGGAAACTACGGGGCGTTCATCGGGCGTTTAGCCGAGCCCGGCTGCCATCTCCCGTCCGCGCCGCCGCGAAGCCTCGAGCGTCCTGAGGATCAGCGCCTTCAAGCCATCCTCCGAATCCAGGACGGCAAGCCCCGCCTCGGTCGTTCCGCCCGGGCTCGCGACCCGGCGGGCGAGCTGTGCCGGAGTGGCGCCCGAGCCCGCGGCGAGGGCGCTCGACCCGTCGGCCATGGCCGTGGCGAGCCGGGCCGCCTGCTCGGCCGGAAGGCCAAGCTCCTCGGCCGCCGCCGCGAGCGCGTCGAGGAAGCGATAGAGAAAGGCCGGGGCCGCCGCCGTAAGGTTGCTTGCGACGGAAAAGAGCTTTTCGTCGTCGAACCATTCGCAATGCCCCAGGGCCCGCATCAGGCGTTCGACCTCGGCCGTCGCCGCCGCGTCGCTGTGGCCGTCGGTGTGAAGCTCGGTGACGCCCCTGCCCAGGCTGACGGGGAGGTTCGGCATCGCTTTGACGATCGTCCGCGGGACGGGAAAGAAGCCGCGAAGCGCGGCCAGCGGGGTTCCGGCCAGGATCGACACGAGGACGGTCGCCGCTTCCAGGGCGGGAGCGACGGCCGGGGCGACCTCGGCCAGCTTCTGCGGCTTGACGCCGAGCAGAACCAGCGCCGGGACCTCGTCTTCCGGGAGCGCGGTGAGCGTGCGAATATTGGGCGCCGGGGGACGGCCGCTCGGGCGGACCACGGTGATCATCCGCGGATCGGCGCCGGCCGCGAGCCAGCCTTCGAGCATCGCCCCGGCCATGTTGCCGCAGCCGATGAGGAACAGGGGACCGGGCAGTTGGAGCTGGATCATGCTTGCCTCGTCGCCCCGGCGAAGGCTGGGGCCCCAGGGGGTGAAGGGCGCTTACAGCTTCGCGAGGCGCGGCTCCAGCGTCAGCGTGAATTCTCCCTGGGGTCCCAGCCTTCGCTGGGACGACGAGGGCTGCCCCAGCGCCTTACGCCTCGCCCTGGGTCTCGATCAAAGCCGCGGCGATCGCCTCCTGCGGGGTCTTGCCGGCCCAGAGGACGAATTGGAAGACGGGGTAGAAGCGCTCGCATTCCTCGATCGCCGCCTCGACCAGGGTCTCGGCGTGCTGGAGCGTGAGCACTCCGCCTTCCTCGCCCTCGAGCAGGGTGGCGTGGCGGAAGAGGACGAGGCCCGACGAGGCCCAAAGCTCGAAATGGCCGATCCACAATTGCTCGTTGATCAGGCCGATCGTCTCGTAGACGGCGGCGCGCTTGTCCTGGGCCACCCGGATGTCGGGAAGGGCGAGGAACTGAAGGACATGGTCCTCGTCGCGCCAGACGGCGCGAAGCTCATATTGCGCCCAGCTGCCCTGGAAGTTGGCGACGATCTCGTCCTCGCCGCGCTCGCAGACCCAGCCGTGGGCGCTGAAATAATGTTCGAGCATGTCGATCGGGCCGCCCGGCTCGCGCTCCAGCTCCAATTCGTCCACGTTCATCTCTCAGCTTTCCGGCCGCCCCAGTTTCCGCGAAAATGCCCCCGCGCGAGCGCTGGCGCAAGGGACGCGGATCGGACGACCACAATATGTTGTGGATTACTGGCTCCCGGAGCCCGTACCGGCCCCTGCTCCGACGTCGCCGGCCGGCTTGCGCTTCGGCTTGGCGACCGCCGCCGCCTCGAGCGCCTCGATCCGGCTCTTCAGCGCCGCGCTCTCCTCGCGAGCCGCGATCGCGATCGCCTTCATCGCTTCGAACTCCTCGCGCGAGACCATGTCGAGGCCGCCGACCCAGTCGCGCATCCGGTCGCGAAAGGCGTTCTCGGCCTCGCGGCCGACGCCGGCGATGGTGCCGGCGGCGCCGTTCATGACCTTGACGAAATCGTCGAACAGACGGTTTTCGGACTGCATCGAGCCCTCCTCTCAAAAATGTCTAGAGGGCGATATCGGTAGTCGAGCCGCCCGGCGCAAGCTCGGCGGCGCCGGGGTTCAGGAGTCCGATCTGCCAGGTGAGCGCGCAGGCGAAGCAGAGCCAGGCGAGATAGGGCACCATCAGCAGGCCGGCGGAGCGCCGGATCCGCCAGAACAGAAAGGCCGTCACCGCCGAGAGGACGATCATCGCGAGGATCGTCCAGAACGCCGCCCCGACCTGGTGATAGGCGAAGAAGAGGGGCGACCAGGCATAGTTGAGGAGGAGCTGGGCGACGAACAGGGTCAGCGCCAGGCCGCGCCCGCGCGCGCCGCGGGCGTGGAGGATCAGGGCCGAAGCGAGGCCGAGGAGGATATAGAGGATCGTCCAGGCCACTCCGAACATCCAGCCCGGAGGCATGATCGCCGGCTTCTGGAGGGCGTCGAACCAGGCGTTGCCGTAGCCAGAATTGGCGATCCGGCCGGAAACGGTGCCGAGCAGGAGCACCAGCGGCACGGTGAACAGTGCAAAGCGAAGGAAGGACATCCTGAGCTGCGACTTGGAAGCGAGTCCGGTCATCGCCCGCCCTCCAGAAAATGGTGACAGTTACGAATTTCATCGGCGAGCGGCCCGGCGCCTCGGCGCTCCCGGATGAAATTCGTAACTGTCACCATTTTCTGCACCATTTTCCGCCTCATTCCGCCGGCATGGGCTGGGCACCGGAGGGATGCTTCAGCTGCTCCTCGAGCTTCCTCGTCACCGCCAGCGGCGAGCCCGTGTAGCGCGCCAGCCGCGAATAGAGGAGCGGGATCAGGAAGAGGGTGATCAGGGTGGAGATCGACACGCCCCACACGATGACCACGCCGATGGCGGTTCGGGCGGCGGCTCCGGCGCCGCCGGCCAGCATGAGCGGGACCGCGCCCGCCACGGTGGCGATCGACGTCATCAGGATCGGGCGGAGGCGCCGGGCCGAGGCTTCGCGAATCGCCTGGCCGATGTCCCGGCCCTGGTCGCGAAGCTGGTTGGCGAACTCGACGATCAGGATCCCGTTCTTGGCGGCGAGGCCGACCAGCATGACGAGCCCGACCTGGCTGTAGAGGTTGAGGGTCTGCCCCATGATCGCGAGGCCGATGGCTCCGCCCCCCACCGCCAGCGGCACCGTGCTGATGATGACGGCCGGGTGGACGAAGCTTTCGAACTGGGCGGCGAGCAGCAGATAGATGATCAGGATGGTGAGCCCGAAGACCAGCCAGATCGAGCCGCCGGCTTCCTTGAAGGCCTGGCTCTCGCCGCGATAGCCGACCGC
The DNA here is from genome assembly GCA_035629855.1 of Allosphingosinicella sp. Lineage (GTDB taxonomy): Bacteria > Pseudomonadota > Alphaproteobacteria > Sphingomonadales > Sphingomonadaceae > Allosphingosinicella. The sequence goes on from DASQLT010000047.1 coordinate 32,807, forward strand.
GATCACTTCGGGCGACTGGCTGGCCTGAGCCTCGAGGAACTCCAGCGCCTCGCCGAGCGAGTAACCGGGGGCGAGGCCGCCGGAGAGGGTGATGGCCCGCATCTTGTTGTAGCGGCCGAGGTCGCGGGCGCCGGCGGTATCGGAGACCGTGACCAGGCTGGCGAGCGGCACCACTCCGCCGGAGCGGTTGCGGACGTAGATGGTCTGGAGGTCGGCCTGGGTGGCTCGAGCGCCGGCCTCGGCCTGAACGACGACCTGATATTCCTCGCCGCGATCGACATAGGTCGAGACCCGGCGCGAGCCGAGCAGCGACTGGAGGGCGTTGGACACGTCCTCGACCGAGACCCCGAGATCGCCGGCGCGGGCGGTGTCGACGGCGATCCGAAGCTGCGGCTTGGTCTCCTTATAGTCGGAATCGAGATTGACGATTCCGGGATTGGCGGCGGCGGCGCCGAGGATCCGGTCGCGGGCCCGGGCGAGCTCGGCATAGGTCGAGCCGGCGATGACGAAGCTGACCGGCTGGCCCCGGCCGCGTCCTCCGATCGAGGAACGGACCTGCGCGTTGCCGCGGACGGCGGGAAGCTGGCCGAGCCGTTTGTTGACCTCCTGGACGACGTCCTGGGTGGTCTCCTCGCGCTCCTCCCAGGGCTTCAGGAAGATGACGAAATTGCCGCTGTTGAAATCGTCGCTCGCGCCGAAGCCGCCCGGGGTCCGGGTGATGATGGCGCGGACGGAGCCCTTGTCGACGAGCGGCAGGAGCTTGCCCTGCGCATCGATCATGTAGCGATCCATCTGGTCGTAGCCGGTGCCTTCGGGGGCATTGATGTTGGCGGAGAGGATTCCGACATCCTCGGCGGGCACCAGCTCCGATCGAAGGGTCGCGAAAAGCGCACCGGCGCCGGCCAGGAATATCCCGACGACGACGAGCGGGACCAGCGGCTTCAGGATCATCCCGTCGAGCCGCCGCGAATAGAAGCCCTCGAGCCGGCGAAAGCGATCGTCGACCCAGCGGGCGAAGCGGCCCCGCTCCTGATATTTGAGCATCTTCGAGCAGAGCATCGGCGCCAGGCTGAGCGCCAGGAAGCCCGAGAAGGCGACGGCGCCGATCATCGCCGCGGCGAGCTCCCGGAACAGCAGGCCGGTCTGGCCGGCGATGAACATGATCGGCACGAACACCGCGCAGACGACGAGCGTGGTCGAGACGATGGCGAAGCCGACCTGGCGCGTGCCCTCGAAGGCCGCGGCGAGCGGCGGTTCGCCCTCCTCGATCCGGTGATAGACGTTTTCGAGCACGACGATGGCGTCGTCGACGACGATTCCGATCGAGAGCACCATGGCGAGCAGGGTCAGCAGGTTGATCGAGAATCCGAACAGCCACAGCACGGCGAAGCTGGCGAGAAGGCACAAGGGCACGGTGACGGCGGGGATCAGGGTGGCGCGCCAATTGCCGAGGAAGAGGTAGATGACCAGGACGACGAGGACGGCCGCTTCGGCGAGAGTCACCCAGACCTTGTCGATGGCCCGGCTGATGAACAGGCTCTCGTCGGAGCCGACGACGATGTTCATGCCCTCGGGAAGGGTGGATTTCAGCTCTTCCGCCGCCAGCTTGGCCGCGTCGGCCACGGCCAGCGTATTGGCGCCCGATTGCCGGACGATGCCGAGGCCGACCGCTTCCTGGCCGTTGAGCCGGAAAGCGGAATAGGGATTCTCCGGCCCCTGCTCGACCCGGGCGACGTCGCCCAGGCGGACGAGATAGCCGTCGGCGCCGCGGCCGACGACGAGCTGGGCGAATTGCCGCGCGTTGGCGAAGGGACGGTCGACCCGGAGGGTGACGTTCTGCTGCGCCGATTCCAGCCGGCCGGCGGGAAGCTCGACATTCTGGGAGCGCAAAGCGGTTTCGATGTCGCCGGGGGTGAGGCCGTAGGCGGCAAGCCGGCCGGGCTGCATCCACACCCGCATCGCCGGACGCGCCTCGCCGCCGACGAAGACCCGGGCGACCCCCTCGATCGAGGAGAAGCGGTCGAGCAGGTTGCGGTCGACATAATCGGACAGCTGAAGCCGGGACCAGCCCGGCTTGGAGACGACCAGGAACAGGATCGGCGCCGCGTCGGCGTCGACCTTGCGCACTTCGGGCGGCCGGACGTCGTCGGGGAGGTTGCCGGCCGCGGCGCCGACCCGGTCGCGGACGTCGTTGGCCGCCGATTCGATCGACCGGCCGGGGAAGAATTCGATGGTGATGGACGATTGCCCGTCCTGGCTTCGCGAAGTGATCGTCTGAAGCCCCTCGACGCCCGAGAGCTGGTCCTCGAGCACCTGGGTGACCCGGGTTTCGACGACGCTTGCCGCGGCGCCGACATATTGGGTCTGGACCGAGACGACCGGGGGATCGACGTCCGGATATTCGCGGACCGAGAGCGCAAAGAAGCCGACCAGGCCGACGACCGCGATCAGCATCGCCAGCACCGACGCGAAGACGGGCCGGCGGACCGAAAGGTCGGATATCTTCACGGCTGGACCCGGTCCTGGCTCGGCGGGATCGCGGTGCGACCGAATCTACCGATTATTATTCCAACGTCATCCCGGCGAAGGCCGGGATCCATGAACATCGAGGCTGGCGATAAAGGCGAGGCGTCGCCGCTCCAATCTCCACCTTCCGTGTTCATGGATCCCGGCCTTCGCCGGGATGACGGAGCGCGGCTCATGGCGCCTTCCCCTGCGCCTGCCCGCCCTGGGACCGCGGTCCGCGCTGCGCGTTACCGGCCCCGGCGACCCGCACCTTCATCCCCTCGGAAAGCTTGACCACGCCTTCGGTCACGACCTTCTGCCCCGGCTTCAGACCCTCGAGGATCTCGACCCGCCCGGCGCTCTGCAGGCCCGTCCTGACGGCGGTCCGGCGGGCGGCGCCGCTCCCGTCAATCGTATAGACGAACCGCGACTCGCCTTCTCCTACAATCGCCAGCTCCGGGACCGAAAGGCCGAGCCGAGGCGAGGATTCGATGACCACCGTCAGAAGCATGCCCGGCTTGAGCTTGTTGTCGGCGTTGGGAAGCTGGGCGCGCACCATGACCGCCCGGGTGTTGGGATCGATCACCGGATCGACATTGGCGATCTGGCCGCGAAAGGGCTGGTCGGGATAGGCGGCGGAGGTGGCCGCGATGGTGAGGCCCGGGCGGAGCGTCGAGAGCAAGGTCTCGGGCACCGGGAAGTCGAGCTTGATCGTCGAGATGTCGCTGATCGTCGCGATCGGCGTTCCGCTGCTCACCACGGCGCCGGGCGAGATCGTCCGAAGCGAGGCGTAGCCCGAGAAGGGCGCGGTGATCACCCGTTCGGCGATCGAGGCGCGAACCCCGGACGCCTGCGCCCGGGCGCCCGCGGCGGCGGCGTTCTGAACGTCGAGCTGCGACTGGGTGGCGAAGCCGCGGTTCTTGAGGGTCTGGATCCGGCCGAGCTGCTGCTGGGCCTCCCGCTGCCGCGCCTGGGCTTCGGCGAGCTGGGCGGCCTCCTGGCCCTGGGCGAGAACCGCGATGACCTGTCCCCGGCGAACGAAGGCCCCGTCGTCGAAGCCGAGCCGGACCAGCCGCTCGGTGACCGGAGCGGACAAGGTCACCTGCTCATTGGCCCGGGCGGTGCCGACGGCCTCGATCGTCTCGACGAACCGGATGGTGGTGGCGGGCTCGACCTTGACCACCGGCGCCGGCCGGGCCTTGCCTTTCTCCTCCGCCCCGGCGCCACCGCAGGCGGCGGCAAGTCCCAGAAGGGCAAGGGAAAAGCTTAGCTTGAGGATGCGCATGGCGTCGCAGCTAAGGTGCGGCGAGGTGCCTATCAAGGGCGCTGTGCAGCGAGTAGGAACTCTTTATTCCCTTCAGGGCCAGTGATCGGGCTCTCGACGAGCCCGGCCGCTTTCCACCCCTGTCCTTCGACCCATAGCCGCGCATTCGCGCAGACTCTAGCGTGGATTTCCGGATCCCTGACGACTCCGCTTTTGCCGATCTCGCCTCGCTCCGCCTCGAATTGCGGCTTCACCAGGGCGACGAGGCGGCCGCCGGGCTTCGCGAAGCCGAGCGCCTTGTCCAGCACCTTGGCGAGCGAGATGAAGCTGGCGTCGCACACGATGATGTCGACCGGCTCGGTCACCACCGCGTCGGTGAGGTAGCGCGCATTGGTCTTCTCGTGGACCACGACCCGCGGATCCTGGCGGAGCTTCCAGGCAAGCTGGTTGGTGCCGACGTCGACCGCGAACACCTTCGCCGCCCCCTTCTGAAGTAGCACGTCGGTGAAGCCGCCCGTCGACGACCCCACGTCGAGCGCCACCGCCCCCGTCACGTCCCACCCGAAATGCTCGAGCGCATGCGCCAGCTTGGTCCCGCCCCGCGAAACCCAGGGATGCGCCTTGCCGCGAACCTCGAGCGGCGCGTCTTCGGCGAGCGCCTGCCCCGCCTTCTCGATCTTGCGCTCGCCGCTGAAGACCAGGCCGGCCAGGATCAAGGCCTGAGCCTTGGCCCGGCTCTCGGCCAGGCCCCGGTCGACGAGCATCTGATCCGCGCGAGCTTTCATCAGGCTGAGCCTCGCGGAACCCGATTGATTCTGAGAGGTGAGGTTGCGACGTCGAGATGATTGTTCACCACTCGCTTCAGTCCCTCCCGGAACGTGGACGCCCCGAAATTCATCAGCAGCCCAAGCGGCTGCCTGGTCAATCTTAGGTAGGTAAGCAGCTGCTTCCCGTGCACCGGCGCGAAGCGCTCCACCGATTTCACTTCGATGATGAGGGACCCTTCTACGAAAAGATCGGCTCGGAACCCCTCACGCAGGAGCATATTATCATATTCGATGTCGATAAGCTTCTGCCGCTGTACGGTTAACCCCAACCGCGACAAGCTGGCTTCCAGAACCGTTTCGTAAACGGACTCGAGAAGGCCGGGCCCCAGTTTCCGATGGATTTGCAGGCCGCAATCCACGGCCAGCCGCGCGCATTCCTCTACGTCAGCCACTGCTCGACTCTCCATTGCAGTTACGGACCCCGTCGCGGTCTTCGCGCATCTTCGCGTGAATCCAAAAAACAGATGGGCTCACGCGAAGGGACGCGAAGACCGCGAAGAAGAAAGGACGTGGACCCTCTCCTGACTCGTCGGCAGATGTCGACAATCAGGCCTTCGGCCCGAAGCCTACGGTTGCAGGAAACGCAACTGCCTATGTCTACCTTTGCAGTTGAGAAACAAGGCGCTGACTGCGACAGGGGTCCCGGGAGCTAATCCGCTCCCGCTTAAAAGGAAGTTGAAATGCGTATCGTGGAAACCGGAGTGGCGGGCGTCATCGCCATTGCCAGCCAGATCCTGATCTTCGCCACCGTCCTGCTCTAAGGACCCGTCGATCGAGGAGCTATGCGAGCCGCCGGATTTCCGGCGGCTTTTGCATGTCTAGGCCCGGGCGCCCTCGATTACCCCGGCGCTGTTGTGGCGGAGCGCCTTGAGCACCGCGTCGACGATTCCGTCCGCGTCCAGCCCGGCTTCGGCGATCTGCTTCTCGGGCTTGTCCTGGTCCTGGAAGCGGTCGGGGAGGCGCAAGGTCCTGAGCTTGAGGCCGCCGTCGATCAGGCCCTCGTCGCTGGCCATGGTGAGGACGTGCGCTCCGAAGCCCCCGATCGCGGCTTCCTCGACCGTCACCGCGACCTCGTGGCTGGTGAGCAGCCGGCGGATCAGCGCCTCGTCGAGGGGCTTGGCGAACCGGAGGTCGGCGACCGTGGTCGAAAGGCCGCGGACTTCGAGCGCGTCGGCCGCCTTCAAGGCCTCGAAGAGGCGGGTGCCGAGCGAGAGGATCGCCACCTTCTTGCCTTCGCGAACGATCCGGCCCTTGCCGATCTCGAGCCGCTCGGGCACGTCCGGCAGTGGAATTCCGACGCCGTTGCCGCGCGGGTAGCGGACGGCGCTCGGGCCCTGGTCGTAAAGCGCCATGGTGTGGACCATGTGGACCAGCTCGGCCTCGTCGGCGGCGGCCATCACGACGAAATTGGGCAGGGTGCACAGATAAGCGAGATCGAAGCTGCCGGCATGGGTCGCGCCGTCGGCGCCGACCAGGCCGGCCCTGTCCATCCCGAAGCGCACCGGCAGGTTCTGGATGGCAACGTCGTGGACGACCTGATCGTAGGCGCGCTGCAGGAAGGTCGAATAGATGGCGCAGAACGGCCTGTAGCCCTGCGCGGCGAGGCCGGCGGCGAAGGTGACGGCGTGCTGCTCGGCGATCCCGACGTCGAACATCCGGTCGGGGAAGAGGGCTCCGAACTTGTCGAGGCCGGTGCCCGAGGGCATCGCCGCGGTGATCGCCACGACCTTGTCGTCCCGCTCCGCTTCGGCGGTCAGCGCCTTGGCGAAGACGGCGGTGTAGCTCGGCGGGCCGGGCTCGGCCTTGGCCTGTTCGCCGGAGACGACGTCGAACTTCTGGACGCCGTGATATTTGTCCGACGCCGCCTCGGCCGGGCCGTAGCCCTTGCCCTTCTTGGTGACGACATGGACGAGCATCGGGCCCTCGTCGGCGTCGCGGACGTTCTCGAGGATCTGGACGAGCCCCTCGACATTATGGCCGTCGACCGGGCCGACATAATAAAAGCCCAGTTCCTCGAAGAGAGTCCCGCCGGTCCAGAAGCCGCGCGAATATTCCTCCCACCGGCGCGCCATGACGTGGAGGCGCTTGGGAAGCTTGCGGGCGACCTTCTGGGCGAGATGGCGAAGGGTCAGATATTTGGGCGAGGAAACCAGCCGGGCGAGATAATGCGAAAGCCCGCCCACCGGGGGCGCGATCGACATGTCGTTGTCGTTCAGGATGACGATCAGCCGGTTGCCCGCGACCTGGGCGTTGTTCATCGCTTCATAGGCCATTCCGGCGGACATGGCGCCGTCGCCGATCACCGCGATCGCCCGGCCCGGCCGGTCGGCGAGCTTGTTGGCGACCGCGAAGCCCAAGGCGGCGGAGATGGAGGTGGAGCTGTGCGCCGCTCCGAACGGATCATATTCGCTTTCCGACCGCCGGGTGAAGCCGGAAAGGCCGCCGCCCTGGCGCAAGGTGCGGATCCGGTCGCGGCGGCCGGTCAGGATCTTGTGCGGATAGGCCTGGTGGCCCACGTCCCAGATCAGTCGGTCGGCGGGCGTGTCGAACACGTAGTGGAGCGCCACCGTGAGCTCGACCACGCCGAGCCCGGCGCCGAGATGGCCGCCGGTGACGGACACGGCGGAGATGGTTTCCGAGCGCAGCTCGTCGGCGAGCTGGCGCAACTGGCCCGGCTTCAGCCGGCGCAGCTCCGCGGGGGTGCCGGCGGTGTCGAGAAGCGGAGTTTCGAGGCGGTCGGTCATGGGCGTCGATATGGTCCCTGTCGCAAGGTCCCGCTAGCCCAAAGCGGCGCCGGTGTCGAATGAGGAAGTTGTGCAGGCCCGGCGCAGGAGCGCCGCGTCATCCGCCGTCGTCCGGCTCCTCGATGTCCGGCTCCACCCAGACGTCGGGCGGAGGCGGCTCGGCGTACCAGAGGTGCTCGCCGGTAATCGTCGAGGCGACGGGACGTCCCTCGGAGTCGCGTGCCGGCCGGTAGCGGAACCGCCTGACGATGAGCCGGCAGGTGAGGGCGTCCAGCGCTCGGTTTCCGCTCGACCGGGTCACGGCGCAGTCGCTGACCCGGCCGCTCGGGGCGACGGTGAAGCGCAGATACACCACGCCGTCGCGGGTCAGGTCGCTCGTATAGTCGGAATTGCCGATCCTGCCGCTGAGCCAGCGGGCGCGGGTGCCCCGGCCGCCGCCGCCGCCGCCGCCGCCGGTGCCGTCGCCGAAGCGGCCGCTGCCGAGACCGTTGCCGACTCCGCCGCTCCCGGTGCCGGGTCCGGGCACGTTCGTCGCGCCGGCCGCCATCGCGCTCCCCTGTCCTGCGACGGGAGCGGTCGGGATGATCGGAGGGAGCGGGATCCGGATCTCGGAGGGCGGCGCGACGATCTGGGTTGGCGTGTTGCGCAGATTGGCCGGCGAGGCGGCGCCTTCGGCATTCTTGGGCTTGGCCTTGCGAGTCTTCTTCTCGACGTCGGGCCGGGCCGGTTTGGCGGGCGGCGGGGGCGGAGGCGCCTCGGCGACGTTGAAGAGCTTCAGGGCCTCGGGGACCGCGGCGGACGGGTCGTAGCCGAGGCCGGTGAGCAGGACGTAGCCGATGAGAGCGTGGAGCAGGCCGACTCCGGCCGCCGACCCGAGTCGGTCCCTGTTCCGGGTTTCGAGACTCAACATCATCGGCCAGACCCTCGGCGACGGACCATTTTCCGCCCGGGCGGCCGCGATTACAACGGCTTATATGACTGGAACCTGTCTTGCGCACTTTACGCGGCCTTAAGGCGGCTCCATTATCCCGGCGGCGGTGCGGGACGACGGGTCTCGTTCGCCGCAGGGGGTCAGGGGATGTCGGATTCGATTTTCGTCCGGGTGCAGCGGGTCGTTTCGGGCGGCGCGAGCAGCGCGCTCGACGCGGCCGAGCGGCTCAGCGGGACCAGCGTGATGCGGCAGGCGATCCGCGAAATGGACTCGGCGGTCGAAAAGGCGCGGACCGACGGCGAGGGCGCTCGGGCGAAGCGCCTGCAGGCGGCGCACAGGCTTCAGGAATGCCGCAAGCAATTGGCGACGCTCAAGGAGCAGGCGCGTTTCGCGCTCGGCAAGGACCGTTTGGACCTGGCCGAAGCGGCGATCGCGCGCCAGCTCGACGTTGAAACCCAGATTGCCTCACTGACCAAGGCCGAGGCCGAGGCCGCCACGGCGGAGCGCCGGCTCGAGGAGAGCGCCGCCGAGCTCAAGCTTCGCCGAGGGCAGATGTACGACGAATTGCGCAGCTTCGAAGCGGCGCAGCGGGCGGCGTCGAGCGGAGACGAAGGTCCCGGATCGCCGGATTCTCGGCTGCAGCGGCGGGCCGAGCGTGCTCAGGAGGCTTTCGAACGCGCGATGGAGGCCGCCGGCGGCCTGAGCGGCGCCCGCGCGAGCCCGGAAGCGGCGGCCAAGGTCGCCGAGCTCGAGGCGCTTCAGAAGGAGGCGGCGATCGCCGAACGGCTGGCCGCGCTTCAGGGCGCCGGCAAGGGCGCCGGATCCGCCTCCACCCCGGGAAAAGGCAGCCGGGCCAAGCCTCGCGGTTGAGCGAAGATCGATATCCGGATTTCCGTTCGGGCTGAGCTTGTCGAAGCCCTCCCCTTTTCTTTCGGCAGGTTGAAGGAAAGCCCTTCGACGCGCTCAGGGCGAACGGGGTGAGGGCATCGAGCTGATCGCTGGACGCTCAGCGCGCTCCGGCCCTTCGCCGCCCGAGCGTCAGCCCGTCTTGCAATCCGGGCAGGTGCCCCTGACCTCGATCACCGGCCGCTCCGGCGTGAAACCGGCTTCCCTGGCCGCCGCCCGAACCCCGCCCGAGAGCTTGTCGTCGTCGAGATGGGTGGTGTTCCCGCAGGTATCGCAGATCAGGAAGATGCAGTCGTGCAGGCAGTCGGGATGGTCGTTGGCGACATAGGCGTTGGCGCTCTCCACCCGGCGGGCCAGGTTGGCGCTGACGAAGAGGTCGAGTATCCGATAGACGCTGTTCGCCGCGACCCGGCGCCCCTGCGACTGGCTGACCTTGTCGGCAATGTCGTAGGCGGAAGCGGGGCGCTCGAAACCGGCCAGGGCCTCGAAGACGGCGGACCGCATCTGGGTCCATTGCTCGCCCGATTTCTCCATCGAGCTTTGCGCCGCCTGCATGAGGGAAGCGCCCTCATGCGCTTCATGGTGGTGGTGATGCGCCATGGGCGCAAGGTAGGGCTTGCGAAGGATCGGGACAAGGGAGGGCATCACCGTCGCCCCAGCGAAGGCCGGGGCCCCAGGGGGTGAAAGGCGCGGCGTTCTTCACCCGCCGGGGTCCCAGCTTTCGCTGGGACGACGCTCAGATCACCGCGCGGCGGTTGAGATCGTGGCCGAGCGCGAGGATGGCGACCCCCAGGATCGTGTAGACCGTGCCCATCGGGTCGCCGTGCAGGGTGAGCGAGCCGGCCATGACTCCGAGACCGAGACCGCCGACGGCAGAAGGCATCATGAAGCCGTGCTCGACCACCCCCCGGCTGAGCGCGAGCATGCCGAGCGCGATGGCGAAGGTCAGGCCGACTTCGTGGATGATCGGATCGAGGAGAAGCCCGCCCGCGGAGGCGAGCATGGCGACGAAAATCGCGCTCGCCAGGCAATGGACGAGGCACAGCCCGGACAGCGCGATGGCTATCCGGTCCATCCCTCCATTTGCTCCGACCTTCGCGAACATAGACTCGCCGTTCTCCTGACGGCACTTGGTATAATGTCGTCGCCGTAAAGATACAACATTACATTCACAAAAAAGTTGCATTGGCATCGGGCCGTTGGGCGACCATATCGCGCGCCTAATCCCCTCTCCCGTCCTTTACGGGAGAGGAGGGGCCCAAGCCGAAGGCTTGGGAGGTGAGGGTCTTGCTGACTCCGGTGTCCAGACCCTCACCTCCCACCGCTTCGCGGCGGGCCCCTCCTCTCCCGTAAGAACGGGAGAGGGTCAATTTGGCGGAGCGATCTTTCGATGCCCCTCGAATCCGGTGCCAACCTCCAGCGTCCGCGCGCCGTCGCTTTGTGGCTGCTCGCGGTCGCCGCCCTCGTCTTCCTCATGGTGGTCGTCGGGGGGATCACCCGATTGACCGAATCCGGACTGTCGATCGTCCGGTGGGAGCCGCTGTCGGGAGTCCTTCCCCCGATCGGCGAGGAGGCCTGGGCGGCCGAGTTCGCCGCCTACCGGCAGAGCCCGCAATATCAGGTCGTCAACACCGGGATGAGCCTCGCGGACTTCAAGAACATCTATTTCTGGGAATATGTCCACAGGCTGCTCGGCCGGATCATCGGCCTCGCTTTCGCCTTGCCATTGCTGTGGTTCGCCTGGAAGCGGGCCATCCCCCGCGGCTACGGCTGGAAGCTCGCCGCCCTTCTCGCGGCGGGCGGGCTGCAGGGCGCGATCGGCTGGTGGATGGTCGCCTCGGGCCTGGTCGACCGGCCCGACGTCAGCCACATCCGCCTCGCCGTCCACCTGCTCCTGGCGCTGGCGATCTTCGGAGCGACCTTGTGGCTTGCGCTCGACCTTCTCGGCCTCGCCCGAGCGCCGGGCTCCCGCCCGCCGCGAATGCCGACGACGGCGATCTGGACGCTGTCGCTTCTGTTCCTGCAATTCCTGTTCGGCGCCTATGTCGCCGGCCTCGAAGCCGGCTACGCTTATTCGAGCTGGCCGAAAATGGGCGATCAATGGTTTCCGGCCGACGCGCCCCTGCTCGAGCCCTTCTTCAGGAACTTCGCCGACAATCCGATCATGGTCCAGTTCGTCCACCGCTGGCTCGCCTTCGCCGTGGCGTCCGCCGCCTTCGTCCTGGCCCGGAACGCGTGGCGGGCCGGGCACCGGCTTCCCGCCGGCGCGCTCGTGGGCGCGGTGACGGTGCAGGTCCTGCTCGGGATCTTCACCTTGCTGTCGGGGGTGGAACTCTGGATCGCGGCGTCGCACCAGGGGATGGCCGTGCTGCTCCTCGCGGCGGCCCTGGTCGCGGCGCACCGGCTGGGCGAGTTCCGGGCGCGCCAGGCCACGGCTTGTTGAGCCGCACCGCAGAAGGCATAGTCCCCCCGGAGCGTTGAACGGAGAATTGAAGTTGGACGCGGCGATGTTTGAGGAGCGGAGCGGAAAGGCTCCGACGTCCCGGGACGCGCTTTCCCTGCTCCTTGCGGGAGAGACCGAGGCCGGGCTCGACCTTTACGACCTCTGTCTCAAACGGACCAACAGGCACAACATTCCGTTCGGCCTTCACCTCATCTTCCTGGAGCAGGCGGGCCTCGCCGAGGTCGCCAAGGACCTTCGGCACCTGGCCCTCCGCCGCGGCGGCAATATCGCGCTCAAGGACGTGAAGCCCGGAGTCTCGCCGGCCGAGGTCGCCGAGGAATATGAAGCCCTGTTCGCCCGGGGGATGGCCAATTCGCGGATGATCTTCCGATATATGATGGCGCTTTCCCGATTGGGGCGGACCGACGAGGTCGCGGCCCTCCTCGACCCGTCGAGGCTGCTGCGCAGGATCCAGCTCGATCGGCCCGGTCCGAACGGCGAGGCTGGCGGCCTGGCCGAGGCCGTGCAGGCCATGCTGATCCGGGAAGAAGGCCGCGCGGAGGACAGGGACTTCATCCAACCGTTCAGCAAGGTCCCGGTGCTCCAGCGCTTTCACAATCTGGAGGATCCGGCCGCGCGCGCGCTGACCGCCGCTCTGCGCGAGGAGGCGGATCACTATGTTCGCGACTGGGCGGCGAGCGATCATCCCCTGGCGCCGCTCGTGTCCCGCGAAGTCCGGCTCGACGTCTGGGCGCTCTTCGCTCGAAACGAGGGCTATTGCCCGCGCCATCTCCACCCGCAAGGCTGGAGCACCGGCGTCTATTATCCGGTGGGGGTCGAAGGCGACGGGCCCGAGGGGCATCTCCACATCGGACCTCCCGAAGAGCTCGAGGCTGTCGCTCCGAATTGGCCTCGGGCCGTGATCCGGCCCGAGCCCGGGTTGCTCGTGCTGATGCCGTCTTATTGCATGCACTGGACCGTCCCGTCGGGCGGCCCCGGGCTTCGGACGTCGATCGCCTTCGATATGCTGGATGTTCCGAAGCCGCAGGCGGGCGATGCCCGAAGCTGAACGATCGGAATTGATCGCGGCCGCAAGCGCCGGAAATCCGCCGGTCACCGTCTACGCGACGTTCGGCTCCGCCGAGGAAGCCCGGCGGATCGCGCGAATCCTGGTCGAGGAAAGGTTCGCCGCCTGCGCCAACATCCTCGGGCCTTGCGTTTCGATCTACCGCTGGCAGGGCGCGGTCGAGGAAGGACGGGAGGTCGCCGCCCTCTTCAAGACCGTTGCCGATTCTGCCCGGCCGCTGATGGCCCGGCTGGCCGAGCTGCACAGCTACGAAGTCCCGGCGGCGGTGGTCTGGCCGATCGCCGACGCGCTTGACGCTTATGCGCATTGGGTGAGTGCGGAGACCCTGAGGTAATATGATACCTCAAGTCAAACGCCCGCTTTTCCTTGACTTCCGGGCCCTCCGCTGTCATTTGCCCGCCCAAGCGCCGCTCCCCCGGGAAGCGGCGCGGTTCATTTCATCGAGAGGTCAAACCCTCCAAGGGAGATTCAGGCCATGAAGGCGCTGATGAAGACCACCAAGTCGGCCAAGCCGGCCGAGGTGGAGAAGAAATGGCATCTGATCGATGCCGAGGGCCTGGTCGTCGGCCGCCTCGCTTCGATCATCGCCAACATCCTGCGCGGCAAGCACAAGCCGAGCTACACCCCGCATGTCGATTGCGGCGACCATGTCGTCGTCGTCAACGCCGACAAGGTGAGGTTCACCGGCAAGAAGCTGCAGGACAAGATCTATTGGCGCCACACCGGCTATGCCGGCGGGATCAAGGGCGTCACCGCCGGCAAGGTGCTCGAGGGCCGCTTCCCGGAGCGCGTGCTCGAGAAGGCCGTCGAGCGGATGATCCCGCGCGGGCCGCTGGGCCGCGACCAGATGCGCGCCCTTCACCTCTACAACGGCACCGAGCATCCGCACGGCGGCCAAAGTCCTGAACCTCTCGACGTGGCGGGCATGAACCGCAAGAACAAGGTGGGTGCCTGATGACCGACAATCGCCAATCCCTCGCCGATCTGGGCGAGCTGACCGGCGCCGCCGCGGCCGCGCCGCCCGCCGCCGCTCCCGAAGCGACCGCCGCCGCCGACGCTCCGGCTTCCGACGCCCCGGCTTCCGACGCTTCGCCTTCCGCCCGCGAGCCCGTCGAGGGCAAGGACGACCAGGGCGTCTCCACCCAGGGTCCGCAGATCCAGGCGATCCTTCGCGAGCAGCAGCTCGACAAGCAGGGCCGCGCCTACGCCACCGGCCGCCGCAAGGACGCGGTCGCCCGGGTCTGGCTGAAGCCCGGCTCCGGCAAGATCGTCGTCAACGGCCGCGACCAGGAAGTCTATTTCGCCCGGCCGACCCTTCGACTGATCATCAACCAGGTGTTCGACGTCACCGAGCGTCGCGGCCAGTATGACGTGATCGCGACGGTCAAGGGCGGCGGGCTTTCCGGCCAGGCCGGCGCCGTCCGCCACGGCATCTCGACCGCTCTGACCCGCTACGAGCCGGAGCTTCGAACCACCGTCAAGCGCGAGGGTTTCCTGACCCGCGATCCGCGAGTCGTCGAGCGCAAGAAGTACGGCAAGGCCAAGGCCCGCCGCAGCTTCCAGTTCTCGAAGAGGTAAGTCACACGTCGTCCCAGCGAAGGCTGGGACCCCGGCGGGTGAAGGACGCCGTGTTTTCACCCCGGGGATGCCAGCCTTCGCTGGCATGACGGAATTGAACGATGGAAAGGGGCAGGTGCGAAAGCGCCGGCCCCTTTTCTTTTGAAGGTACGGGATAAAGTCCGACTTCGGGCATGACGAAAATGGTGTAACGACGCCCGGAAGGAGACGCACGTGTCGCTACGCAAGTCCGTCCTGATCGGCGCCGCGCTCCTGGCCGTTCCGGCCCTGATCCTCGCCGTGGCCGGCTGCGAACGGGCGACCCTCCCGGTCAGCGCCGGAATCGGACCGGCGCCGACGCTGCCCAAGCCGGCGAAGTCCCTCCTGCCGACCGTCAACATCGCCGAGGCGACTGGCTGGAACGGCGCCCGGCCGACGCCCGCGCCGGGCCTGGCGGTCACGGCCTTCGCCGAAGGGCTCGATCACCCGCGCTGGCTCCACGTCCTGCCCAATGGCGACGTGCTCGTCGCCGAGACCAACGCGCCCGCCCGGCCGGCGAAGACCGGGCTGCGCTCGAAGATCGAGAATTTCATCATGAAGCGGGCCGGCGCCGCCGGGCCGAGCGCGAACCGGATCACATTGCTTCGCGACTCCGACGGCGACGGGATCGCGGAGACCCGCTCCGTCTTCCTCGCGGGCCTGAACTCGCCGTTCGGAATGGCGCTGGTCGGCAGCGATCTCTACGTCGCCAACACCGACTCGGTGCTCCGTTTCCCCTATCGCGAGGGGGACACCCGAATCGCCGCCGCGGGTACGAGGCTCACCGACCTTCCGGCCGGACCTCGCAACCATCATTGGACCAAGACGATCGTCGCCGGTGCGGACGGAACGCGCCTCTATGCGAGCGTCGGCTCCAACAGCAACGTCGCCGAGCATGGCATGGCCGAGGAGGAAGGGCGGGCGGCGATCTGGGAGATCGACCGCGCCACCGGCGCCAAGCGCCTGTTCGCGACCGGCCTGCGCAATGCCGTCGGCCTCGCCGTCGAGCCCGCCAGCGGAATGCTTTGGGCGGCGGTGAACGAGCGCGACGAGCTCGGGAGCGACCTCGTCCCCGATTACATGACCTCGGTCCGAAGAGGCGGCTTCTACGGCTGGCCTTATTCCTATTACGGCGGCAACGTCGACACGCGGGTGAAGCCCGCCCGGCCGGACAGGGTCGCCCAGGCGCTGGTTCCGGATTACGCGCTCGGCCCGCACACGGCGTCGCTCGGCCTCGCTTTCTATCCGGGCGGACCGCTCGGCGCTCGCTTCGCGGGCGGCGCCTTCATCGGCCAGCACGGCTCCTGGAACCGGAGGCCGGCGAGCGGCTATAAGGTGATCTTCGTGCCGTTCGCCGGCGGCCGGCCCTCCGGCCCGCCCGTCGACCTGCTCACCGGCTTCCTCCATGGCGGCAAGGCGCGCGGCCGGCCGGCCGGAGTCGCCGTCGACAAGGCGGGCGCGCTTCTCGTCGCCGACGACGTCGGGAACACGATCTGGCGCGTGGCGGCGGCGCGTTGACCTTGTCGAGCGGTCGCAACTGGCCCATCAGCCGGGCTATGCGTTTCCTCCTTCTGTCGTTGCTCCTGACCTCGCCGGTCGCGCTCGCCGCGAAACCCGCGCCGCCGCCGCCCGAACCGGCCGGACCGTTCCTGAGCCCGATGGGCGAGCCCTTTCGCCCGGATCGGCCGGGCGCCGACACGGTCGGGACCTGGTTCGCGGCGACGGATCGCGACGGCGACCGCGCCGTCGCCCTCGCGGAAATGCAGGAGAATGCGCTGCGCTTCTTCGCTCTGCTCGACACCGACCGCGACGGCGAGCTCGAGATGGCCGAAATCGCCCGCTACGAGAATGACATCGCCCCGGAAGTCCAGGTCGGGCTGCAGATGCGGACCACCGGCGTGGGCGACTGGCGAGGCGGTCGCCGCAAGCGCATCCTCGTCTACGAAAAGGGCCTGGACGGGGCCGGCCGCTTCTCCTTCCTCAACATCCCGCATCCGGTGATGGCGGCCGATTACGACATGAATCGCGGCGTCTCGAAAACCGAATTCGCGCAGGCCGCGTCGGAGCGGTTCGCCTTGCTCGACAAGGATCGCGACGGCCGGCTGACTCGGGCCGAGCTTCCGCCCCTGCCGCAGCCGCGAAGCCGCCGGCCGGGCAGCGGCGAGCGCAATCCCTTCGTGAGGCCGATGGGCAATCCGCAGCTTTAGGGCTCAGGGCCCGGCTCCACTTCCCTCGTCATCCCGGCTTCTCTCGTCATCCCGGCGAAGGCCGGGATCCATGGACATGGAGGTGTAAAGGCTCGAACGGCGGTGTTCATGGGTCCCGGCTTTCGCCGGGATGACGGAAGACGGACGCACGGGTGCGTCCGCTGGAGACGGGGGGAAGTAACGGCCGGCGCGTCCTTGCCACGGGCACCCGGGGCTGGACGACTTTGCTTTGCTTTCGTGTCGTTAACTCGAAAGCGTCCAGACTTCATTCGTGAAGAGCCGCCGGGTCCCGGATTGCCTTCGCTTTCGAGGCAAGGGTGG
>DASQLT010000048.1:0-13018 GCA_035629855.1 Allosphingosinicella sp.
TGCCTTCGTGCCTTCTCTCGACAAATCCAGCCAGGCCCGCCGCCCGACGAAGCAACGCCGGATGCATCGACGCGCCTGCACTCGGTCGGACATGGCGGCCTGCCGGTCGACCGTTCCGTCACCCCGGTTTGAGAGAAGGCACGAAGGCGCAAAGGCACAACGTAGAAAGTGGAAATGCCGCTTCGCGGGATTAAACAGTGACAGTATACATTTACCGACTGTGGACGAGCCTCCCGCGCGGAGGGCAAATGTATACTGTCACTGTTTAGGTTCTCGAGCGGGGTCGCGGCGGGGCAGGCGGTGTGAGCGTTCGTGTCCCCGCGAAGCGGCAATCCGACTTTTTTCTTCTACGTTGTGCCTTCGTGCCTTTGTGCCTTCTCTCGACAAATCCAGCCAGGCCCGCCGCCCGCCGAAGAAACGCTGGATGCATCGGCGCGCCTGCACTCGGTCGGACATGGCGGCCTGCCGGTCGACCGTTCCGCCACCCCGGTTTCGAGAGAAGGCACGAAGGCGCAAAGGCACAACGTAGAAAGTGGAAATGCCGCTTCGCGGGATTAAACAGTGACAGTATACATTTACCGACTGTGGACGAAACTCCCGTGCAGCGGGTAAATGTATACTGTCACTGTTTACGCGCAAGCGCTCGACGGCAAGGCCGGATTGAAGACAATCCGAACGCTTTCTCTCATCAGCCCAGCTTAGTCAGTACCGTTTGGCAGGGCTGCGGGTCGTCGTCAGCGGGCACGATGCTTTCCAGGTCCGCTCCATCGACCGGGAAGGCGGTTCGCTCGGCCTTGCGGGCGGCGGCGATGAGGGCGCGCAGGGCGGCGCGCGCTGTGCTGCGCTTGGACGAGTCAGCAGGGGTTGCCACGCACGCCCGAAGCTCCGTTACGGCTTTGGCATATGCCGCATCCAGCTCATTCTCCGCTTTCTCCTCCGCAGAGAGCTCCACTTCCTCCGCTGCCGCTCCGACGGAAGAGATCAAATTCTCTTTCAGCTCCGTCGTGAGATCGCCCCTGATGTCACCGAAAACGGCCGCGACGAACCCAAGGAATTCGGATGCGTCGCGAGTTTCGGAGACGAGGGCCTGAAGGTTCATGGGCTTCGATTTTGCGGCCAGTCCGAGACTGAACCATTCGCTCTCGAAATTGGAGCGCATCAGCACGTCGAACTTGCCCTCCTCGGGGCATTGGTTAGGCGTCTGGCTGCCGTTAGCCAGATAGGCCGCGCACAAACCTTTAGGAAAGGTGAGTCGGACTCCGGGCCGCATCGGCCCGATCACCATGGTTGTGCCTCCGCCTTTGTTCAGGTCGACGCCTTTCCCGACTTCAGTAACGGCGAAGGAGACGAGCACTCGTCTCATGTTCGATGGCCGAAGGGGGGTGGTGCTTATCGGCTTGTCCATGGTCGCTTCGATGGGAATGATCGAGTAGGCTGAATTGTCTGTGGCTTTGACAACCTTACCTTGGAAGAAGAAATCCGGCGTGGCCGCGATAAACAAGCCGTTGCGCCACAAAGCGTCAGGCTGCGCGTATTTGAAGGCGCTTCCTGGCTTGGCGTAAAATGGGCTCGGATCCACTCCTGCCGCCGCGAAAGTCGGTGCGTCGCGGTAAAACCAGCCCCTCGCTACGAAGACGCACAACCCTCTACTGTCATTCATGGCTCGCATCTCGATATTGCGACGCGCCACCACGACCTTGGTCTCCTGGGCCGCCGCGGCCTGGATGGCAGAGCCGATCCTATTCACTCCCTGCGCAATCACGGAGCCGAGGATGGCCGGGATCAACGCCTCGGCACCCGGCATGCACCTCCCCATCACGACCTGCGTGCCGTACGAGACTGCCGGCGGCAACAGCGTTTGCGGTGGCCTGGCGTTTTCGGCCAGATTGGGCGTGCAAGCCGCGAGTGTAATCGCGCTTATCGAGAGCAACGCAGTCGTTCGTATCATCTTCCGTCTCCTAGAGCCCGTTCAGAAATCTGAGCGACTGCGCGTCAAATTTTATCGCGGCGTTCAACAGCGACGGCCCGGCGGGGCTCGGGGCCGCGAAATAGGCTTCCGCTGTTCCTCGTGCAGAAACATGCACGCCTACCACCTGACCTCCGGACAGGACCGGACATCCGCTGTGACCTGCGTCGGTATGGGCGGCGTGGAGCAGATAAGATTCCCAAGGATAAGCGGCGCCGCTGTGCTGGACCAACCGATTACCGTCATACCCGATGGCCATGACCGCACCGTGGGCGAAAGCTGCGACATTCAGGCCATTTGCCATAGGGGCCGCGAGATCGATTCTCGCAAGATCCGCCGGCGAGCCTTCGGTGACGCCGCCGTTTGGACGTCGATATGCAGGATGTATGCGAATGTTGACGCTGTTCACCCATGTCTGGGTTCCCGCGAATTGCATTTCGCACCGCTCAGCGGAGAATGCGACATGGGCTGCGGTGACCACTCGGCCGCCTTGCGCAAGCCACCCTGTTCCCTCCGCGATCCGGTTACCGTTGCGGTAGGCGTGAATGCGACAGATGCTGCGGTACGGTGACGTCCCCAGCAGGTGCTGCGGCACGTCCGTCCAGGCCGGGTTGGCTCCCGGAAAATCCTGGGGGCTATTTGCGTCGTTTTCGGCTCGACCTTCCTGTTCGGACATGCCCTTCGCCCTCCTTGATGGCAGCCAAAGTAGACTTGGCAACCCGGGGCTGCGCGTGATCCCGGTCACGCTGGCGACATGTCCACGACGAGGGTGACTTCGTTACACGACCTCGCGACTTCCGCATTTCGGCGGCCCGTGCCAGAAGCGCCCCAATGCCCCGCCACCTCCGCCCTCTCGCCCTCCTCGAAGCGGAGCAGCTCTCCGCCTCGGCGCCGGCCGATCACGCCGCGCTGTCCGCCTCGGCCGGGACCGGTAAGACCCACGTGCTTACCGCGCGCGTCCTTCGCCTGCTCCTCGCCGGGGTCGATCCGTCGTCCATCCTGTGCCTCACCTTCACCAAGGCGGGCGCCGCCGAGATGGCGGATCGGATCCATCGGCGGCTGGCCTATTGGGTAAGGCTCAAGGATCCCGGCCTCGCCGCCGAATTGAGGGCGCTGGGCGAGGATTATGACCCGGAGGCTCGGGCGCGGGCCCGACGGCTTTTCGCCCGGGTGCTCGACTCCGCCGGCGGCGGGCTCAGGATCCAGACCATCCACGCCTTCGCCCAGGGCCTGCTCGCCGCCTTCCCGGCGGAGGCGGGGCTGGTGCCCGGTTTCCGGCCGCTCGAGGGGCGGGAGGAGCAGTTGCTGGCGCGGCAGACGCTGGCCGAGATGCTGGTCCGGGCCGAGGAGGGCGGCGCCTCCGGCCTGATCCGGGACATCCAGGCGCTGAGCCACCGGCTGGGGGAGGGGGGCGCCGAGGCCTTCGTCCGCCGCTGCGCCCGGGTGCCCGACGCCATGACGTCACTGGGCCCGCCCGAATTGGTCGAGGACCGGCTTCGCCGCGCCTTCGGGCTTCCGCTCGGCGACATCGACGAGGCCATCGCCGGCCAATGTTGCGACGAGAGTTTCGACGTCGGCGCGCTTCGCCGGATCGGGCTTCTCAACAGCCGGTGGGCGACGAAGAACGGAGTCGAGCGCTCGTCCCTGTGCGAGCAATGGGCGTCGGCCGGGCTGGTCGAGCGCGCCGGCCTGCTCGACAAGCTTCATTCGGTCTGGGCCAAGGCCGACGGTGAAATTCGCAGCTTCGCCAAGGGTCAAGCGCCGCAAGATGAGACTTATATCGAACTCGCGACGAGCGCTTTCGAATGCTGCGCCCGGCTGCTCACGATGCGCAGGCTCGCCGCGCTCACCGCCTGCCTTGCCGCCGGCCTTCGCGCCGGCCAGGTCTATGCCGAGGCCTGGACCGAGGCCAAGCGCGCCCATGCCGTGCTCGACTTCGACGATCTCATCCGACTCGCCGAGCGGCTCCTTCTGACTCCGGGCATGGGCGAATGGGTGCGCTTCAAGCTCGACCAGAATACCGACCACATCCTCGTCGACGAGGCGCAGGACACCAACGTCGCGCAATGGAACATCGTCAGCGCCCTGGTGGAGGAATATTTCGCGGGGCAGGGGGCCGGGGGGCGCCATCGCACCTTGTTCACGGTCGGCGACTACAAGCAGGCCATCTTCGGCTTCCAGGGCACCAATCCGGGCGAGTTCGAGCGCGCCCGGGCCTATTTCCAGGCCAAGGCTAAGCTGCTCCGGCAGGCGGCGATCGACATGAACCTGCCGCCCCGGGAGATCCCGCCCGACTTCCTCGACCTGTCGGTGGACCGAAGCTTCCGCTCCTCGCCGCCGATCCTCGCCGCCGTCGACCGGCTGATCGGGGATCTGGGCTATGAGGCGCTGGGCCTGCCCAGGGCGCCCAACCCCCATGAAAGCCACCATGTCGGGCGGCCGGGCTCGGTCACGCTCTGGCTGCCCCACAGCGAAGACAATGACGGGGGCGGGGAGGAAAGCGGCGAGGAAGGGTGGGTGAGCGAGGTCGTTCGCGACTACGCCCGCCGCCTCGCCGCCCAGATCGCCGACTGGGTCCGCAACCCGTTCATGCTCGGCTCGGGCGCGAAGAAGCGGCCGGTCCGCCCCGAGGACATACTCGTCCTCGTCCGCCGCCGCGGCGACCTCGCCTCGCTGATCGTCGCCCGGCTCCATGCCGAGGGGGTTCCGGTGGCCGGGGTCGACCGGCTCGCCCTGTCGGCGCCGCTGGCCGTCCGGGACCTGCTCGCCGCCGCCCGCTTCGCGATCCAGCCGCTCGACGACCTCAATCTCGGCGCGCTCCTGGTCTCGCCGCTCTTCGGCTGGACCCAGGACGAGCTTTTCGCCGCGTCCTTCCGGCGCGAAGGCCCGCTCTGGCTCAACATTCGTGGCGATAAGTTGCGATTCGAGGCGAATCCCAAGCGTCTCCAGACCAGCCTCGACGGCCTTCACGCGCTGCTTGCCATGGCGGATTACGCGACCCCTTATTCCTTCTTCGAGACGATCTTGAGCGGAACCTTAGGTGGCCGCCGCAAGCTCCTGGAAAGGCTTGGAAACGAGGCCCGCGACCCGATCGAGGAGCTGCTTTCTTCCGCCCTCGATTTCGAGTCGAACCCGGCGCCCTCGCTGCAGCGCTTCCTCGACTGGTTCGCCCGCGGCGAAGTGGAGATCGTCCGCGATCCCTCCGCCCCCCTCGACGCGGTCCGGGTGATGACCGTCCATGGCTCGAAAGGCCTGCAGTCTCCGGTGGTCATACTCGCCGACGCCTGTTCCGACCCGGACCGCCGCGGGGGCGGTTTCGGAGCCGCCTTCGCAAGCCTTTCGCTCGCCCCCGAAGGCCCCGCAATTCCGATCTTCCGCCCCCGCAAGGACGAGCTCGCCGAGCCGGTCGCCTCCCAGCTGGCCGCTTCGGACCGGCGCGAGCGCGAAGAGCATTGGCGGCTCCTCTACGTCGCTTCGACCCGGGCCGAGGAGCGTCTCTACATCGGCGGCGCCCTCGGTCCCGCCGACCGCAAGGGGCCCGCGCTCTCGAGCTGGTGGACGGCGCTCGACAACGCGCTCCTCGGGCTCGGCGCCGAATGGCAGGACGATCCGCATTGGGGCCGCGCCCGCCGCTTCGGCGATCCCGAAACCGTCACGAGGGCCACGCCCCGCCCCGCCGCCGCCGAGGGGCTCGTGCCCGACTGGATCCACCGCCCGGCGCCGGTCGAGGCGCGGCCGCCGCGGCCGTTGGCGCCGTCGGCGCTGGGCGAGGACGACGTCGCCGATCCGCCGCCCTCGCCGGCGATGCGGGTGGCGGCCCAGCGCGGGCGGCTGCTCCATCAATTGTTCGAGCGGCTTCCCGGGGTCCCCCGGGAGGAAAGGGCGGCGCGCGCCGAGCGCTGGCTCGAGCGCTCCGCAGGGATCGACGATCCCGCCCTTCGCCGCGGTCTCGTCGAAGACGCCTGCCGACTGATCGCCGATCCGGCCCATTCGGAGCTGTTCGGACCCGGCGCCCTCGCCGAAGCGCCGATCGCCGCCGTCGTCGCCGGGGGAATCGTCGTCTCCGGCTCGGTCGATCGCCTGCTCGTCCGGCCCGACCGGATCCTCGTCGCCGATTTCAAGACGGGCCGCCGAGCGCCCGGGACGGCCGACGAGATCCCGGTCCCCCACCTTCGCCAGATGGCGGCTTATGTCGAGGCGCTGAAGGTCGTTTTCCCGGGTCGGCCGATCGCCGCGAAACTGCTCTACACGGCGACTCCCGTCCTGATCGACCTTCCGGAAAGCCTGCTCGAGCGCTACCGCCCGGTGGTTGAGCCGGCGCCCGCGGCTTCCTAAATGGCATTTCGACCCTTTTTTGGAGATTCCCATGGCCACCAAGTCCGTCAGCGACGACACCTTCCAGGCGGAGGTTCTCGCTTCCGACAAGCCCGTCCTCGTCGATTTCTGGGCGGAATGGTGCGGCCCGTGCCGGATGATCGCGCCCGCGCTCGAGGAGATCGGCGCCGAAATGGCCGAGCGGGTCACCGTGGTGAAGCTCAACATCGACGATAATCCCACCGCTCCGGCCAAATATGGCGTGCGCGGAATTCCGACCATGATCCTTTTCAACGGCGGCGACGTCGCCGCCACCAAGGTCGGCGCGGCGCCGAAGACCCAGTTGCAAAGCTGGCTCGAGCAGGTGCTCAACGGCCTGGATTACCAGGCGCAGCACGGCAAGGGCGGGTAAGGCGGGGTTTTGGACCGAGGCTCCGTCGTTCCCGCGAACGCGGGGATGACGAGGTCTCGGCGCCGGCTGTGCTGACCGTCAATCCTCGGCCGGACCCATGGACGGGGGCGGCGTCAATCACTATGTCGCAACCGAGCGGAGCCCGACTGTGGGCGCCCGACCTGGAATTGGCTTTTGGAACTGCTGCTCTTCCTCTCGGCGATGCTCGCCGGCCTGACCGGCCTGATCTCGGGCGACCGGGCCGTCGAATTGCGCCAGGTCGAGAGCACGGCGGTCGCCGCAACCGCCGCCGCGGATTTCGCCGCCCAGACGGCGGACTCGGCGGCTCAGGCCGTCAGGCCTGCTCTTCCCGCGTCCCGCATTCGTCCCGCCGCATCGGCGCCCGCCTCGCCCGCGGCCCGGTCCTTCGCGCCCCAGGCCGCTCCTGTCGACGAGCGCCGGCTGGAATAGCGGCCGCCGGACCCCGCGCCGCCGCGGACCGTTTCTCTCGATAAGCGCCTGCGGGCGTCGCGCGCCACCGGCGCATTGCAAATACTCAGACATGACAGGATTTCGATATGTGGGGCGGAGTCGCCAAAGCTATTTTCGGATCGTCGAACGACCGATACGTCCGCTCGCTCGGCAAGATCGTCGACAAGATCAACGGCTTCGAGCCGACCATCTCCGCATTGTCGGACGACGAGCTTGCCAACCAGACCCTTCTGTTCCGGCGGCGCCTCGCTGAGGGCGAGGAACTCGACGCGCTCCTGCCCGAGGCCTTCGCCACCGTCCGCGAGGCGGCCAGGAGGGCTCTTGGACAGCGCCATTACGACGTCCAGATGATCGGCGGAATCGTCCTCCATAAGGGCGAGATCGCCGAGATGCGCACCGGCGAGGGCAAGACCCTGGTCGCGACCTTGGCCGTGTACCTCAACGCGCTCGAAGGGAAGGGCGTCCACGTCGTCACGGTGAACGACTATCTCGCCCGCCGCGATGCCGACTGGATGGGCCAGATCTACCGCTTTCTCGGCCTGACCGTCGGAGTCATCGTCCCCAACCTCACCGACTATCAGCGCCGGATGGCCTACGGTTCCGACATCACCTACGGCACCAACAACGAGTTCGGCTTCGATTACCTGCGCGACAACATGAAATACGAGCGCGAGGCCCTGGTCCAGCGCCCGTTCAATTTCGCCATCGTCGACGAGGTGGATTCCATCCTGATCGACGAGGCGCGCACGCCGCTGATCATCTCGGGCCCGACCGACGACAAGTCCGAGCTCTACATGAGCGTCGACGCGATCGTGAAGGGCCTCGATCCGGCCGATTACGAGATGGATGAAAAGCAGCGCTCGGTCGTCCTTACCGAGGACGGCACCGAGAAGATGGAGCGCCTGCTCGAGCATGCCGGGCTACTGCATGGCTCGAACCTCTACGATTTCGAGAATACCCTGGTCGTCCACCATCTCAACCAGTCGCTTCGCGCCAACGTCATGTTCAAGCGCGACATCGATTATATCGTGAAGGACGGGAAGGTCGTCATCATCGACGAGTTCACCGGGCGGATGATGGAAGGCCGGCGCTGGTCGGACGGCCTCCACCAGGCCGTCGAGGCCAAGGAAGGGGTCGACATCGAGCCCGAGAACCAGACCATGGCCTCGATCACCTTCCAGAATTATTTCCGCCTCTATCCCAAGATCGGCGGAATGACCGGAACCGCGGCGACCGAGGCGGCGGAATTCTGGGACATCTACAAATTGAACGTCGTCACCATCCCGACCAACCTGCCGGTCAGGCGGGTCGACGAGGACGATGAATTCTACAAGAACCAGAACGACAAGTTCGCCGCCATCGCCAAATCGATCAAGGAAAAGCAGCTGACCGGCCAGCCGGTGCTCGTCGGCACCGTCTCGATCGAGAAATCCGAGCTGCTCGGCGAGTTCCTCCAGAAGGAGGGGGTCAAGCACGAGGTCCTGAACGCCCGCTTCCACGAGCAGGAGGCCCATATCGTCGCCCAGGCCGGGCGCACGGGCGTGGTCACCATCGCCACCAACATGGCCGGACGAGGCACCGACATCCAGCTCGGCGGCAATGTCGAGTTCCGGGTCGGCGACGAGCTCGCCGAGATGGAGGACGGCCCCGAGAAGGATGCGGCGATCGATCGGATCAAGCAGGAGGTCGAGGAGGAGAAGCAGCGGGTGATCGCCGCCGGCGGCCTGTTCGTGCTCGGCACCGAGCGCCACGAGAGCCGCCGGATCGACAACCAGCTGCGCGGCCGCTCGGGTCGCCAGGGCGATCCCGGACTGTCGCGCTTCTACCTCAGCCTCGACGACGATCTGCTTCGGATCTTCGGGCCGCAGACCATGTTCGCGCGCCTGATGAACAAGAATTTGGAGGACGGCGAGGCGATCGTCAGCCCCTGGATATCCAAGGCGATCGAGACCGCCCAGAAGAAGGTCGAGGCGCGCAATTACGACATCCGCAAGCAGGTCGTCGAATATGACGACGTCATGAACGACCAGCGCAAGGTCATTTACGAGCAGCGCTCGGACATCATGGACGCCGCTACCGTCGGCGACGTCGTCACCGACATGCGCTCCGAGACGGTCAACACCATCGTCGGCGAGGCCTGCCCGCCCAACACCTATCCCGAGCAATGGGACATTCCCTTGCTCAAGACGCGGGTCGAGGAGGTGTTCGGCCTTCAGCCGCCGATCGACGACTGGCTCCAGGAAGAAGCGGTCGATCCGGAGATATTGCTCGACCGGATCGAGAAGCTCGCCGACGCTCAGGTCGAGGAGAAAGCGGCGGAGATCCCGCCCGAGACCTGGATCCAGATCGAGAAGCAGATCCTCCTTCAGTCGCTCGATCATTATTGGAAAGACCATCTGGCGATGCTCGACGCGCTCCGCCAGGTCATCCACCTGCGGGCCTACGCCCAGCGCAAGCCGATCGACGAGTATAAGCACGAAGCCTTCCAGCTGTTCGAGCGCATGCTCGCCGCGATCCGCGAGGACGTCACGGGCAGGCTCGGCCGGATGCGGTTCACCCTGCAGCCGCCGGAAGACGAATTCCCGCAAATGCAGGGGCTGCCGGACTTCATCACCCACCATATCGATCCGTTCACCGGCGAGGACGATACGGCCGACATAGACGCCGGCACCGGAGCGATCCTTTCGAAGCTGCCGCCGCTCCAGTCGGCCCGGCCGGAAATGCCGTCGGGGACGTTCGAGGTCGCCGAAGCCGACATGCCCCAGGTCAGCCGCAACGCGCCCTGCCCCTGCGGCTCGGGCCAGAAGTTCAAGCACTGCCACGGTCAGCTGGCGTAAGATAAAGGCCGGCGGGGGGACACCCGCCGGCCTTTTTTCGTCATCCCGGCGAAAGGGCCGGCCGGCGCCTCTCGATCACGCCATCTTGAAGCCTTCCTTGTTCATCCGGCTGGTCAGCTTCGCATTCTGCTCTTCCGACAGGACCTGCCTGAAGGCCGGGAAGACCTCGTCTTCCTCCATCCGGATATGCTCCTCCAGCATCGATCGGAAATCGCGCACCCGGGCCAGCCATTCCGGGCTGTCTTTCGGCATGTTCTCAAGCTCGTAGAGATAGGTCTTCACATAACCATGCTCGGCGTTGAGCGCGTCCGCGTCATGGGCGCTGTTGGCCTGGCGGAGCGCCGGGTAGATGATCGACTCCTCCTCGTGCGCATGCTTGGTCAGCGCATATTTCAGCTTCATCAGCAAAGCCGTGCGCTGGGTCGTCTGGCTGTCGTCGGTCGCCTCGATCTTGTCGAAGACGGCGAGCGTCGCGGCATGCTCGGCCTTCAAGGCGTCGAACCAGTCGCCCGCGGCGGCCGACGGCATCTGCATCAGGAACTTGCGGCCGAGATTGGCGGCGAGCCCGACCGCGGCTCCGGCGATCGCGGCGCCGGCGAGAACGCCCGCGTTGCTCCCGCCGAAGGAGAAGGCGCTGCGCTCGCCCTTGGCGCCGCCGCCGCCGCCGCCGCCGCTCGAGCGCGAAATGTTGCCTTGCTTGGATTGTGTCTTCGTAGCCATGGCGGCCTCCCTGAATGGAACTCGGCGGCTGAACCCCCGGCCGCCACTCCGGTTCCGGTCGACGATTGATGTAAATCAGTATCGAATCAGATCGTTACTGGTCCGTTTTCAGATATTGCGCCGAGGCGTTGCGCCTTCGCGCCCGTTCGTTCGGCTTATGCGTTCCGGCGTGCGTTCGCTGTTCGAACCATAAGGATATCACGGCCATGAAAGCCCTCGTCTGGCACGGCAAGCAGGACATTCGCTGCGATACCGTTCCCGATCCCGAGATCGAGGATCCCAAGGACGCCATCATCAAGGTGACGAGCTGCGCGATCTGCGGCTCCGACCTCCACCTCTTCCACAATATGATCCCGGCGATGAAGCCGGGCGACATCATCGGCCATGAGATGATGGGCGAGGTCGTCGAGACCGGCAGCGCGATCACCAAGCTGAGGAAGGGCGAACGGGTCGTCATCCCCTTCACCATCAATTGCGACGAGTGCGACCAATGCCGCCGCGGCAATTATTCGCTGTGCGAAAAGTCGAACCGCAACGGCGAGCTGTCCGACAAGGTGTTCGGCCACCGCACCGCCGGACTGTTCGGCTATACCCACCTCACCGGCGGCTATTCCGGCGGGCAGGCGGAATATCTGCGGGTGCCGTTCGCGGATTCGACCCACATCAAGGTCCCCGACAGCATGACCGACGATCAGGCCCTGTTCCTCGGCGACATTTTCCCGACCGGTTGGCAGGCCGCCGTCCAGGCCGACATCCAGCGCACCGACGTGGTCGCGATCTGGGGCGCCGGCCCGGTCGGCCAGATGGCGATACGAAGCGCGATCCTGCTCGGCGCCAAGACCGTGGTCGTCATCGATCGGCTCCCCGAGCGGCTCAGCATGGCCGCCGCGGCAGGCGCCGAGACGATCAACTTCGAGGACGAGAGCGTGATCGAGCGCCTCAACGAGCTCACCGGCGGCAGGGGTCCCGACAAGTGCATCGATTGCGTCGGCCTCGAGGCCCATGCCGGCTCCCACATCGATTCGATGCTCGATCGGGTTAAGCAGGCGACGATGATGGAGAGCGACCGGCCCCACGTCCTGCGCGAGATGATCTACGTCTGCCGGGGCGGCGGAGTGCTTTCCATCCCCGGGGTCTATGGCGGGCTCGTCGACAAGATCCCGTTCGGGATGGCGATGAACAAGGGCCTCACCTTCCGGATGGGCCAGACCCATGTCCGCCGCTGGACGGACGACCTCACCCGCCGGATCGACGAGGGCCAGATCGATCCCTCCTTCGTCATCACCCATACCGCCCCGCTGGAGGAGGGCCCCGGGCTCTACCGGGTCTTCGAGCAGAAGCAGGACAGCTGCATCAAGGTGGTCTTGAAGCCGTAATTTTCAGGTCCGGCCCCACGGGTCGAATTGCGAAAGGACTTTCGAATGAACGCCTCCTCCACTTTGGTGACCAGCCGCCCCGACCGGACCCTCACCAAGACCGACCGGGTCGCCCGCGGCCTCGGCTGGTTCTCGCTCGCCCTGGGAGTCGCCGAGATCGTCGCGCCCGGCAAGCTCGCCCGGGCGCTCGGCCTGGAGGGCCGCGAGCGCCTTCTCCAGGCTTATGGCGGGCGCGAGATCGGCGCCGGCATCTGGGCGCTCTCCGACACTCCGGCGCCGGCCATCTGGGGCCGGGTCGCCGGCGACCTCGTCGACCTCGCCACCCTCGCCGCCGGGGTTCGCGACGGCGACGAGTCTCAGCGCCGTAACGCCTGGATCGCGCTCGGCGTGGTAGGCGCGATCACCGCCGTCGACCTCTTCACCGCCGCCAGCCTCACCGCCGAAACGAGCGAGCGCCGCGGCGAGACGGGACGCGACTATAGCGACCGGAGCGGCTTCCCCGGCGGAGCCGCCAAGGCGCGCGGCACCGCCGAGGGCTTCACTCCGATCGACTATCAAGTGACGGCGACCGAGGCGCGCAAGGAGATGGAGACCGCTTGAGGGTCGAGGGCCTGGCTCCACTTCCGTCGTCATCCCGGCTTCTCTTGTCATCCCGGCGAAGGCCGGGATCCATGGACATGGAGGTGTAAAGGCTCGAACGGCGGTGTTCATGGGTCCCGGCCTTCGCCGGGATGACGGAAGACGGACGCGCGGGTGCGTCCGCTGGAGACGGGGGGAAGTTACGGCCGGCGCGTCCTTGCCACGGGCACCCGGGGCTGGACGACTTTGCTTTGCTTTCGTGTCGTTAACTCGAAAGCGTCCAGACTTCATTCGTGAAGAGCCGCCGGGTCCCGGATTGCCTTCGCTTTCGAGGCAAGGGTGG
>DASQLT010000049.1:0-4093 GCA_035629855.1 Allosphingosinicella sp.
ACCCCACCTCAGAGCACCGCAAGGCCGAGCTGCCGCGATGGCTCCACCAATATAACTGGCATCGACCACATGGCAGCCTACAAGCCCAAACACCCATCAGCCGACTCGGCCTGAACCGGAACAACCTGTTGAGGCTCCACAGCTAGAGCGTGATCGCTTGAGAATGAATCGCGGACTTTTTCCCGACATCGGCGTCACCCTGAACTTGTTTCAGGATCCAGCTGGTCGCTCGCCCGGGAAGCGGAAAGCTGGATGCTGAAACAAGTTCAGCATGACGGGATGAGACAGCGCTTCAGTCTAAAATGATCATGCTCTAAGCATTCTGGGATCCTCGTCCCGGTTCCGTTCGGGC
This sequence comes from Allosphingosinicella sp., assembly GCA_035629855.1. Taxonomy (GTDB): domain Bacteria; phylum Pseudomonadota; class Alphaproteobacteria; order Sphingomonadales; family Sphingomonadaceae; genus Allosphingosinicella. Next base: position 353 of record DASQLT010000049.1, read on the forward strand.
TGAGCTTGTCGAAGCCCTTCATCTTCTTCTCAGACCAAGAAGGAAGGCCCCTCGACAGGCTCAGCGCGAACGGGGCGGCGGCGATCCAATCTGACCCGTCGACGCTCTAGCCTTCGAGGATCAGCTGCCGGGCATGTGCTTCGAGCGCTGCGCCTTCGGCATCGAAGCTGTCATAGCCCCAGCGCCGCCGCGCCCTGAACACCGGCACCGTTCGCGCCAGGCCGGCGCAGGCGAGCATATGCTGCCGGCTATGCCCCATCAGCCGGACATAGGCGCCGCGATAGGTGTTGGCGATCATCGCTTCCACCGCCGCCGAGCCTTCGAGCCGGGCGATCGACGGCGAGTCCTCCGCTTTCTCCAGCAGATAGAGGTGGCTGAGCGGAACGGCGGGAAGCATGCGCTCGAGGTCGGTCGGGACGGTATATTTGTCCATGTCGTCGAAGGAACGCTCATAAGCCGAGGCGTCGCGGCCGCCCGCTTCCAGGGCCTCCCGCCAAAGCCTCAGGCGGGGAATGCCCGGGTGTGCGAGCGGGACTCCGTCCGGGCCCTCGGTGACGACGCAGACGTCGTCGGCCAGGACGTCGAACCCGCGGTCGTGGAACCAGGCCGCCAGAGTCGACTTGCCTGCCCCCGGATGGCCCATGAAGCCGATGGCCCGGCCCTCGACGACCACCGCATTGGCGTGCAGCGGCAACAGGCCGCGCTGGTGAAGGATCGCCCCGAAGGCGGAGCCGAGCAGATAAAGCCGAAGGTTGCGCGGCGAGACCCCGTCGGCGGGCTCGACCAGCATCTCGCGCCCGGAGCGGGTCAGGAAGCGGCCGGCCGGGGGGATGACGAGCAGGGCCTCGTCGCCGTCGATGTGCAACCCGGCCGCTGCGTCCGGGGCGGTTCCGATCTTCCCGAGCTTGATCCGGACGTCCGGCGCTCCGTCTCCCGGATCCCCGACCAGCTCGGGCAGCTCTATCTCCGACAGGACCGAAAGGCCGAACAGGCGATAGCGATGGGCGGGATCAGTCAAGGCGGCCGCTCCTCACCGAGCTGACGAAGCTCGCCGCCGCGAGCGTACGCAAAAGGTGCATCCGGTAAAGGTAGATTATGGGTCGCTCTCCCCAGCCGGACGTCGGCCAGCTCCGCGCCACTTCGTTCACCGCCTCGAGGTCGATCACGGAGCCGGCCAGGCCCGTCCCGGCCTCGGCCCGGGCGAAGGCCTGGACGTCCTCGCCTGTGATCTGCTCGAACCAATCGGGCATCTGCTGGCCGCGAAGCCGCTGGTCGAGCAATTCGGCGGGCACCCGCCCGGACAGCGCCCGCCGAAGCGCCGGCCGGCGCACGCCGCCCTCGAGCAGCGCTTCGGGCGGAAGCGAGAAGCAGAATTCGACCAGCCGCCGGTCGTTCGTCGGATCGCGTTCCTCGATGCCCCATTCGGCGAGGCTGCGTTTTCGGTAATTGCCGGGATCGGCCATCCGAAGCATCTTCCACCGGCGCTCGGCGGCGTCGCGGGGCGGCCGAACATCCCAGCCCGCGCTTTCGAGCCGATTGCGCATCGGGTCGCGCCAGCCCGCCGCGACGAAGGGCGGCAGCTCCGGCCGGCGCCCCCGAAGCCGCGCATAGAGGCTTTCGGGCAGCAGAGGTCCGAGCGAGGCGTTGAGCATCTGCGGCCAGCCGAAGTCGCCGCGGCGCCTCAGGGCGCGCGCCTCCCGCCACCAGCGGCGCCAAGCGCCGGAACGGCCGAGGTCGCCCAGCGTGTCGACGCCGAGACCGGCGCTGATGGTGAAATTGCCGGCCTCGCCGGTCAGCATCACGCGCACGCCCAAGTCGCTCGCGCATCGGTTGATGCCCTGCCACCAGACATTGTTGCCGACGTGGCCGACCGGCTGGCCCGACAGCCGGTGGCTGGCCTCGATCAGCTTCAGCGCGCAGACTCCGGACGGCCGAACGACATGATGGTCGATATTGGGATGAAGCCCTGCCGTCGCCGCGGCGACGGCCGATTCGTCGCCGATCCGGCCGGCGACCACGGGTCCGTCAAATCCTTCGCGAGGCGCAGAGGTAAAAGCAAGCAGCCGCTCTCCCCTCGCGGCGAGAACGGTCGCCGCCGAGGTCGTCACCGCGCTGCTGTCGAGCCCGGAGCTCAGCTGGGACCCGGTGAGGCCGCCCGAGCGCCGCAGGCGGCGCGAGACGGCGGCGTCGAGCTGCTCGCGAAGGGCCTCGCCATATTGCTCGCGGCGGGCGAAGCGAAGCGGCCGGCGGCTCGGCTCCCAATAACGCTCCACGCTTATCCCTTGGCTCGTGACGAGCGCGCAATGCGCGGGCTCGATCGCCCGGACTCCGGCCAGGAAGCTTCGGCCGCCGCCGGCGGGGGGAAGGTCGGCGACGAATTCGGCGAGGCGCTCCTCATCGACGTCGAAGCGCCTGTCCGGAAGGCGGGCGAGAGGGAGAGGCATGGTCGAATAACCGAAAAAGCCTTCGCCCCGACGATAATGGAGAGGCCGCTCGCCGGCCGTGTCGCGGGCGAGCAGCAAGGTCCGGTCGCGGGCGTCCCAAAGCGCAAAGGCGAAGTCTCCGATCATCCGGGTCAGGACTCCTCTCCCCCAGGCGAGGCAGCCCCGGAAGAGAAGCGCCGAGTCGCTTAGCCGCGACCCGTCGGCGGTCCCGAGCGAGAGTCCGGAGAGAAGCTCCTCCCGATTGTCGATGCGAAGATCGGCGACCAGCACGAAACGCCCATCGTCGCTGGTCAGGGGTTGCCGGTCAAGCTCGTCTTCGGCCAGCAGCTGGAAGAGGCACCGTCCCGTGGAATAATCGCCATAGGTGGCGCAATCGCGGCGATGCGGGCCGTAAACCGATTGGGAGTCGAGGAGACGGCCGCAAAGCGACGGGGCGCGAGCCTCCCCACCGAAACTCCAGACACCTGCGATGGCGGACAAGGCTCAAACCCGCTGAGGGGGAACGAACGAAAAAGACGCCCGCCGAAGGGCGGACGTCCTTGAATAACAACTCGCGGAAACGGCGCGCTTACGAGCGCGCGTTGCCGACAGGGCCGCCGTCGTCGATACCGGTGGCATTGGCTTCGGCCGACCCGGCGCTGAGCTTCTTCAGCTCAGGACGGACCCAACGGGCGGATTTCGACTGCGCATGCTTGGACAAAGGACTAGCTCCCTGGTTTTCGTTGTTTCGTTGGCCCGTTTACAGCGATGGAACTGTGATTCCAACCCTCTAATTCGCGTATAGAAATTCACGATATGACTGTTGTTTAACTGCCACGTGGTGGAGGCCCGAGCCGGAATCGAACCGGCGTGCAAGGATTTGCAGTCCTCTGCGTAACCACTCCGCCATCGGGCCGCCGGGGCGGAAATGCGTGGGTTCGGGGGGAATGTCAACCGAAGGCCGGCACACGGTGCATCGAGGCGGCAATCACCCGGCAAGCACGCCAAATGCAGCCATGGCAAGCGATATCCATGTCTTCTTTGGGCTCGTGCTCGGCCGACGAACGGGTGATAGCGGAATCATGCCACGTCCGGTTTTTGGCCGATAGCTGCCAGTCAGCTTTGGAGCAGCAAGGCGAAAGCCGAGTTCGCTGAGCTAAGCAGTAGCGTACCCTAGGTGTTTGGTCCCAGCGATTGATGGTGCGGGTTTGATGTGAAGCGTTCGGGCTGTGAGGCCCAGCATTTGCAGATGTACTCGTAGGGCGTGAGGCCGCGCAGGGTCTTGAGGCGGCGTCCGTAATTGTAGGCGTTGATGAAG
>DASQLT010000050.1:0-65782 GCA_035629855.1 Allosphingosinicella sp.
CAAGGGCCGGCTTGCCCTGCTGGAGCAGGCGCTGATGTTCTGGGCCCAGCAGATCATCGCCGAGGACGGCTTCACCCTGATGACCGTGCCGGCTTTGGCCAAGCCGCAGGCCTTCGTCGCCACCGGCCATTTTCCGGGCCACGAGGAAGAAGCCTATGAGATGCCCAAGGACGGGCTCTACCTCGCCGGCACCGGCGAGATCGCCCTGACCTCGCTTCATTCGGGCGAGATCCTCGACTCCGGGCAGCTTCCGATCCTCTACGCCGGCTATTCCCCCTGCTTCCGACGCGAGGCCGGAAGCGCCGGCCGGGACGTTCGCGGGCTGCTTCGGGTCCACCAATTCTACAAGCTCGAGCAATATGTCATCTGCGCCGACGATCCGGAGGAATCGGCGCTCTGGCACGCGCGGCTGCTCGCCAATGCCGAGCGGCTCCTGCAGGCCCTCGAAATCCCCTATCAGATCGTCGAGACCTCGACCGGCGACATGGGGCTCGGCAAGTATCGGATGAACGACATCGAAAGCTGGGTGCCCTCGCTGGGCAAATATCGCGAAACCCACAGCTGCTCGACCCTCCACGACTGGCAGGCGCGGCGGGCGAACCTTCGGTGGCGGGATTCGGAACGCAAGGTCCGCTTCGTCCACACGCTCAACAACACCGCGCTCGCCAGCCCGCGGATTCTCGTCCCGCTCCTCGAGAACCACCAGCAAGCGGATGGTCGGGTGAGGCTGCCCGAGGCCCTTCGGGGCTTGATGGGGGGCGAATATCTCTGACGAGAGCCGGCCGCCGCTCAGGCTGCTTGTCAGGGAGGGTTTCGCCCTCGGCTCGCGTTTCTGGCGCGGTTTCGGCCGGCTCGGCGAGCGTGGGCCAGCCGACGGGCCGCCGCTGATGGTTCTTCCGGGCTTTCTCGCCACCGACCGGACGACTCTCGGCCTTCAGCGCGCGTTCGCCGGTGCCGGCTATCGGGTCGCCGGCTGGGGTCTCGGCTTCAATCGCGGCGCCTCGGCGGACCTGCTGGAACGGGTGGCGGCCCAGATCGAGCGGCACGGGCGGGGGCGGCCCGTCGTCCTCGTCGGCTGGAGCCTTGGCGGGATCATCGCGCGCGAAGTCGCCAAGCTCAGGCCCGCCCTGGTCGACAAGGTGGCGACCCTGGGGGCGCCGTTTTCGGGCGATCCGCACTGGACCAACGCCTGGCGCCTCTACGAGCTCGTCGCCGGTCACAAGGTCGACTCGCCTCCAATCGAGATCCGCCTGGCCGAGAAGCCGCCGGTGCCGACCCTGGCCATCTGGTCTAAGCGGGACGGCGTTATTCCGCCCGCCTGCGCGCGCGGCCGGGCCGGCGAAAGCGACAGCCAGGTGGAGCTCGATTGCGGCCATATGGACTTCGGAGTCAGCGGCCGGGCATTTCCGGAGATCGTCCGCGCCATCGCCGATTTTTCGCCGGCCGCGAAGGGAGCGGCCGAACCGCTGGAAAGCCGCGGTCTTAACCGCTAGTCGGCGCGTCTTGGCGCGGATCGCGGCAGGCGGGGTCGGGCCGGCGCTCCACAAATCCAGCCACCGCAGACGCAAGCGGTTCGATCGAAAGGTAGGGTGGGTTGAAGATATTGTTCGTCACCTGGGACGGACCGCAGGTCCACTATCTCGAATCCCTTTTCCTGCCGATCTTCACGGGGCTGAAGCGCGACGGCTTCGAATTCGACATCCTGCAGTTCCGCTGGGGCAGCGCCGAGGAAGAGGCGGCGGTGCGCGCGACCTGCGCCGAAGCCGGCTGCGGCTATCGCTCGGTCGACATCTGGCGCTGGGGCGCGCTGGGCGCATTCGCGACCGCGGTGCTCGGCGGATTGCGGGTACGCAAGGCCGTCCGCCATTTCGGCGCCGACGCGATCATGCCGAGAAGCGTGCTTCCCTCGCTCGCCGTCCTGGCGGGTGGCGGATCCGGCCTCAGGCCCGTGCTTCTGGACGCGGACGGCCTCGAGCTCGACGAGCGGGTCGAGTTCGCGGGATTGAAGACGACCGGGCCGGTCTATCGCCTGCTCCGGGACATCGAGGCCCAGATGGTGCGCAAGTCGACCGCGATCCTCACCCGCACCGCGGCGACCCGCGATGTCCTGATGGCGAGGGCCGGCCCGCCGGCCGACCCCGCCAAATATACCGTCGTCACCAACGGCCGGGACGAGAGGATATTCCACCCGTTCGACGACGACGGACGAAGGGCCGTTCGCGCCGAGCTGGGAATCGCTCCGGATGCGCCCTTGCTCGTCTATGCCGGCTCGCTCGGCGGCCGTTACCGGACTCGCCGGATCGGGGAGCTGGCGCTCGAGCTGCGCGCTCTGAGGCCGGATACGCGCCTCCTGGTCCTGACCGGCTCTCCGGAAGTCGCGCAGGCCGAGCTCATCGATCCGCTCCCGGGCCTCGCCGAATTCACCGTCGTTCGGCGAGTGCCTCCCGACGACGTTCCGCGCTATCTGGCCGGGGCGGACGTCGGCACCGCCTTCATCAGCGAGAGCTTCTCGACCAAGGGCATCGCTCCGGTGAAAATCGGCGAATATCTGCTCTGCGGAGTCCCGACCGTCGGGACGGCCGCGGTCGGCGACAATGAGGCGCCGGTCTCCGCGGGCGTCTTCTTCGACGATTCCCGCGGCCTCGCGGAGGCGGCGAGGTGGATCGCGAACGAAGTCCTTCCGAACCGCGAGGCCTATCGCGAACGCGCCCGGGCGGCCGGCGTCGAACGATTTTCCCTGGGGCGCAGCGTCCAGGATTATCGCGACGCCCTGGCCAACCTCGCCCGGCTCAGCGGGCCAGATAGCCCTGATAATATTCGGCGAGATATTCGTTGAGGCAGGTTCGCCAGTCCCGCATCACATAGAGGCCGCGAAGCTGCAGCTTGCGGGGGATGAGACGCTCGGAGGCCGGGCGGGCCGCGAAATATTCCGCGCTGAAATAGTCCGAACCGACCGGGGTGACCTTGACCTGGCTAGCCAGCCCGAGGGCCTCGACCAGATATTGCGCCACCTCGAGCCGGCTGGTCACGCCGGAGCAGATCATGTTGTAGATGCCCCACTTTTCCTTCTCGACCAGAAGCTCGACGTTGCGGGCGAAATCGAGCGTATAAGTGGGGGTCCCGAGCTTGTCGTCGACGACGTGGAGCTCGCTGCTTCCGGCCTTCAGCTGTTTCATCAGCTTCTGGATGAACTTCTTGTCCTTGTCGGGGCCGCCGCCCATCATCCAGCCGGCGCGGCAGATCAGGTGGCGGCGGCAATTCTCAGCGACGAAGCGCTCTCCGTGATATTTGCTCCGGGCGTAATGACCGAGCGGATTGGGCAGGTCCCAATCGTCATAGGTTTCCTGGGCGCCGTCGTAGATTCCGGCCGTGCTGATGTAGAGGAGCGGAATGTCGAGCGCGTTGGCGATATGGACCGCGTCCTCGACCGCCAGAGTGTTGGTGGCGTAGGCGTCCTCGATCTCCTGCTCGCAATATTCGAGGCTGGTATGGGCGCCGAGATGGAACAAATAATCGGGGCGAAAGGCCTCGACGTCGGCCCGGTAGGCATCGCCGTCCCGGAAATCGAGGAAGGACAGCCAATCCGAATTGACGTCCTTGTCCGTGCACTTCAGCTCATAACGCTCGCCGAAGACGCGGTAGAACGCCTCGCCGAGCATGCCGCCGCAGCCGGCGATGTAGATTTTCTTCTTCTCGGTCATTTATCGGTTTCCAACACGGTGGAGAGAACTCGCTGGTAATTGCCGCCAATGGCTTTGACGGAATAGGTTTCGACGGCATCGAGCCTGGCCTGGCGGCCGAGGCGACGCCTGAGCTCGGGGTCGCGGACCAGCGTCTCGAGGGCCTCCAGCCACTCCGGATCGGTCTTCACGAGGAAGCCGTTCTCGCCGTGCCGGACGAAGCTCGAGACGGTGCCGACGTCGGTAGCGACGGGCGGCGCCTCGACGATCATATATTGGAGGGCCTTCAATCCGCCCTTGCCGAAGACCCATTCGTTGACCGGGAGGGGATAGACGCCGATGTCGATTTCCTGAAGGTCCTCGGCCTCGCGCTCCGCCGACCAGCGCACCACCTTCACGTCGACGCCCTCGAGCTCGTAGTCGAAATTGCCGATCACGAGGAGCCTGAAGGAGACCCGGCGGGCGAGCTCCTGGAAGACTCCGGCCAACAGGTCGAGATAGGGCTTCGAGCTGAACGTTCCGGTCCAGCCGATGGTGACGATGCCGTCGTCGCGGCTGGCGGGGGGCTTGATCCGGTCGGTATCGACCGAGGGGGGAATGTAGGTCGCCTGCCCTCCGGCGTTGAGCTTCGCCGCCGCCTCGGCGAGGTACGGCGTGCTGGTGATGACATGGTCCGCGGTCTTGACCAGATAGGGCCCCTTCTCGCGGCTCCGGATGAAGCGGAGGAACGGGTTCGGGTGGTTTTCCAGCTCCTGGGTCGGCTGGGCGAGCAGATTGTCCTCGAGATCGAAGACGATCCGCCGCGCCAGCTTTCGAGCCACCCGCTCGGACAGAGCGGGGCCGAGGGGAGTCACCCAGAGGTGGATGTAGACGACATCGTAGGATCGGATCCGGAGCAGGTCGAACGCGCGCCGAGCATAGCCCTTCGCCACCTCGAAAGCCTTGAGGAGCAGATTGCCCGGCTCGTAAAGCACCCGCCACAGGGCCATGCCCATGAAGGGCGAGACGGTCACATCGTAGCCGGCGGCGCGCCAGTCGTCGTAGAAGCGCTCGAACTTGAAGCGCTGAACGGCGGCGACCCCGAACGGATAGGGGGCCAGCACGAGCATCCTGATGCGCCGCTGCGGAGCCCGCGCGGCCGGGGTCGGATCCGATTCCATTGACATCCAGATTCTGCTCTCCGCCGGTCCGCCCGACGGCGTCGGTGGCTTGACGCCCACCCGGCGCGGTCCCGTAACCGAACTGGTCGGCGAATCTCAAGGGGTTTCGATTAAAGCGCAATTTGCCGGGGCCCAAGCAGTCCAACTTTGCTTTTCCGGCCGGATTGTGCGACCCGCGCCCGATCCGGCGCCCGACGGCGCCCCCAATCTTCATCGGAGTAGTAAGCTTGAGCAGGACCTATCTCGTGACCGGCGGCGCCGGGTTCATCGGCTCACATTTCTGCGAGGCGCTGCTGGCGCGGGGCGACGCCGTGGTGGTTCTCGACGATCTGAGTTCGGGCAAGCGTTCGAATCTCGCCGCCGCGAAGGGACCCTTGACGTTCATCGAGGGCGACATTCGCGACCTCGCCGAGCTCGACTCGAAAATCCCGCCGGTCGACGGCGTCGTTCATCTGGCCGCCCTGATCAGCGGCCAGGACAGCCTGCGGGACCCCGACACCTACGACGAAGTCAACGTCCGGGGCACCTTGCGGGTGATCGAGTTCTGCGCCCGGCGCCGAATTCCCCGCCTGGTGTTCGCCTCCAGCTCTTCCGTCTACGGCAACGGCTCCGCCGGAGCGCTCGCGGAAGACGGCCTGCAGGCGCCGATCACGACCTACGCGCTGACCAAGCTGGCCGGCGAGCATCTGCTCAGCATTTACGGCAAGATCCACAATTTCAGCCACTGCAGCCTGCGGTTCTTCAATGTCTACGGGCCGCGCCAGGCGGAAGACCACCCCTATGCGAACGTCACCTGCAAATTCTCGCACGCGGCCGCGAACGGGCTTCCGGTCAATCTCTACGGCGACGGCGAGCAGAGCCGCGACTTCATCTATGTGGCCGACGTCGTGAAGGCGGTGGTGGCCGTGCTCGATGGCTCGGACGAGCAGGTCTACAATGTCGGCACCGGCAAGGATTTCAGCATCAACCATCTCCTGCAGGTCCTCGAGCGTCAGGCCGGAGAGGCGATCCCGGTGAAGCGGTGCGGCGAATGGTCGAACGACATCCGCCAGATTCGCGCCGACATCGGCCGCCTGTCGGGCGAGTTCGGCTTCAAGCCCGAGGTCGAGCTCGACGAGGGCCTGGCGGCGACCGTTCGCTTCTTCGAGGAGGAACAGAGCGAGTCCGTCCCGGCCTAGAGCAGATCACGCTCGGTTGAGTCGCTCTTCGTCTGACCTCTCCGTCATTGCGGCGAAGGCCGGAATCCATGAACATCGTTGTCACTCCAGCTCGCGCCGCCGTGTTCATGGATCCCGGCCTTCGCCGGGATGACGCAAGCTGTATAAACCTGAGACGATCATGGTCCCCGAATTCAGGGGCTCGGGGCGGGCGGATGAGGCGTTCGAGCCGATCCGTCGACGCTTGTCCGGCCTCAGGACGCCCGGCGGCCGCACGCGACCCAATAAGGCGTGTCTTCGCGGAAACGGATGTCGATCAGGCCCGATTCCGTCATCATCGCCTCGATCTCGGCGCGGGTGAACCGGTGTTCGAGACGCGTTCCGAAGCGATCGAGGCTGTCGGTCCGCATCGTGTAGAAACTGGCGCGCCGATAGGCGCTCAGAGGGAAGTTCGAGACGTTCGCGCCGAGCCGCTCGGCGACTCGGGCGGTTCGGGTCAGCGGCCAGTAGATCGATACGGCCATGACGTCGGTGACGCCCTTGCGGAGGCGGAACGGAAGCCTCGAGATGACCCGGCGGACCATGTCCGAACCTTTCCAGACCATCCGGAACCAGCCGGGCTTATTGTCGAAATCATAATAGAGGTAGACCAGGAAGGGCGCCCCGATCTTCAGCTTCTTCACGCAATCCCGCATCGCCGCGCGCGTGTCGGGTATGTGGTGGAGGACTCCGAGCGAATAACCGAAATCCTGGCTCCCGTCGGCAAGGGGTATCGAATCCGCGCCGGCGAGATGGAAACGGGCGGAGGACTGGCCGGCGAGACGGCGGCGAGTCACATCGAGGGCTTCGGACGAGGGGTCGATGCAATGGAGGGTGCCGACCCGCGGGGCCATCAGCGCCGCCCAGCGGCCGGAGCCGCAGCCGAGGTCGAAGCCCTCGGCGCCGGCCGGAAGAGTCGCGAACGGAAAGACCGAGAAATAGCCCTCGAACAATTGGGCGTGCTCGTCGGAATCGAGCTCGACCTGGTCGAACGTCGCCCACTCGCGGCCGAAGCCGTCGACGGTGGCCGGATCGATATTGCCTTTGCGGGCCTCGTCAGTCGTCACAGCCTGTCGTCCTTGCCGGGAAGCGTGTCGGCCGCCGCCGCGCCGGCCAGCTCGGCGACCACCGCCGCCATCGATTCCCGCCAATGCGGCGCGCGATAGCCGAAGTCGGCGGCGAACCGGCCGCTGTCGAGGACGCTGTTGGCCGGCCGCTCGGCCCGGGTCGGCCAGTCGGCCGTCCGGATCGGCTTCACCGCCGCCGTCGGCAGGCCGTGGCGGGCGGCTTCCTCGAAGATGGCGGCGGCGAAGTCGAACCAGCTCGCCTCGCCGGACCCGGCGAGATGGTAGGTTCCGCCGAGGCCGAGCCGGGGGCTGTCGCGCCAGGCGGAGACCAGGGTGAGGATGCCGTCGGCGAGATCGCCGGCGGCGGTCGGACTGCCACGCTGGTCGGCGACGACGCTGAGCTCGTCGCGCTGGCCCGCCGCTCCGAGCATCGTCCTGACGAAGTTGCGGCCATGGGCGCTGTAGACCCAGGCCGTGCGCAGGATGACATGGTCCGGATTGGCCTCCCCGACCCGAAGCTCGCCTTCGAGCTTGGAGCGGCCGTAGACTCCGAGCGGGCAGGTCGGCGCGGTCTCGCCGCGGGCGCCCTCGCCGGTGCCGTCGAAGACGTAATCGGTCGAGACCTGGACGATCCGCGCTCCGGCCCGGCGCGCCGCGGCGGCGACCTCGCCGGCGGCGGCGCCGTTGACCCGAAACGCCTGGTCCGGCTCGTCTTCGGCCTGGTCGACCGCGGTGTAAGCGGCGGCGTTGACGACCACGTCCGGAGCCGCCGCGGCGATCGCCGCCGCGATCGATTCGGGTTGCTCGAGGTCGAGCTCGGGCCTGCCGACCGTCTCTACGGACAGGTGGGGGAAAGCCGCGGCGCGCTCGGCGAGGCTTCGCGCGAGCTGGCCGTCGCGGCCGGTGACGAGCATTCGCATCAGGCCGTTCCCAGCCTCGTTCCGGAATATTTGCCCTCGCGGATCGGGCGCCACCACCAGTCGTTGCCGAGATACCAGTCGATCGTCGCCGCGATCCCGCTCTCGAAGCTCTCCCGGGCCTGCCACCCCAAATCGCGCTCGATCTTGGACGGATCGATGGCATAGCGCCGGTCGTGACCGGGCCGGTCGGTGACGAAGGCGATCAGCGAGCGCCGCCCGCGGCCGTCGGCAAGCGGCCGGCGGTCGTCGAGCAGGTCGCAGATCGTCTCGACCACATCGAGGTTGGTGCGCTCGGCCCGGCCCCCGACGTTGTAGCTCTCGCCGACCGTCCCCCTGGTCGCGACCAGCTCGAGCGCCCGGACATGGTCCTCGACGTGGAGCCAGTCGCGGATATTCTCGCCCTTGCCGTAGACGGGCAGGGCCTTGCCCTCGAGCGCATTGAGGATGATCAGCGGGATCAGCTTCTCGGGGAAGTGATAGGGCCCGTAATTGTTCGAGCAATTGGAGAGGACGACCGGAAGGCCGTAGGTCTCGTGCCAGGCGCGGACCAGATGGTCCGAGGCGGCCTTGGAGGCCGAATAAGGCGAGGAGGGGGCGTAAGGCGTCTCCTCGGTGAAGATTCCTTCGTCGAGCGGCAGGTCGCCGAACACTTCGTCGGTCGAGACGTGGTGGAAGCGGAACCGGGCCTTGCCTTCCTCGGGCAGGCCCCGCCAATGTTCGAGCGCGGCGTTGAGAAGCCGGAACGTGCCGAGGATATTGGTGTCGATGAAGGCTTCCGGCCCGTCGATCGACCGGTCGACATGGCTTTCCGCGGCGAGATGCATGACGATGTCGATCGCCTCTTGCGACAGCAGCTCGCGCACCTTGGCCTGGTCGCCGATGTCGCCCTGGACGAAGCGGTAGTCGGCGGACGTCTCTATCTCCCTGAGGGAATCGAGGTTGCCCGCGTAGGTGAGCTTGTCGAAATTGACGACCCGATAACGGCCGCTGCCCACGAGATGGCGGCAGAGCGCGGAGCCGATGAACCCGGCGCCGCCGGTGACGAGGATGTTGAGGCGCTGGCTCACCGGGCAACTCCGTAAAGACCGCCCGAGCCGGCGGGCCCTTCGTCGGCGCGCCGCCTGAGGAAGGTGGCGTAATCGGATTTGCCGAGGCGCTCCGCCGCCGAGCGCAGCTGGTCCGCGTCGAGCCAGCCGGAATCGAAGGCGATCTCCTCGGGCGACATCACCTTGATTCCCTGGCGATGCTCGACGGTCCTCACGAAGGAGGCCGCCTCGTGGAGGCTGTCATGGGTGCCCGTGTCGAGCCAGGCGAAGCCGCGGCCCAGCCGAACGACGTTGAGCTCGCCCAATTCCAGATAGGCCTGGTTGATGTCGGTGATCTCGAGCTCGCCGCGGTGGGAAGGCTTCACCTGCGCGGCGATGTCGAGCACGCGATTGTCGTAGAAATAGAGACCGGTGACGGCCCAGTTGGAATTGGGCTGCGGCGGCTTCTCGACGATCTCGAGCGCCCTCATCGTCTCCGGATCGAAGGAGACGACGCCGTAACGCTGGGGATCCTCGACATGATAAGCGAAGACCGTCGCGCCCGTGTCGCGCGCAGCGACCTCGCGGCAGAGCGCCGCAAGGCCGCTGCCGAAGAAGATATTGTCGCCCAGGATCAGGGCCGCCGGGTCGTCGCCGACGAAGTCGCGGCCGATCAGGAAGGCTTCGGCAAGGCCGTTCGGCTGCGCCTGCTCGGCGTAGGTCAAGGCGATTCCGAAGGCGCTCCCGTCGCCGAGCAGGCTACGGAAGCTCGGCAGGTCGCGCGGAGTGGAGATGATCAGTATCTCGCGGATTCCGGCCAGCATCAGGGTCGCCAGCGGATAATAGATCATCGGCTTGTCGTAGACCGGCAGCAGCTGCTTCGACACGGTCAGGGTCGCGGGATAGAGCCTCGTGCCGCTCCCGCCGGCAAGGATGATGCCTTTCAAGGAAGCGCTCCCTTGAGCGCGTGGATTGGTCATCGCGAATCGTTCTTTCCTGTCGGAGGCTGCGGCGCCGAAGGGCGTGGCCCCTGCTCGATGCCGCCTCGTCGCCGCGGCCCAAGCGGAGGCTTCCAACCTTCGCCAGCTGCGTGTAGGTCGCTCTAGCGGCGGGCATGCCGCAAATCCAGCCGCAATGGGCGCACCCGCTTGTGCCCGCTGGACTTCTTATGAATCCAACGGAGAGAAATTCGCGGATGACGGTTGCGGATCAGCGTGTGTCACAATCGGCGCCGGTCGTCTCGGTTCTGATACCGGCCTTCAATGTCGCCGAGTATCTCGACAAGTCGGTCGGGTCCGCTTTGGCCCAGGACGTCGAGGTCGAAATCCTCATCGTCGACGATTGCTCGACCGACGACGGCGCCACCGCCGCCGCGATCCGGCGGCTCGAGGCCGATCCCCGGGTGCGCGGCTTTCGGCTGCCGGTCAACGGCGGCCCCAGCGCCGCTCGCAACAAGGGCCTGGAAGAAGCGCGCGGCGAGTGGGTCGCCCTCCTTGACGCCGACGATTGGTTCGCTCCGGGGCGGCTCTCTTACTTGCTGAAGGTCGCCGCCGAGGCCGGCGCGGATGCGGTCAGCGACGACCAGTTCCTCATCCAGGACGGGGCCGACAAGCCCTGGACGACGATCTACGAGCTCGCCGACTGGAAGCAGGCCGACGAGGGGCAGCCTATCTCGGCGGCCGAGATGTGCCGGCGGGACTGGATCATAAAGGCGATGTTCCGAACGGCCTGGTTGCGCAAGCACGGGTTGCGGTTTCATACGGTCCGCAACTGGGCCGGCGAGGATTTTGAGTTCTATATGAATGCGATTCTCTCCGGTGCGCGCTGGGTGACGGCGCGCGAGGCCAAATATTTCTACCGCTCCCGGCCCGGGCAGCTGACCGGCATCCGGGCCTTGGCGGACGGGATACTGGAATCCCTGGAAGCGATGGCGCGCGATCCCCGAATCAGCGGCGATCCGGAGCTGGCCGGCGCCATGTCCGACCGGATCGGGCGCGTCCGCAACGCCCAATGGCTGGGCTTCTTCGCCGACGCGGTCCGATCGCGCCGGTGGCTGAGCGCCGCGGCCATGGTGCTTCGCTCGCCGGGGCGAGTCGCCGACGCCTTCGCCGCGGTTCGCCGACGGATGGAATTCCGACGGCGATGGAAGGAGGCGGGCGCATGACTCTCCTCGGCCTCATCGGAATCCTGATCGCGGTCGCCGGCTTTCGCTTCGCCCGAGCGGGTGAATCGCGGTCCCGCCTGGTCCTGTTCGTGCTGTTGCTGCTCGCGCACCTCGGCGCCTCGATAGCCTATTTCATCTACGCGCAGGCGTTCGGCGGCGACGTCGACATATATTATTACGATCCGTACGGCATTCACGGCCAGAGAGGCCTCAGCACCGTCTTCGTCGTCAATCTCGTCCAGACCCTGAAGGAATATTTCGGTGGCAGCCTCCTCGACTATTTCATGCTGTTCCAGGCAATCGGGTTCTGGGGCATCCTGTTCATCCTGAGGACGTTCGACGACATTCACAACGAGGTCGGCCAACCGACCTTCAGCCGAATCTATCTTCTGCTGTTCCTGCCGGGCCTCCACTTCTGGACCAGCGCGGTCGGCAAGGACTCGCCGATCTTCCTGGGCGTGGCGATGTGCGTCTGGGCCGCTTTCCGTTTGCAGACCCGCTACCTGGCGTTCGTCGCCGGGCTGGCGATCGCCGTCCTGTTCAGGCCGCACATCACCCTGATCGCACTGGTCGGCCTGGCCTTGACCGTCCTGTTCGCGCGCAAGACCTCGATCCTGACCCGGGTCGCCCTGCTCGTCGTCGTCGCGGCCGGAATCGGCTCGGTGGGAGGGCTGGTCTCGGAGAGCTTCGGGGGTCTGAACATCTCGAACTCGGATGCCGTGACCGAGTTCATCGAAACCAAGTCGTCGGTGTCCGAGGAATCGGGCGGCGACGTCAACATCATCAACGCCTCTTTCCCGTTGAAGTTGATCAGCCTCCTGTTCAGACCGTTCTTCATCGATGCCACCGGCCTGCTCGGCTATGTCGCTTCGCTCGAAAATTTGGTGCTGCTCCTGGTAATCGGCACCTTGGCGTGGCGATCCGGCACCTCCCTTGCTCTCGCCCGGACGGCTTTCTTCGCGCGCTTCGCCGCATTGTTCTTCTTCATGATGACCATCCTGCTCGCCATGGTGAACTACAATGTCGGACTGGGGCTTCGGCAGAAGATGATGATGATGCCGGCCCTCCTCGTCTTCTTCGCGGCGCTGATGGCGGTGAGGAGGCTTCGCAAGGGGACGGTTTACGGTCCCGGCGCGGCGGCCTATGCGGGCGCCCCACCGGCGGGGCGGGGCTATCGCCGCGCCTGAGGCTCGGGCGCCGACCCGCGGCGCGAAAGGTTGGATGAGCATGTTGAACGTGAAAGCCAAAGCCGAGGCGCCCGCTCCGGCACAGGACCTGCGGCAGGGCCCGGACGAGCATTGGCCCTTCTACGCCGAGGACGAGATCGAGGCGGTCGCCCGGGTCCTGAGGTCCGGGCGGGTCAATCAATGGACGGGCGGCGAGGTCTTCGCCTTCCAGGACGCGCTCGCCCGCACCTACCGGGGCGAGCATTGCATCGCCCTGGCCAACGGTTCGCTCGCGCTCGAGCTGCCGCTTCGGGTCTTCGGCATCGGGCCGGGCGACGAGGTGGTGGTCACTCCGCGGACCTTCGTCGCCTCGGCGACCTGCGTCATGCTTCTGGGCGCGACTCCGGTATTCGCCGATATCGATCCCGACAGCGGCAACATCACGGCGCAAAGCATCGAGGCGGTGCTGACCGAGCGGACCCGGGCGATCATCCCGGTCCATCTCGCCGGATGGCCCTGCGACATGCCGGCGATCATGGAGCTTGCCGAGCGCCGCGGCCTCTTCGTCATCGAGGATTGCGCCCAGTCGCACGGCGCCGAGATCGACGGCCGCCCCGCCGGCAGCTTCGGCCAGGCCACCGCGCTCTCCTTCTGCCAGGACAAGATCATCAGCACCGGCGGCGAGGGCGGAGCGACCCTGTTCAAGGACGAAGCGGCCTGGGACCGGGCCTGGAGCTTCAAGGACCATGGCAAGAACCGCCGCAAGGTCGAGGCGCCGCAGACCAGCCCCGGTTTCCGCTGGCTCCACGACAGCGTCGGCACCAACTGGCGGCTGACCGGGCCGCAGGCGGCGATCGGCCTGAAGCAGCTCGAGAAGCTGCCCGAATGGCACTCCGCCCGGACCCGTAACGCCGCCATCTGGGCCGAGGCACTGACCGGCGTGCCGGGCCTTCGGGTACCGCTGCCGGGGTCCCGCTTCCGCCACGCTTATTACCGCTTCAATTTCTATCTCGAGCCGGGCGCCGAGGACGCGCGCCCGGAAATCCTGGCTCGGGCCGGCGAGGCCGGGCTCCGGCTGTTCACCGGCTCCTGCTCCGAAGTCTATCTCGAGCAGGCGTTCCGCGACCTGCCCCGCCCCGATCTGCCCAACGCCCGGGCGATGACCCGAAGCAGCCTCGCCGTCGAGATCCACCCGACCCTTCGGCCCGAGCGGCTCCGGCTTCGGGCCGCGAAGCTCGCCGAGTTGATCCGGGCGGTCGTGGGTTAGGCTTTCAGAGCGAGGCATTTTGGTCTAAGGACCGACATTCCCATGATATTCCCGATTGTCAGACGAGTGTCCTCGGCGGACCGGGCGCACAAGCGCCTGATTTTGGTGGCCTTCGACGTCGTCGCGATGATCTTCGCCCTCTGGGCGGCTTTCTCGGCGCGGCTCGGCGAGCCTTATTTCCAGGTCGATCCGCTGGTCCTGCTGGCCGCCGCCTTGTCGATCCTGGTCGGGCTGGCGGGCCTGTTCCAGCTGCGCATCTACCATATCGTCCTTCGCTTCTTCGACCTGGGCACCGTCAGCCGGATCTTGTTCGGAGCGGCGATCACCGCGACCTGCTGGGTGATCCTGGTCTATTTCATGCGCGCCTCGATGACCGTCGACGGCATAAGGATCCTCGTGCCGCGCTCGGTCGGGTTCATCTATTGCGGGTTCCTGTTCCTGCTCCTGTTCATGGGCCGCTACGCGATGGCCGCGCTCGTCATCGGCGCCGAGCGCAAGCATCCGAGCGGCCGGGCCGGGCGCCGCAACATCGTCATCTACGGCGCCAATTCCGCCGGCATCAGCCTCGCCGAATCGGTTCGCCGCGACCGCCATTTCCGCCTTTGCGGCTTCGTCGACGACGATCCCGCGCTGAAGGGACAGATCATCGCCGGGGCGCAGATCCATCCGCCCAGGGCGCTGGCCGGCCTGGTCGAGGACAATGCCGTCAGCGAGGTCTTCCTCGCCATGCCGAAGGCGACCCGCTCGCAGCGGCTGAGCGCGATCGAGCGGCTGAACAAGCTCAACGTCCAGGTGATGACGGTGCCGGCGCCCGAGGAGATCGTCTCGGGCCGGTTCACCGTCAGCGACGTCCGCCCGATCGACGTCAACGACCTCCTGCGCCGCGATCCCGTCGAGCCGCTCAGCGACCTCATCAAGGAAGTGGTGGACGGCCAGACCATCCTCGTCACCGGCGCCGGCGGGTCGATCGGCTCCGAGATCTGCCGCCAGATCCTTCGGGTGCGGCCGGCCAAGCTGGTTCTGCTCGATCATAGCGAGTTCGCCATCTACACGATCGAGCAGCAGCTCATCGAGCTGCTCAAGGACCGCGACCCCCGGGATCGCCCGGCGATCGTCCCGGTGGTCGGCTCGATGCTCAACGAATTGCTCGTCCGCGACGTCATCCGGAGGCACGGCGTCGACACCATTTATCACGCGGCCGCCTACAAGCATGTGCCCTTGCTCGAGCATAACGAGGTGGTCGGGGTCGAGAACAACGTCATCGGCACCTGGGTGCTCGCCCGAGCCGCCTTCGACGCCAAGCTCACCCGCTTCACGATGATCTCGACCGACAAGGCGGTCCGCCCGGAAAGCGTCATGGGGGCCACCAAGCGGGTCGCCGAGCTCGTCATCCAGGCGCTGGCCGAGCAGGGCGAGACCCGCTTCGGGATCGTCCGCTTCGGCAACGTGCTCGACAGCTCGGGCTCGGTGGTCCAGACCTTCCGCGAGCAGATCCGCCGCGGCGGCCCCGTCACCGTCACCCATCCCGAAGTCACCCGCTTCTTCATGTCGATCCCGGAGGCGACCCAGCTCGTCCTTCAGGCGAGCGCGATGGCCCGGCACGGCGAAGTCTTCGTCCTCGACATGGGCGAGCCGATCCGGATCGCCGAGCTCGCGCGCAACATGATCTCGCTGTCCGGAATGACGGTCCAGGACGAGGACAATCCCGCCGGCGACGTCGAGATCGCCTTCGTCGGGCTTCGCCCGGGCGAGAAATTGTACGAGGAGCTGTTCGTCGGCGAAAGCGCCCTCGACACCGCCCACCCGCGGATCAAGATGGCCAAGGAGCGCTTCATCTCCTTCGCCGAGCTTCGCCCCCATATCGACCGGCTGCGCGCCGCGATCTTCGCCGGCGATTCCGTCGCGGTCCGCGAGCAGCTCCAGGCGCTGATCGCCCCCGACCAGGGCGAGCTGGGCCGTCCCGACGTCGCCGAACGGCCGGAAGGCATTCCGAGAGACACGCGAGTCGTCATCTGAATGCGCCGTCACCCTGAACTTGTTTCAGGGTCCAGTTCTCCGCCCGCGAGGCGGCTCGACGCTGGATGCTGAAACGAGTTCAGCATGACGGCCGGCGGCCCGCTTTCCCTAAGTTAAGCCGCCAACCCTTTCGCCTCCTCCGGCGCCGACTGCCCCTCCAGCCAGGACTGGAACATCAATATCCCCCAGAGCTGATATTGCATGTTGGCCCGGCCGCTCTGGTGAAGGTCCCAGGCGGCGCGGATCGGCCCGGGCCGGAAATAGCCTTCGCCGGCAAGCCGCCGCTCGGAGATCAATTCCTCGGCCCAGCCCTTGAGCGGGCCGCGCAGCCAGGCGTCGATCGGGATCCCGAAGCCCATCTTGGGCCGCTCGATCAGGGCGCGGGGGACGTGGCGGTAGAGCAATTGCCTTAGCACCCACTTGGTCTCGCCGCCGCGCAGCTTCAGGTCGAGCGGCAGGCGCCAGGCGAATTCGACGACCCGGTGGTCGAGCAAAGGCACCCGGGTCTCGAGCGAGACGCTCATCGCCGCCCGGTCGACCTTGGCCAATATGTCGTCCGGCAGATAGGTCAGCATGTCGAGCGCCATCATCCGCTCGCAGGTTCCGAGGTCCTTCAGCCGGTCGAGCGTCTCGTCGTCGAGCGTCGCCGGCTCGGCGCCGCCGATGACGATCTCGCCGGGATCGCGCCAGCTCGACACAAGCTCCTGGTAGAGCGCGTCGGCGGAGCCGCTGGCCAGGCCGCGCGCCGCCTTGTGGACCTTCTCGCCCGGAAGAGCCACTCGGAGCGAGGCGGGGAGGATCGGGGAGATCGCGCCCGCCACCTTGTTCCACTGCCCGGGCGAAAGCGCGGTAAGCCCGCGGGCGACGGCGCTTCGAAGCGGGCGCGGCACCTTCGAGATCCGCCCCCAGTTGCGCGCCGCCAGGCTGTAGCGATTGTAGCCGGCGAACAATTCGTCGCCGCCGTCGCCGGACAGGGCCACCGTCACCTGCTTGCGGGCGAGCCGGGATACGAGCAGGGTCGGCACCTGGGAGGCGTCGGCGAAAGGCTCGTCGTAGATGGACGGAAGCGACGGAATGATTTCGAGCGCGTCCTCCGGCTGGACGTAGAGCTCGGTGTGATCGGTGCCGAGATGGCGGGCGACGGCGCCGGCATGCTCGGCCTCGTTATAGGCCCGGTCGTGAAACCCGATCGAGAAGCTCTTCACCGGCCGCGACGATTGCGCCTGCATGAGCGCGACCACGGTCGAGGAATCGACCCCGCCGGACAGGAAGGCGCCGAGCGGAACGTCCGAGATCATCTGTTGGGAGACGGTTTTCGAAAGGACCCGCTCGAGCGCGTCCGTCGCTTCGTCCGGCCCGATGTCGAGCGGCGCCTCGGCTCCGGCGGCGGCGACCTCGGCGGCCGACCAGTAAGGCGTGATCGCCGGGGCCTTCTCGCCCGCCCGGAGCGTCAGGAAGGTGCCCGGCGCAAGCTTTGCGATTCCGGAATAGATGGAATGCGGCGCCGGCACGTAGTTGAAGCGGGTGAAGAGGGCGAGCGCCTCGCGGTCGATCTCCCGGCGGAAGGCGGGATGGCGGGCCAGGGCCTTCAATTCCGATCCGAACAGGAAGGCCGATTCCGGGCCGTGCCCCTGCCAGCCGTAATAAAGCGGCTTCTCGCCGAGCCGGTCGCGAGCGAGGATCAGCGCCTTCTCCTGCCGGTCCCAGAGCGCCAGGGCGAACATTCCGGCGCATTCGCCCAGCGCCTTTTCGACGCCCCACGCCTCGATCGCCGCGAGCAGGGTCTCGGTGTCGCTATGGCCGCGCCACGGGCCGGAAAGGCGTGCCCGAAGCTCGAGATGGTTGTAGATTTCGCCATTGTAGACGGTGACGAACCGGCCGCTCGTCGAGGTCATGGGCTGCTCGCCGGCCGGGGAGAGGTCGAGGATGGCGAGCCGCCGGTGGCCGAGCGCCACCTTGTCGTCGGAGTCCAGCCAGGCGCCGGCGCTGTCCGGCCCGCGATAGGCGATCGCTCCGGTCATGCGCTCGAGCGCGGCTCGGGCGCCCTGCCCGCCATGATCGAAACGCCCCCCGACGAAGCCGGCTATGCCGCACATGATCCGCTCCTTCGCCGTGCTCCGCCCGGCCTCCGGGCCGGCTGTTCCGGCCTTTAAGGCCTAGCCGCCCGAACTGGAAGCGGTTCCCCGCCAAGCCGGGGCCCACCAGCCCCTCTCCCGTCCTTCACGGGTGAGGAGGGGCCCAAGCGAAGCTTGGGAGGTGAGGGTCTGTACCCCGGCCTAAAAGAGAAGACCCTCACCTCCCACCGCTCCGCGGCGGGCCCCTCCTCTCCCGCGAAAAGCGGGAGAGGGAGACGTCCCCATCCCGAATGCGTTGCATTCGGACGGCGGGTAAGCGATTGGCGGGGCGATGGCGCGTTTCGACTTCAAAAGGCTGACCGACATCGTCCTTTCGGCGATCGGCCTCGTCGTCCTGGCGCCGGTCATGGCCGGAATCGCGGTGGCGGTCGCGGTGGCGCTCGGCCGTCCGGTCCTGTTCCGCCAGATCCGGCCCGGGCTTCACGGCAAACCCTTCCGGCTGGTCAAGTTCCGGACGATGCTCGACTCCGTCGGCCCGGACGGCAAGCCGCTCGACGATTCCAGGCGTCTCACCCGCTTCGGCCGCTTCCTTCGGGCGAGCAGCCTCGACGAGCTGCCCGAGCTGTGGAACATCCTCAAGGGCGAGATGAGCCTCGTCGGACCGCGCCCGCTCCTCATGCAATATCTGCCGCTCTACACGCCCGAGCAGGCGCGCCGCCACGACGTCAGGCCGGGTCTCACCGGCTGGACCCAGGTCAACGGCCGCAACGCTTTGGGCTGGCCCGAGAAGCTCGCGCTCGACACCTGGTATGTCGACAATCGAAGCTTCGCGCTCGACCTGAAGATCCTCGTGATGACGGTGAGCCGAGTCCTGGCGCGGAGCGGAATCGCCGCCGAAGGCTCGGAGACGATGCCGGAGTTTCAAGGCTCGGGCGAGGCCGCCGACCGCGCTCATCACGGGTTCACCCATCGGGAATTAGGCCCCGGACGATGATCAACCGCCGCGAAGTCCTGGTGGCCGGCCTCGCCGCGCCGATCCTCTGGCCCGGGACGGCCTGCGCCGCCGCCGCCCGCTTCATCGAGCCCGAGACCTACGGCGCGCGCGGCGACGGTAAGACCGACGACACCAAGGCGCTTCAGATCTGCCTCGATATCGCTCCGCCCGGAACGGCCGTCCGGCTCCGGACGGGGGCCGTCTACAGGATCGACACCAACGTGCGCCCGACCTGGGGAGAGTTTGGCGGGCTGCGCCTGAAGTCGGGCCAGATCCTCGAATTGAACGGCGGCGAGCTTCGAGCCCTTCCGAGCAGCGGGAAGTTCGGTTCGGTCGTCCAGGGCTACCAGACGTCCGGCTGGAAGATCGTCGGCCCCGGCCGGATCGTCGGCGACCGTTCGATCCATCTCGGCACGGCCGGCGAATGGGGAATGGGGATCTCGGCCTGGACGTGCAGCAACTTCCAGATCGTCGGCGGGGTCGAGATTTCCGAATGCTGGGGCGACGGGATCTGCGTCGTCGGCCACGGCGCTTATTGCGACACGTTCCTGATCGAGGACGTAAAGGTCAGGAAATGCCGCCGCAACGGAATCACGATCGCCAGCGGCCGCAACGGCGAGATTCGAAACTTCGACATCGAGCATGTCGTCGATATCGCACCGGCGGGCGGGATCGACCTCGAGCCGGACGAGCCGAAATTGCCCAATCGCAACATCAAGATCTCGAACGGCCGAATTCGAACGGTGTCGGTCGGGATCTACGTCAGCGTCGGCAATGAAGACGTCCTCATCACCGGAGTGGACATCGAGGCCCGGAACAGCGGCGTCATCGTCAGCGACAACAGCGTCAACGTGCGGATCCAGAACAATCCGAGCATCAAGGCGCTGACCGGCTATCAGGAGGGCGGCGCCATCCGAACCGTCGTGGCCCGTCCCGAGACGATCCGCGGCCTTCTGATCCGCGACAACCAGCTGTTCGGCGGCGGCGGCTTCGTCATCGACATCTTCGGATCCGGCTTCCAGGACGTCGTGATCACCGGCAACCGCATCTCGGCGATTTTCGCCGGCACCCAGGGCATAGCCCGGGTCGGGGCGGGCGTCTTCACCGACAATATCTGCACGATCGGGCCCCTGGGCGGCGTGAAGAGCGAATATTTCATCCATCTCCAGTCCGTCACTTATGGGCGCAACGTCTATCGAAACCAGTCCCCGCATCCGATGTATTCCGCCCTGCGCGGCGGCCGCGACATCGGCGGCGACCGTTTCGAGAGCAAGACCCTGGTCCACCATTGGGAGCCGTTGTGAGGGTTTCCCGTCGTCCCGGCGAAAGCCGGACCCCATGAGCATCGTAGGTCGACGCCCCGAAGAACGGTGTTCATAGACCCCGGATCGAGCCCGGGATGACGAACAGGCTCAGCGAGAGGGAATCCGGTTGGACTGGGAGCAGGTCAAGAGCGCGATCTCGATTTGGACCGACCTCGAGCGCGACGCACTCCACATCTATGCTTCCATCCTGCTCCAGATCGGCTCGGCGGCGCTGCTCAGGAGAAGCCTCGCGTCGCCGCTTCCCTGGCTGGCGGTGCTCGCCGCCGCCATCCTGAACGAAGCTCTCGATATCCGTCGCGACGGGCTCTTCGAGGAATGGGAAAGGGCCGCGGCGCTCCACGATCTTTGGAATACGATGCTGGTGCCGACGATCCTGGCGCTTCTGGTCCGATTCGCGCCGCGCCTGGTCACGAGGCCGCCGCCTCCGCCGCCGCCCTCAGGGTGACGGAAGCAGCTTCCCGGGGTTCATGATCCCGGCCGGGTCGAGCGCCCGCTTGACCGCGCGAAGCGCCGCGAGCCGGGCCGGCTGAGCGGTTCGGGCGAGCTCGGCGAGCTTGGCCTGGCCGATGCCATGCTCGGCGGAAATGGAGCCGCCGGCCTCCCCGACCCGGTCATGCACCAGCCGGGTCACCGCTTCGGACCGCTCGGCCAGCCAGGCCTCCGCCGCCATTCCGGCCGGCGGCTGGACGTTGAAATGGACGTTGCCGTCGCCGAGATGGCCGAACGCCACCACCCGGGCGCCCTCGAACCGCGCCTCCACCGCCGCCCGGGCCTCCTCGATGAAAGCCGGCATTGCGGAGACCGGCACCGAGACGTCGTGCTTGACCGACGGCCCCTGAAGCCGTTCCGCCTCCGCGATCGATTCCCGAAGCCTCCACAGGGCCGCCGCCTGGGCCTCGCTCGAGGCGACCACCGCGTCCTCGACGAGGCCCTCGTCCAGCGCCGCGGCGAGCGCCTCCTGCAACGCTTCCGCCGAGTCCCCGGCCCCTTGCGCAGCGACGGCTTCGACGAGGACATGCCAGCGATGGGCGCCGGCGAGCGGCGGCCGGGTCCCTTCTATCCCCGCAAGGACGAGGCCGAGCGCGTCCGCCGGCACCAATTCGAAGCTCTCGACCGACTCGCCGAGCCGGGCTTCGAGCCGGCGAAGCAGGGAAAGCGCCGCCACGGGCGAGTTCAGCCCGACCCAGGCCACCGAGCGCGAGCCGGGCGCCGCGACCAGCCTGAGGCTGGCGGCGGTGACGATCCCGAGCGTGCCTTCGGCGCCGATCAGGAGCTGCTTGAGATCGTAGCCGCGATTGTCCTTGCGGAGCGCCGACAGCCCTTCGAGCAGTGAGCCGTCGGGGAGCACCGCCTCGAGCCCGACGACCAGCGAGCGCATCGGCCCGAAGCGGAGCACCTGGGTCCCGCCGGCATTGGTTGAAACCAAGCCTCCGACCGTCGCCGAGCCCTTGGCGCCGAGCGAGAGCGGGAAGCGCCGTCCGGCCGCCGCCGCCGTCTCGTGCAGGTCGGAAAGGATCACCCCGGCCTCGGCGACCGCAACGTTGTCCTCCGCGGAAACGCTCCGAACCGAGTTCATTCGGCGAAGCGACAGAAGCAGAGCGCCGCCCTCCGGATCGGGCGTGGCGCCGCCGACCATCGAAGTGTTTCCGCCCTGCGGGACGATCGCCACCCGGGCCTCGGCGCACCGGGCGACGATCTCCCGCACTTCGGCGGCGGAAGCCGGCGACAGAAGGGCCGCCGCACGGCCCCGATATCGCCCTCGCCAGTCGCTCAGCCACGGCGCCAACGCTTCCGAGTCGCGGCTGAATCCCTTCGGCCCGAGCATCGACTCGAGCGATTCGAGCAGGCGAGGGGAAGGCGGGCAAAGCATGGTCTCTCCCTGACCGACTAGGCGCGCACGATCAATCGGCGCGCCCGGTCCGTCTGTATGATTCGCTTACGATGTCAAAGAGCCAAGTCAGAACATAGCAAGAACATATACCGTCGTCAAGGCCCTCTCAGTCGTGAAGCCCGTTACCATCCGCCCCCGTAACAACTTGCAGCTATCCGCTTTCGGTTTATGCTGCACGCGGCTCCCGCTTCGCGGGGGCGGGATGGGGGGACCGAAGTGAAGCTTCCGGCTTCCAGTGCATCGCGCCGCGTCCGCCTGATGTCGGCTTGTGCCGGCCTCGCCTTCGCCTCGACGATCCAGGCCCAGACCCCGCCGCGCGCTCCGACCCGGGAGGAGGTCGAGCGGCCCCGGCCCGAAAGGACGGACCGGCGGCCCAGGCTCAGCGTCGAAGGCGGGATCGAGCGGTCGCCCTGCGCGCTCGAGGGGGAGGGGTTCAGTGACATACGCTTCACTCCGCGAAGCGTCTCGTTCGGCGGGCTG
This sequence comes from Allosphingosinicella sp., assembly GCA_035629855.1. Taxonomy (GTDB): domain Bacteria; phylum Pseudomonadota; class Alphaproteobacteria; order Sphingomonadales; family Sphingomonadaceae; genus Allosphingosinicella. Next base: position 22,427 of record DASQLT010000050.1, read on the forward strand.
AAGGAGTTTGACGAGGCGGCGCTGAGCTCCGCCTGGGAGCCCTATCTCGGGCGCGAGCAGCCGGTCTCGGCGCTCTGCGAGATTCGCGATCGCGCGGCCACCCTCCTTCGCGAAGCCGGCTATGTCGCCGCGGTCGAGATACCCGAGCAGCGCATCGCCGCCGGCGGGATCCGGTTCGAAGTCCTGATGGCGAAGCTGGTGGCGATCCGGGTTCGGGGCGATGCCGGCCGCTCGGAACGGATCATCGCCCGCTATCTCGGCAAGCTGACCGGGCGGGAGGTGTTCAACCGCTTCGAGGCGGAACGCTATCTGCTGCTCGCCCGCGATCTGCCCGGCTTCGACGTCCGGCTGGCTCTGAAGTCGGCCGGGGCGGGGCGGGGCGAGGTGATCGGCGAGGTGACGGTGCGCCGCCAGCCCGGGGAGCTGGTCGCCAATCTCCAGAATTTCGGCGCCCGCTCGCTCGGCCGCTGGGGGGCGCTCGTCCGGGGCGAGCTCTACGGTCTGACCGGCCTCGGCGACCGGACGACGCTCGCCATGTTCACGACCGCCGAGCTCGACGAGCAGCAGACCGTTCAGCTCGGCCACGAATTCCGGATCGGCGGCGAGGGCCTGACCCTGGGCGGCCTGCTCACTTATGCCAGGGCCGATCCCGAGATCGCCGATCCGGCGATCGACATCGAGGCAAGGACCCTGCTCGCCACCGTCACCGCGAGCTACCCGATCCTCCGGACCCAGGCGGCGAACCTTCGCGGCGCGATCGGCTTCGACCTCATCGATCAGGACGTGCGCTTCAACGGCCTCGACCTGTCCCGCGACAGGCTTCGGGTCGCCTTCGTTCAGCTCGAATTCGACCGAAGCGACCGGGCGAGCCTGGGCACCCGCGCCGGCTTCAGCGCCGCCGAGCCACGCTGGCGGATCGCCGGCCGGATCGAGCTTCGCCAGGGCCTCAGGCTGCTGGGCGCGAGCCCGCCGTGCGGTCCCGCTTTCGCGCTCTGCACCGGCCCCGGTTCGGTGCCGCCGAGCCGGCTGGAGGGTGATCCCGGCGCCACCCTTCTGCGCGTCGAGGCTTCCGGCGAATATCGACCGCGCCCGAGGCTCACCCTGGCCGCGGGCGTTCGGGCCCAGTTTACCGGCGATCCCCTGCTCAGCTTCGAACAATATTCGGCGGGCAATTACACGATCGGGCGCGGTTACGATCCCGGCACCCTGCTTGCCGACCGGGGCGCCGGTTTCCAGAGCGAGATTCGTTACGGCACCCTCGCCGCGGCGCCGCGCAAGCTCGCCTGGCAGGCCTTCGCCTTCCTCGACGGCGCCCGAGTCGGCGAGGCGGGGCGGATCCCGGTCCTGGCCGGCGGCCGTACCCTCGCGTCGACGGGGGCGGGGCTTCGCGCCGCGCTCGGCGACGGGGCCCGGCTCGAAGCGGTGCTGGCGGTGCCGCTGAAGCGGGCCGGGCTGCAGGGCGAGCGCGGCGATCCGCGGCTTCTGCTGTCCTTCACGACCCGCCTCTGGCCATGGAGCTTTTGATGCCGGCCTCCCTCCGCCCGAAACTGCTGCTCGGCGCCGCGACGGCCGTGATCGCCCTTCTCGGAGCGAACGGCCCGGCCACGGCCCAGGCCTTCAAGGGAACGCCCACGACCGTCGCCGGCACGGTCAGCCGGTCCGTCGGCGTCAACGGCGAAACCATCAGCATTCAATCGCCGAGCGCGATCATCAACTGGGCGCCCGACGACATGGCCGGCCAGGGGACGATCGACTTCCTCCCCGCGGGCAATGTCGCGACCTTCACGAACAGCGTCAGCAACGGCAATTTCGTCGTCCTCAACCGGATCGTCCCACTCAATCCCAAGCGCGCCGTCGCCTTGAACGGCAGCGTGATCAGCCAGCTGCTGACGGGCGGCGGCGAAACCGTCCGGGGCGGAACGGTGGCCTTCTACAGCCCGGGCGGGATATTGATCGGCGGCCAAGCGGTGTTCGACGTCGGCAGCCTGCTCCTCACCACCATCGATCCGTCGCTCGACGGCAATAACGAATTCTTCGTCGCCAACCGCTACGATCTCTCGAAGTCGGTCGACCCTGCCAGCTTCATCACCGTCCAGCCGGGGGCCTCGATCAAGGCTCTGGAGCAGAACAGCTACGTCGCCTTGGCTTCGCCCCGGATCCTTCAGCAGGGCAACGTCCAGGTCAACGGCGCCGCCGCCTACGTCGCCGCCGAGTCGGTGGCGCTCACCATCAACAACGGCCTGTTCGACATCGTCGTCGCGACGGGAAGCAGCAGCGCCCTCAATAGCCTCGTCCACGAAGGGACGACCGGCGGGCCGGCGAGCACCGCCGCGGACGACAATCACCGGATCTACATGGTCGCGGTGCCGAAGAACGAGGCGATCACGGCCCTGCTCGGCGGAAGCGCCGGCTTCGACGCCGCCGCCGACGCTCAGATCGTCAACGGCGAAATCATATTGTCGGCCGGGCGCAACGTCGTCGCCGGGAACCTGGTCGACGCCGGCAAGCTGTCGCCGTCGAGCTTCGACATCCAAAGCGGCAGCTACAGCTCGAGCATCAGGGGAAGCGCGACCGCCGACTTCGTCGCCGGCTCGGCCGCGGCCCCCCTGACCGTCAATGGCGACCTCACCCTTCAGGGCGACGCCCGCGCCTTCCTCGTCGCCGACGGCCGGAAGGTGCAGGTCAACGGCGATCTCGACCTCCGTTCGGACAGGATCGTGGCGGTGGTTCCGGCCGGCGACCCCCTCGACGCCGCCGCGGGCGAGGCGGCGATCCTGGCGATGGCCGGCGGGCAGGTGCAGATCGCCGGCAACGCCTTCGTCGGCGCGTCGGCCCTGGGCGGTTTCGACGTCGTGGCCAGTGCCGCCGGGAGCGGCACCGGCGGGATTGCCCGGGTCTCCGCCGACGGCGGACGCGTGGATATGCTCGGCACTCTGACCCTGGCCGCGGACGGGACGGCCGGGATCGGAACCACCGTCCCCGCCGCCGGAATCTTCGGCCAGGGCGGAAGCGCGGCGCTGACGGCCCTGAACGGCGGCGCGATCGAAGTGGCCGGCGCAACCGCCATCTCGGCGAGCGGAGTCTCGAGCCGCGCCGACACCGCCGGCGCCGGCGGCACCGGGATCGGAGGCCAGGTCCTCGTTTCCGGCGACGGCGGCGGCACCGTCACCCTCGCGGCGGCGCTGAGCGCGGTGGCCCGGGGAGTCGGCGGCGACAATGAGAATGCGGCCGGCACCGGCGGCGCGGGCTCCGGCGGCGAGGTCAGGATCGGCGCCGCCGGCGGCGCGGTGAGCCTGCAGGGGGGCGGCTTCCTCCGCTCCCTCGGTATCGGCGGCCAGGGCTTTACCGGCGGCACCGGCGCCGGCGGCAATGCCTCGGTCGAGGCGTTCGGAGGAACGATCGATCTCGGCGGCGGCTTCGAACTGGCCTCGAACGGGCTTGGCGGCGGTACCGGCCTCCTCAACGGCGGCCGCGGCGGCGACGGGATCGGCGGAACCGCGATCGTCCAGGCGCTGAGCGGACCATCCCCTTCGGTAATCACGGCCGGCGACCTGTTCGTCCTCGCCCGCGGCCAGGGCGCCCCCGGCGGCCTCGGCAGCGGAATCGTCATGGTCGGCGGCCGCGGCGGCGACGGAACCGGCGGCACCGCCAGGGTGGTCGCGGAGGCGGCCAACGGGCTCCTCGCGGTCGCGAACGGCTCCGTCGGAGCTCCGGGCGCCGGCGGCGCCGGCGGCGCCGGTGGCGACAATCGCGGCGGCGGCCTCGGCGGCGACGGCCGGGGCGGCTCGGCCATGGCCGGTACCGTCGCGGGCGAAACGGGAGCGGCGGTCGCGGGGAGCGCCGGCTTCGCGGGGCTTCAGGTCCGGGCCCCCGGGACGGGCGGTGCCGGCGGCGTCGGCGGCGGCGGCCTGCCGACCGCGGGCGGCGATGGCGGCCGGGGAACGGGCGGCACCGCCGAGTTGAGCTCGGTCGGCGCTCCGGTGACCGTTCCAGGCGGCGCTGCGCTCAATGCCGACGGCCTCGGCGGCGCGGCGGGGGTCGGCGGCGGCACGCCCGGCGCCCTGGGCACCGCCAGCGGCGGCCGGATCGTGCTCGGGGCGGCCCGCGCAGGCTTCGCCGCAACGCCCGGATCGCTGGGCGGAGGCGCGGTGACCGGGACCGCGAACGGCGCCGGAGACGGATCGAGCGGCAACAGCGCCGGCCGCTTCGAGGTCACCGCCGACAATGGTGTTATCAGCTTGGCCGCGCTCAATCTTCAGGCCGCCGCGACCGGCGCGCCCTCGGTGCGCCCGCCTTCGTCGGTAACCGCCACGAACGGAACGGTCGGCACCACCGGCGCCTTGGTCCTGGCCAGCGGCGGCGACCTCGGGCTGGACGCTGCCGGGACCGGGAAGATTTCCGGCGGGGCGGTACAGTTCGCCGCTCCGGCCGGCGACATATCGGTAACCCATATCGGGCGCGACCCGGCGGCAAGCACGATTCAGGCATCCACTCTGGGCGCCTCGAGCCTCGGCAGTTTCGAGCAGTCGACCGGCAGCCGGATATCCGCCGCCGCCAATGCGTTGATTCTCGCGGGCGGCGACATCGGGCTCGGCGACGCCTCCGCCGGCACCGCCTTCACGATCCAGGCCGGCGCGAGCTTCCTGGTCGATGGCCCGGTGACCGCCCAGGCACTGCTCGTGACGTCCAGGGACATCCAGATCGGCGGCGCCGGCACGCTCGGCGACGCCGCCACCCTGACGGCGACGTTCGAAATCCTCACCGACGGGCAGGCGGCCGTGGTCGGCGGCGCCGCCCAGGGCCCCGGCTATACGCTCGACGCGGCGGAAATCGGCCGGATCGCAGCGCGAAATATCCTCGTCACGGCGCCCGCCATCGGCGCCAATGAAGGTCGGCCGGCCGACATCTTCCTGCGCTCGATGACCTTGAACGGCACTCAGTCCGGCCCCGGAATTGCCCGGTTCGAAATCGTCACTCCGGGCCGGGTGCGGGTCGACGGCCAGATCGGCCTCGGCAATGCGTCGGCGACGGACGCTTTCGTCGTCACCGCGGGCGAGCGTATCCAAATCCTCACGCCGGCCGGCGCCATCCTCGTCAGCGACGCTCTCGGGGCGCCCGCCGGGCGTCTCGCCCTCACCGCCCCGAGCGTCACCGTCGCCGGCAATCTGCAGACCGCGCTGCTCGCCGCCGATCCGAATTACGCCGGCCGGGACGCCGCTCTGCTGGCCAACGGCGGTCCGGTGAACCCCGTCGGCTATCTGATGGCGGGCGCGATCGTCTTCGACGTCTCGAAGAACGTCTTCGTCCAGAACAGCGGCACGGCGACCGACCTCGCCGGGCTGACGGTCGGCGCGGGCGGCCTTACCATCCGGGGCGGCGCGGCTCCGATCACGGCGCTCGGCTTCGGCCGGCAACGCAATCCGGACGGCAGCTTCACCACGGGAAGCGACTTCTTCGCGCTCGTCGGTTTCAGCAAGGCCGCCGGCACCACCTATACGGGCGATTCCCAAGTCAATCTCTGCAACGTCAACAGCGGCCAATGCCCTGCCCCTCCGCCGCCTCCGCCGCCGCCCCCTCCGCCCCCGCCCCCGCCGCCGCCACCACCGCCGCCTCCGCCACCGCCTCCGCCTCCGCCGCCACCGCCTCCGCCTCCGCCGCCTCCGCCTCCGAAGGTCGATCCCGGGCCTGCCGGGCAGCCGACGGGCCCGGCCGTCGTCACCGGGCCGCTGGTGCCGGACGAGGCTCGCAAGCCCGGCCAGGTCCTTGACGCCTCGCTCGGCTCGGCGCCGCTGATCGAGGAACCGGTCGCGAGCGGCGGCGACAGCAGCCTATGGGTCGGGAAGGACGAGGAAGAGGATGAAGAGGAAGGCGGGCCGCGATGAAGATGCTGCCGTTCCTCGCTCTGGCGGCGCTCGCGGCGGCTCCGGCCGTCGCCGCCGAGCCGCCGATCGGCCTTCGGGACGGCTTCCGGCTCGGATCGGACGGAAGCGCCATCTGCTCGGCCGAATCCCAGTCGCGGGATCCGGCGCTGAAGGACATGTTCGATCGCTCCTACGCCATCGTCTGCCGCGACGCCGCCGCGCCGGTCGGGCGGCTCTACGCGCTGAAGGTCAGGCGCGACGATCCCGGCACGAGGCTGGTGGGGCTGAGGCAGGCCCGATGCGAAGCCGCCGCCGAGCGCACCGATCTGGAGGCCCTGCGCGGAGTCGCCATGCTGGGCTGCATTTCCGGCGACGGCCTCCCCTATCGGGTCTATAGCTGGAGGCGCGGCGGCACCCTGTTCGTCGCCGAAGGCCTGGCCGGATACGACAGCGCGCTCCGTCTCGGTCTCAGGACCCTGGCCGCGGACCGCCCTGTGCCCGGCAATGTCGAAGTGGCCCTGACCGGGGCCGGCGATCCCGCCGCCTTCGCTCGCGCCCAGGCCGGAGCGCTCGACCCGGCGAGGGCGCGCGACGAGGCCTATCGCCGCAACAATGCCGGCCTCTATGCCGATTCGGCCGAATATTTCGACACTCTGACCGGCGCCGAGCCCGCCGGCGGGGGCCGAGCCGAGGCCGTCGTTAACGCGGCCGTCCAGCAGTCCAATCTCGGCTACTATGGCGAAGCGGACGTTTTGTTCGCTCGGGCGGCGGAAGCCGGCGGCGGCGACATGGTGGTCGCTCGAATGCTTCGCAATTACCGCTCCATCGATCTCCTCAATCGCGGCTCCGCCGTCGACGCCTTGGCCGAGCTCGACAAGCCGCTGCCGGCCTCCGCCGCTTTGCCCCTGCCCGATGCCGCGAGCGCGATCGACGCTCGTACCGCCGCCCGGGTCAATGCCGAATCGCCGGCCCTTCGCCAGCTCGGCGGTCCCGGAGGCGCCCTGTTGCCGGAGGAAAGGGCCCAGATACTCGACGCCCAGGCGCTTCATCTGCGCGGCACCCTGCTTCGGATCGCCGGTCGGCCGGAGGCGGCTTCGGCGGCCCTTGCGCGGGCGCTCGCCCAATTGGCGGCGGTTCGCGACGGCCGAGTCGTCTCGACGACCTGGCTTCGGGCGCAGATTTACGGCGAACAGGCCGCCGTCGCCGAGGCGCGGCGCGATTCGGCCGGTGCGCTGCGCCACCATGAGGAGGCGATTTCGCTGCTCGAGACCGATTATTCCGGCTCGGCCGCTCTGCTCGGCGCCCAGACCCGGCTTGCCGCTTATCATTCGCGGAGCGGCCGAACCGCCGAGGCGCGGGCGTTGTACCAGCGCGTGGTCGATGCCAATTCGGCCGGCGGCAGCCCGTCGCCGACGCTTCATCGGACCCTTGCCCCCTATTTCCGGCTGCTCGAGCGCGAGGGCCGCGACCCGGCGGCGGTGGCGGAGATGTTCAAGGCCAGCCAGCTCCTCGTCCGCCCCGGAGTGGCGCAGACCCAGGCCGTCCTCGCGCGCGAGCTTTCCGGGGGCAGCGACGAGGCGGCGCGACTGTTCCGGCAGTCGGTCAACCTCGGCCGGTCGCTGGAGCGCCTTCGGGTCGAGACCGGACGAGTCGCCGCCTTGCCCGAGCCCGACGCCGCGCGCCTGGCCGCGCTGGGTGCCGAGCGCGCCCGGATCGAGCAGGCGCAGGTCGCGACCCAGGCGAGGCTCGCGGATTTTCCGCGCTACCGGGTCCTCTCCGGCAGGCTGATGGAGCTGGCCGAGCTTCAGGAGGCGCTTCGCTCGGGCGAGGCCTATTTCAAGATGATCGTGGTGGGCGACGACGCCTACGCTCTGCTCGCGACTCCGGGAACGGCCCTGGCCTGGCGTATCGCGGCGAGCCCGGCCCAGCTCGAGCGTCAGGTCGACGCGCTTCGGGCGACCGTTGCCGTCGAGGAGGACGGGCGGATCCTCACCTACCCTTTCGACGTCGAGCGGGCCCATGAACTCTACACCCAGCTGTTCGGCCCGGGCGCGGAGACGATGCGCTTTGTCGAGCATCTCATCTTCGAGCCCGACGGCGCCATGCTTCGGCTTCCTCCCAATCTGCTGGTGACCGAACGGACCGGGATCGACGCTTATCTCGCCAAGGCGCGGCGGGCGGGCGACGACGGCTTCGATTTCACTCCGGTGCGCTGGCTCGGCCGCGACCGCGACGTCAGCACCGCCGTTTCGGCCCGGGCCTTTCGCGACGTCCGCCGGGCCGCCGCGTCGCGGGCGCCCAAGCCCTATCTCGGCTTCGGCGAGAACGCGCCGCCGCAGGGGCCGGCGGCCGAGCGGACGGCGGTGCGCGGGCTGCTCGGCGAGGCGCCCGGCTGCGGCTGGTCGGTCGGCTTATGGTCCAAGCCCATCTCCGATTCCGAGCTTCGCACCGCGCGCAAGGCGGTCGGCGCCGCCGGCTCGGATATCGTCACCGGGACAGCGTTCACCGACAGCGCGATCAAGGCGCGTGGCGATCTTTCGCAATTTCGGATCCTTCATTTCGCCACCCATGGCCTGGTCACGGCACCGCGCCCCGAATGCCCGGCCCGACCGGCCCTGATGACCTCCTTTGCAGGGCACGATTCCGACGGTCTCCTGACCTTCGCCGAGATTTACGACCTCCGCCTCGACGCCGACCTCGTCATCCTCTCCGCCTGCGACACCGCGGGCAAGGCGAGCCTTGCCGCCAGCCGCGAGGCGGGGCTTCGCGGCGGCGGCGAATTCGCCCTCGACGGGCTGGTCCGTGCCTTCGTCGGAGCGGGCGGGCGCTCGATCGTCGCCAGCCACTGGCCGGTACCCGACGATTACGACGCGACCAACCGGCTCGTCTCCGGGCTGTTCGACGCACCGCCCGGCACCGCGACCGCGACGGCGCTTCGCCAGGCGCAATACAAACTGATGGACTCGCCCGAAACCTCCCATCCTTATTATTGGGCGGGCTTCGCCATCATCGGCGACGGCGCCGCCCCGGTGGTGCCGAAGCGCTGAGGTCCGCAATCGATTGGCAGCCGGACCCTGAATCCGCAAATTCGTCATCCCGGACTTGATCCGGGATCCATGAACACGGTGGTTGCCGAAAGGGCCGCGGACCCGGGTTGCCTCTTTCTGAAAGCCCGCGTTCATGGATCCCGGCCTTCGCCGGGATGACGTCACCGGGCGCAGCATGCCACGGATCACGCGTTGCCGACGGGCCACAGCGGACCACCCTTACGCCTCCGGAACAAATGCAAGCTTTTCAAGTTGGACGGTTTTCGGCGTAAGGACCGCGCCGGACCTCGGGACACGGCGAGAGATTTGAAAAAGGCCGGTATTTTGATGGGAGCGGTCGCTGCCGGCGCCTTGGCGCTGGGCTTGGCCACGCCTGCCTTCGCCCAGACCGATTTGCCCCAAACCCCGGCCGCCGGCGAGCCGATCGTTCCCGACAGTCAGTTCGAGAAGGAATTGCCCGCGCTCGACCCGGAGCTCGGCAGGCCGCTCGAGCCGCTCGAGGATTTCGCCGGACCGCCTCCGGCCACCACACCCGAGGGCGAGCTGATCCCCGACGCCGCTCTGCCCGATCCGGAGCTGGAGCGACCGCTGACCCCGATCTCCGAGTTCGACGTCACCACGCCTGCGCCGACGCAGGGGGACGGGGACGACGACGAAAAGGTCGAACCGGTCCGCTACTCGCTCGTCGTCGAGGGGCTGGAGGACATCGGGCTCGAGGGTCGATTCCGCGAGCTTTCCGCGCTCGAGGATTCCGATGGCGAGGCGACCAACGGCGCCCAGATCTCGGCCCGTGCGAAGGAGGACGAGCTTCTCGCCGTACGGCTGCTCCGTTCCGAGGGCTATTACGACGCCACCGCTTCGTCCTCGATCGAGCAATTGCCCGAGGCGGGGCAGATGCGGGTGGTCGTGAGCATCGTGCCGGGCCCGCGCTACCTGTTCGGCAGCATCAGGATCGACGGGCCCCGGACCGAGCCCGTGGACCTCCCCCGCGAGGCGCTTCCGCTCAAGGCCGAGGATCCGATCGTCGCGATCAATGTCGAGGCGGCGGAGGCGAATGTTCGTCTGCGCCTGCCGCAGCAGGGCTATCCCTTCGCCGAGGTCGGGCTTCGCGACATCCTGCTCGACCCCGAGACCCGCCACGGCGACTACGTCCTGCCGGTGAACCCGGGCAACCGATCGCGCTTCGCCGGCTTCACCACCGAAGGCGATCTCGCTTTCGGCGCCAAACATGTCGAAGTGCTCTCGCGCTTCAAGCGCGGCGACCTCTACGACAGCCGCAAGGTCGACGACCTTCGCGAGGCGATGATCGCGACGAACCTGTTCACCACCGTCTCGGCCGCACCGGTGGCGACCGGGGAGATGGCCGAGGACGGCACCGAATATGTGAACATTCTCGTCCGCCAGGACGCAGGCCCGGCGCGCTCGCTCGGCGGCAATGTCGGCTATTCCACGGGCGAGGGCTTCCGCGCGGAAGCGAGCTGGGAGCATCGCAACCTGTTCCCTCCCGAGGGCGGGCTGATGGTGAACGCCATCGCCGGCACCCAGGAGCAGCTGCTCCGGGTCCGGCTTCGCCGCAACAATTGGAAAAAGCGGGACCGGAGCATCTTCGTCCAGGCCGAGGCCGGGCGCCGGGACCTGCTCGCCTTCAAGGGCTATACGGTTCGGCTGAACGGGGCGATCGCGCGCGAATCCACTCCGATCTGGCACAAGGTCTGGACCTATGCGCTGGGCGCGGAGGTGATCGCGACCAACGAGGCCCAGACCGGCTTCCCGCGCCTTTCGATCGCGGACGCCTTCTTCCTCGCGGGAGTGAGCGGCCAGGTCGGCTACGACCGCTCCAACAGCCTTCTCGATCCGACCAAGGGCTTCCGGCTCAAGGCCTTCGTCAATCCGGAGACCTCGCTCCGCGAGCCCGGCCAGCCCTACCTACGCAACATCCTCGACGGCAGCGTCTATTATCCGGCCAAGGAGAATATCGTCCTCGCCGGCCGCGCCCGGGTCGGCTCGATCTACGGCGCGACGCTCGGCGAGCTGGCGCCGTCGCGGCGGCTCTATTCGGGCGGCGGCGGATCGGTGCGCGGCTTCGGCTTCCAGGAGCTGGGGCCGAAAGTCGAAGTGGCGAACCCCAAATTCGATCCGACCGATCCCGAGGAAAAAGCCGATCCGACCATCCTCATCCCGACCGGCGGGCGGAGCATGGTCGAGTTCGCGGTCGAGGCGCGCTACCGCTTCGGCAATTACGGAGTGGTCGGTTTCGTCGACGCCGGCCAGGTCTATGAGAGCCAGTCTCCGCGGCTGAACGACATGCGCTTCGGGGTCGGCGTCGGCGGCCGGCTCTACACCAATTTCGGGCCTTTGCGGGCGGACATCGCGGTTCCGCTCGGCCGCCGCCGGGGCGAATCGAAATTCGCCGTCTACGTCTCGATCGGGCAGGCCTTCTAGATGGCGACCGCGGCCGAACCCGCTCCTCGAGTGCCGCGCGGCCGGCAGCGCGCCCGCGCCGCCGCCAAATGGACGGGGATCGGCCTCATCGGCCTCGTCGTCGCCATCCTTCTCTTCTTCGTCTGGCTGAATTCGTCGCTCGGCCACCGCTTCGTCGTGAAGCAGATCAACCAGCTTGAGATAGCCTCCGGGCTCGACATCGACGTCGGCCGGATCGAGGGTTCGCTGTTCGGCGAGCTCACGCTCCACAACCTCACCCTCAAAGATCCGAAGGGCACCTTCCTCGTCGCTCCGCGAGCGACCCTGGACTGGCGGCCGCTCGCCTATTTCCGCAATCATATCGACATCAAGCGGCTCGAAATCCCCCAGGCGCGCCTCTACCGGCTGCCCGAGCTCAAGCCCGGCGACCCCGATGCGCCGCTCCTGCCCGACATCAACGTCGACATCGGCCAGATCAAGGTCGACCGGATGCTCGTCGATCCGGCGGTCAGCGGCTATCGCCATCTCCTCCGCCTCGCCGGAAGCGCCCGGATCGACGACGGACGCGCCCAGGTGGCGCTCGACGCCGATGCGATTCCCGGGCCGAGCCTGCCCGGCGGGGACAAGCTCGCCCTTCGAATCGACGCCGTCCCGGAAGCCAACCGGCTGGCGATCGGGGTCCGGGTCGAGGCGCCGGGCGACGGCTTCGTCGCCAAGCTCTCCGGCCTGAACCAGCCGCTCGTCGCCAGCGTCGGCGGCAACGGCACCTGGGCGAACTGGCGCGGCAAGGCCAAGGCGGTTCTCGGCGGCCGGCAATTCGCCGATCTCGCGGTCGGCGCGAAGGACGGCACCTTCACCGTCACCGGGCCGATGAACCCCGGGCTGCTGATGGCCGCGGGCGTTCCCAAGAATTTGCTCTCGCCCCAGGTGCAGGTGAACCTGACGACGAAGCTCGACCAGAGGCGCGCCGACACGCGCCTGAGCCTGACCTCTCCGGCGATGGCGGTCGTGGCGAATGGAATGCTCGATCTCGGCCGAAGCCAGTTCCAGGATTTCAAGGTCGCCGCGCGCCTCTCCCGGCCCAAGGTGATCGGCCCCAATATCGACGGCACCGACCTGCGCGTGGCGATGGTATTGAACGGCGCCTTCAAGACGCCCTTCGTCGCCTACGATCTTCGCGCCCGCACCCTGAGCTTCAACGAGACGACGATCGAGCTCCTCCAGGCGCGCGGACGGGCCAAGGTCGACACCGACCGGATCAGCATTCCGGTCCAGGCCAGGGCGCGCCGGATCAGCGGCCTCGATCCGTCGCTGGGCAGCCTCCTGACCAACGTCGGAGTCAACGGCACGATCAACATCAGCGGCACGAAGCTGGTGTCGGACAATCTCAAGATCCGCTCCGACCGGCTCAACGCGACACTGGTGGTCGCGGCCGATCTCGCCAAGGGCCAGTATCGCGCCGGGATCCAGGGGACGGTGAACAATTATCTCATGGAGGGGATCGGCCTCCTTGACCTCACCACGAACATGGACGTGTTCACCGCCGGAAGCGGCTTCGGACTGAAGGGCCGGGTTTCGGTCAGGACCCGGCGGATCGACAATGCCACCGCCGCGGGCGTCCTCGAAGGCAATGCCACCGCCTCTGCGAACGTAGTGATGACTCCGGCCGGAGTGATTACGCTCGGCGACGTCCGGCTTAGCTCGCCGGGGCTTCGAATCACCTCGGGAAGCGGAACCATCTGGCCCGACGGCCGGATCAACATCCGCGCCGCTGGAGTCTCGCGCGCCTATGGGGCGCTGGCGGTGGTCGTGACCGGAACCGCGACCCGGCCCCAGATCGAGCTCAGGGCGGCCAGCCCTGGCTTCGGCATCGGCCTTCGCGACATCACCGCCACGGTGCGCTCCGTCGCCGGGGGCTATGCGGTCAGTGCGAGAGGCCAGTCGGCCTACGGTCCGTTCGAAGCGGACGTCACCATCCTCTCGGGCCGAGGGCCGCTCACCGTCGACGTCCGCCGATTGCTCTTCGCCGGAATGACCTTCACCGGCCGGGTCAGCCAGTCGGCCGCCGGGCCCTTCGTCGGTACCCTGGCCATGACCGGCCAGGGCCTCCAGGGCACGATCCAGCTCGGCGCGGTCGGCCGCTACCAGCGCGCCGAAATCAACGCGACGGCCAACGGCGCCCAGATACCCGGCGAGACCCCGATCCAGATCCAGCGCGGAATCGTCCAGGCGACCGTCATCCTCTACGACGACGCCCCCCATATCGTCGGCGACGCCCAGCTCGCCGGGGTGCGCGCCGCTAATTTCTTCCTCGCCCGGGGCCGGGCCAAGATCGATTATCGCGGCGGCAACGGGCTGGCCCAGGTGTTCGCCGAGGGGACGAGCGGGATGCCCTTCCGGGTGGCCGTCAACGCGGCCTTGTCACCGAACCTGATCCGAGCCGCGGCTCAGGGCCAGGTCCGCAACATTCCCTTCCGGCTCGCCCGGCCGGCCCAGATCAGCAAGGTCGCCGGCGGCTGGCAGCTGGCGCCGGCCGAGCTCGTCCTGCCCCAGGGCAACGTCCAGCTTGCCGGCCGCTACGGCGACGGCGGGATGGTGGTCCAGTCGCGGCTCAACGACTTCGACATCTCGATCCTGAACGTCTTTTCGCCGGGCATCGGAGTCGGCGGCCGGGCGACCGGGAGCATCGACTTCGCCCAGGTCGGCGGCGACACTTTCCCGCGCGCCGACGCCCGGCTCGCCATCGCCGGTTTCACCCGGTCCGGGATCGCCGTGCGCTCGCCGCCCGTCGACATCGCTTTGGCCGGGCAGCTCAGGCCCGAGGGCGGAAACTTGGCCGCCATCATTCGCCGCGACTCCGCCGTGATCGGCCGCGCCCAGCTTCGCCTGCAGCCGGTCGGCCCCGGGGCCGGGACCTGGACCACCCGCCTCATGGCCGCGCCGCTCGCCGGCGGCATCCGCTACAACGGCCCGGCCGAGGTGCTTTGGTCGCTGACCGGGATCGCCGACATGCAGCTTTCCGGCCCGGTCGGGGTCGCGGCCGATTTCTCGGGCCGAGTGCAGAGCCCTCAGCTCACGGGAATCGTCCGGGCCAACAATCTGACCTTCGTCCACGAAACCTACGGGACGAGGATCAGCCAGCTCGCCCTCGAGGGCCGCTTCACCAGCTCCGAGCTCCAGATCGCCCGGCTCTCCGGCCGCGCCGGCTCCGGAACGATCGGCGGCACCGGCACCGTCGGGTTCGCCGCCGCGTCCGGCTATCCGATGGACATCCGACTGAAGCTCAATCAGGCTCAGCTCGCCCGCAGCGACAGCATCGGCGCGACCCTGACCGGCGACCTCGCCATTACCAACAGCCGCGCCGCCGGAGCCCTCATCTCGGGAGATCTGGCCGCGCCCGAAGTCCGCTACCAGATCATCCGCCAGGGCGCCGCGCAGGTGGTCGAGCTGGCCGGAGTCCGCCGCAAGGGCGATCCGCTGCCGACGGTCCGGGACTCCACTCAGCAGGCCGACGCCACGGCTCCGAGCATCTGGAAGCTCGACCTTCGGCTGCGCGCCGACAACCGCCTGTTCATCTCCGGAATGGGCCTCGAATCCGAATGGAGCGCTGACCTCCGGGTTCAGGGCACGACCGCGACTCCGTCGATCCTCGGCGAGGCGGACCTGGTGCGCGGCACCTTCAGCTTCTCGGGCCAGCGCTTCGACGTCACCCGCGGCCACATCGCCTTCACCGGCGACCGCCCGCCCAATCCGCGGATCGACATCGTCGCCAGCGCGGACATCAAGGACGTCACCGTCAACATCAACGTCTCGGGAAGCGCCATCAATCCGCAGATCGCCTTCACCTCCAACCCGGGCCTGCCCCAGGACGAGATCATGGCCCGGATCCTGTTCGGCGGTTCGGTGAGCGAGATTTCGGCGCTCCAGGCGGTCCAGCTCGCGACCTCGCTGAACAGCCTTCGCGGCGGCGGCGGCGGCCTCAACCCGCTCGGCAAGCTGCGCTCCTCGACCGGCCTCGATCGCCTCCGGATCCTCGGCGCCGACGACACGACCGGCCGCGGAACCGCCGTCGCCGCCGGCTTCTACGTCTCCAACGACATCTATCTGGAGATCATCACCGACGCCCGCGGCTTCACCGCCACCCAGATCGAGATCGCCCTCTCGAAGGCGTTGAGCATCCTCTCCCAGGTCGGCACCTCGGGCGGAAGCAACAACGTCAACGTGAGGTACCGGAAGCAATATTGAGGGTGGGGAAAGGCGGCGGCGCCTTCCCTTCCCGTCACCCTGAACTTGTTCCAGGGTCCAGGTCTCCGCCTCCCTTCCGCGTCCGGACTGGATGCTGAAACGAGTTCAGCATGACGGATAGGTTTAGCCCGAGCCGATCCTCGTCAGCCTCGCCGCCAGCGGCGCGAGCGACGGGAGCCAGCCGAGCAAACCCATCATCGCCTGCCTGGCCATTCTATTCTCGGCCGAGCGCCGAAGCACTTCCGCGAGCCCGATCGGCCGGCGCGCGCGCCGAGCCCAATCGCGCTGGAAATCCTGTGCCCCCTTGCCGTCGGCGATCGCCCGCGCCGCCGCGGCGCCGCTCTCCAGGGCGATGGCGATCCCGTCCCCGGCCAGCGACGCTATAACGGCCGACTGGTCGCCGACCCGATACACGCCCTCCACCGTCTCGCGCGACCGCCAGCCGTAGGGAACCCCCGACACGGCGCTCCACCCCCCGGCCACGCCTTGCCCCAGCCGCTCGCCGAAAGCGGGAAGCTCCTCGGCCAGCCGGGCCACCAGGGGCGCGATCCCGCCGGCCTCCTTCAGCCGGTCGCGCGACGCCGACAGGCAGAAATTGGCGCGGCCGTCCTCCTGCATCAGAAGGCCGGCGTAGCCGCCGTCGTAGAGGTGAAGCTCGATCACCCCCTCGAGGGCTTCGGCGAGGGCGGGACCGGCCTCGAGCGCGCTTCTGAGCCCGAGCGGCCGGGTCGAGATGTCGACGGGGCGGGCGGCGCCTCGAAGCTCATGCTTGCCGGTGGCGAGGATCAGCGCCTCACCCGACAGCGCCTCCTCGTCGTCGAGCCGGACCCGCCGCTCGGCAAGGTCGGCGGCGCGCACGGTGCGGCCGCGCCGGATCGCGGCTCCGGCCCGCTGCGCGGCGGCGAGCAGGGCTTCGTCCAGGGCCCTTCGCGACAGGCCCGCGGCGGGCCGGGGCAGCGGCATTTCGATCGACCGCTCGGCCGAAACCAGCCGAAGCCGACGGATCGGACGCGCACCGAGCGCCGCCGGGTCGATCCCGAGCCGGTCGAGCGCGGCGAGCGAGTCCCAGCCCAGGAAGCCGCCGCAGACGGTGTCGTGCGGCCCGTCGGTCCGCTCGATCAGCTCGGCCTCGATCCCGGCGCGGGCCAAATCGATGGCCGCTGCCGATCCGGCGGGCCCGCCGCCGACGATCAGCGCAGCCGTTCGACGCACAGCCGGAAGGGGAAATAGCGCCGGATCCGGACGCCCTCGGCGACCCCCGCCTCTGCCAGGATCGAGCGCCAGTCGGCCGGGCGGAAGGATCGGGCGATGGAGAGCCGGCCGTCCTCGCGGACGATCCGGTGGACCCGAAGCAGGGTGGCGAGAAGCGGGTAGCCGAACCACGCGAAGCCGTGGCGGTGGAGATCGTTGACGAACCAGCCCCGGTCCGAATTCGCCTCCATCCAGCGCAGGAAGTCGAGCAGCTGGTCGTCCGTCATATGATGGGCGACAAGGCTGCTGACGACGAAGTCGAACCGGCCCAGGTCCCGATACTCTCCGCTCCGGTAGGCGATGGCCAGGTCGTCCGGAGTCTTCGCCCGAGCCGATGTTTCGCTCTTGGGGTTGAGATCGACCCCGGTGAGCCGGGCGGCCAGCCCCCGCCGCCGCGCCCATCTCGCGATCGTCCGAAGCATTCCGCCTTCGCCCGAGCCGACGTCGAGCAGGCTGAACCCGTCTCGGCCGCGCGTGGCTCGGGCGAGGAAGGCCAGGGTCGGGCGCGCGGCGAGAGTCCAGGCATTGACCCGGCCGAGCCCCTTCAGGACCTCGTCATAGACCGCCGGGTCGAGCGACGGATCGTCCATCTGCTCTTCGTCGCGGACGCGTTGCCCGAGCGGCCTCACGCCGCCCGCTCGAAGTGAAAGCCCTCCGCCGCGAGGCCCGGGCCGAAAGCGAGCGCGATCCCGCGCCGCCGCCCAGGGTCGGCGAGCAGCCGCTGCAGAACGAAGGGTAAGGTCGACGACGACATGTTGCCGTGGCGGGCCAGCACTTCGCGCGAGTGGGCAAGCGCTTCCGGCGGCAAATCCAGACCGTGCTCGACCGCGTCGAGAACCGAGCGGCCGCCCGCATGCACGGCCCAGGAATCGAAGGCCTCCGGCGCTTCGTTGCCGAGCATCGCCTCGCGGAATGCGCAGTCGCGAAGCGCCTCGCCGATCCGGCCCGGCACCTCGCCGGACAGGTCCATGACGAAGCCGTGATCGCCGACGCGCCAGCGGATGAGCGCGTTCGAATCCGGAAGCGTCGCGGCGAACGGGCGGGACAAAGCGAAGCCGTGCGGCTCGGCCGTCACCAGCGAGGCGGTGGCGCCGTCGCCGAACTGCAGGGCGGCGAGCAGCCGTTCGACATCCTGCTCATATTGGAGATGAAGGCTGGAAAGCTCGACCGTCACCACCAGCACCCGAGCCTCGGGCTCGGAGCGGACGATATGGTGGGCGAGGCGAAGCGACGACACCGCCGCGTAGCAGCCCATGAAGCCGACCAGGGTGCGCTCGACGCTGCCGGCGAGGCCGAGCTCGGCGGCGATGATCTGGTCGATCCCCGGCGCGACGAAACCGGTGCAGCTGGCGACGATCAAATGGGTGATGCCGGCCGGCGCCGCGGCGCCGCTAAGCTTGCCGATCGCCTCCAGCGCCAGCCGGGGAGCGGCCTGCGCGTAAATGTCCATCCGGGCGCCGGTGGTCGGGAGGGGGCCGTGGTAGAAGCCGCCCGGGTCGACCGGCGAGTTCCCGTACGGCGCCGGCGGGAGGACGGACCAGCGATGCTCGATCCCCGACCGGGCCGCCATCCTGGCGAACACGGCGCGAGCTCGCGGATCGTCCAGCCGAGCCTGCGCCCAGCGGATGAAGGCGGCGTGGACGTCGTGCTCCGGAACGGCGGTGCCGATCGCGTTGAGATGGGCCTGGCTCGTACGATTCCCCTTTGGGACCAGTGCTGAATTGCAACGAAGATGAGATGGATGAAGGTGGGGAAGGTTCCGTTAGACCCGACCGTCGGAAGCGGCAATCAAGCCTTAAGGCCGTAGCGGACGGCGCTGCCGCCCCGACATTCCCGCGAAAGCGGGAATCCAGCCCCGACTCCGAAATGGATTTCCGCTTTCGCGGGAACCCCGGAGATTTGCGGGAAAAAAATGGTGCCCAGGGACGGAATTGAACCGCCGACACCGTGATTTTCAGTCACGTGCTCTACCAACTGAGCTACCTGGGCGTTCCGGCGGGAGCCGAAGACGAGCGCCTATAGAGGGGCTCAGCCTTCGCTGTCCACCCCGCCTTCGGCGTTTTCGACCGCGGGGGGGCCCGGGACGCGATAGGAATCGCCGAGCCAGTTCAGGAGGTCGCGGTCGCGGCAGCCGCGGCTGCAGAAAGGCTTGTGCTCGGCGCTGGGGGGCTTGCCGCACAGGGGGCAGCCCTTGTCGCGGCTTTTAGGAGGGGCGGGCGTGGACATGGTTCTGCCATGTGGTGAAGCGTGCATCCTCCCGCAAGGCGATCGCGGCGCCGAGGCGGCGGGCCAGCTGGTCGAGCCATTCCGGGTTCGAGCGGAGCCGCTCCACCACGGCGGGCGAGGCGACCAGCTCCCTCGCTCCGATCCCCGAATCCCGCTCGGCCCGGCGGAGCAGGTCGCGGGCGGACGCTCCAACCTCATCCCATTGCACCAATTCCGGCAGCGACCGGCGTTCCCGGCGGCGGATTACCTGGAGGAAGCCGAAGCCGTTGACCGCCGTCCGCTCGAACGGTTGCGGAAGCACGGCGTCGAGCGCCGCGACCGCCTTCAGCCGATCCTCGCGCAACGGGACCGTGGGCAGGTCGATCCCGATCGAGCCGCCGATGTCGAGGCGGCGGATCGCGCTGGCGGCCGCCTCGGCTCCGGCGATCGCGAGCTCGACCGGAGGCAGGAACCCGTCCACGTCGAACAGGGTCATTGCGGGTGTCAGGCTCATCCGAAGCTCGCCGCCCGGGAAATCGATCTCGGTGCCGAGCGCCTCGTCGATCAGCTCGGACCAGCCGGATTGCTCGAACAGATCCGGGCTGAGCCGCCCGATCGGAACCGGGTTGCCGATCCGCTCCGCGAGGCTGGGACCCTCTTTCACCTCGGCATCGGTGATCCGGCCCTTCGCGAATTTGGGTGCGCCCGGCTCGGCAATGGGCTCGCGGACGATCTCGACTCGAACCTTCTGGCCCTCGGTGAGCGCCGCCGGCAGCGGCTCCACCATCACCTCGCCGGCGTCGGTCGCGACGATTCCCCGCCGTCCCCGAATTGGGATCTGGACGAGCCGGCCGCTGAGAACGGAGCCGCAGCGCATCTCCCCCGGAAGCTCGATCGCCGCGACGAGTATCTCTTCGTCCTCGACGAGGATGGCGCGGTTCTCGCCGATCCCCTCCTCGTAGAGCCACTCAGCCAAGGGGATGGCCGGAGGCCCGAAGCAGGGCCCGGGTCTCGTAGAGCGGAAGTCCCATCACTCCCGAATGGCTGCCCGACAGCATCCGAACCAGCGCCTCGGCCCGGCCCTGGATCGCATAGCCTCCCGCCTTGCCGAGCCACTCGCCGCTGGCGAGATAGGCCTCGATCTCTTCGGACGAGAGCCGCTTGAAGGCGACGACGCTGGTCGAAAGGCGAGTGCGGGTCCGGCCCTCGGCGTCGGTGAGGGCGACCGCGCAATGGACTCGGTGGCGGCGTCCCGAGAGCAGCGACAGCGCGGCCCGCGCCTCCTCCTCGGTCTCGGCCTTGGGAAGGATCCGCCGGCCCGCGGCGACGACCGTGTCGGCGGCGAGGATCAGGCTCCCCGGCTCGGCCGCGGCCGCCGCCTTCTCCATCGCCATTCGGGCGGCGTAGCGATCGGGAATCTCCGCCTTGCCGGGAGTCTCGTCGATCTCGGCCGGAATCACGGCGTCCGGGACCACGCCCAGGCGCGCCAGCAGCTCGAGTCGCCTCGGGCTGGCCGAGGCGAGGATCAGCCGTGCAGGGCCCGGTTCCGTCACTTGAAGCGGTAGGTGATCCGACCCTTGGTAAGGTCGTAGGGGGTCAGCTCGACGAGCACTTCGTCGCCGACAAGAACTCGGATCCGATTCTTGCGCATCTTGCCGGCGGTGTGGCCGAGAATCTCATGATCGTTCTCGAGTTTCACGCGGAACATGGCGTTGGGAAGCAGCTCGACGACCTGCCCGCGCATCTCGAGTAGCTCTTCCTTGGCCATTTACCCTCTTTGACCGGCTCGCAAAAACCGCGCCGCCATAACGGCAGAGCGCCGGAAAGGGAAGCTTTGGCCATGAGGCTTTGCTAGACGATGACGATGCTGAAATTGTTCACCATCGGCTATGAGGGCAAGATCCAGGCGGAGTTCCTGGACGCGCTGCAGGCGGCGGGGGTCGCGCTGGTCCTCGACGTCCGCGCCGTCGCGGCCTCGCGACGGCCGGGCTTCTCGAAGACCGCGCTCGCCGCCGGGCTGAGGGAGCGCGGCATCGGCTATCTCCACCTGCGGGCGCTCGGCACCCCGGCGGAAGGACGCCAGGCGGCGAGGGCGGGGCGGGTCGCGGAGATGCGCGCCATCTATGCGGTCCAGCTCGAAACCCCGGAGGCGGGGCTGGCGATGGAGCAGGCGCTCGCCGAGGCGTCCGCCCGTCCGGCGGCCCTGCTCTGCTACGAGCGCGACGCGCCGGACTGCCACCGCTCGATGCTGGCGCGGCGGATGGTGGAGCGGGAGGGGTTCGAGGTGGTGGATTTGTAGCATCTCCGTCGCCGGGACGACGAGCCCCTCACCGCGGCCGGCGCTCCAAATGGAGGTAGGTCGGGTCGAACTCCGCCACGCGCTGAAGCCGTTCCCAATCGCCGATCGTCACCCTGCCGCCGCGGAAAGTGAGCAGATTGTCGTCGCGGAGCTTCTTAAGCATCCGGTTGACGTGGACCGAGGTGAGGCCGGTGACGTCGGCGAGATCGGCCTGGGTCAGCGGCAAGGCATAGCCCTTGTCGTCCGCCAGTCCGACGATTCGAAGCCGGACGAGGAGCTCGCAGAAGATATGGGCGATCCGCGCCAGCGCGCTTCGCCGACCGATCGACAGGATCTTCTCGCGGTGAATGGATGCGTCGAGCAGGGTCGAGAACCACAGCATTCGGCCCAGATGCGGGTGGGTCTCGGTGATTCCGCGAAGCGCGTCGTGCGGAACCATCGCCACCCGCACCGCCGTCATCGCTCCGAGATTATGGTCGAGCTGCTTGAGCAGGAAGCCGTGGAGATCGACGAAGTCGCCGGCGACATGAAGCTCCATGATCTGCCGCTGGCCGTCGGCGAGATCCTTGTAGCGGCAGACGATCCCTTCGACGAGCAGGGTCGAGTGGCTGACGGTCGTTCCCGTCCGGACGAGCGTTCGTCCTTCGGGATGCTCGCGGATTTCGGAGATCGAGGCGCGGAGCACCTCTTCCTCTTCACCGTCGACAAGATCCCGGACCCTGAGCTTGAGGAGAAGGGCGGCGATGGCGTCGGCGGCGTCGCCGTCCGTCATCTCAGCGGGCATCGTGCGCACCTTTCGGCCGCTCCGGCTCCACCCCCGCCGCTTCGAGCTCGGCGTCCAGCCGCCCGGTCGCCCACAGCCCGGCCATCCGGAAGTCGGCGGCAAGCGACCAGAAAGGGTAAGTGAAGGTCGCCGGCCGATTGCGCTCGACGGCGGCGTGGCTGAACCAGGCGAAGCCGTAGCCCGCCAGCGGGACGGCGATCATCAACCGCCAGTCCCGGGTCGCTACCGCCGCCGCCGCAAACGCGAGAACGAGCGCCGTGCCCGCATAATGGAGCCTCCGGGTCGCCGGCCGCTTATGCTCGCGCAAATAATGCGGCCAGAAGGCGCCAAAGCTTTTGTAACGGGTCATGCGGACATTGCGGGCATCTGCCTAACCATCGTCGCCCCTCTTTCGAAACCGGTCCTATAGCATGATTCGGCCGGGACGCTCACGCTTCTAGCCGTTCACTACGCTGCCCCCGTTCGGGTGGAGCACCTGTCCCGCCATGTAGCGCGAATCCTCGCACGCCAGGAAGAGAAAGCTTGGCGCCACCTCGTTGGGCTGGCCGGGCCGGCCCATTGGCGTGTCCTTGCCGAAATCGGGGATCTTCTCGGGCGGTTGTCCGCCGAACGGGTTGAGCGGGGTCCAGATCGGTCCCGGGGCTACTCCGTTGACCCTGATGCCTTCGCCGATCAAATTCTGCGATAGCGAGCGGGTGAAGGCCGTGATCGCCCCCTTGGTCGACGAATAATCGAGCAGGGCCTCGGCGCCCTGGTAGCTCGTGACCGACGTGCAGTTGATGATCGCCGCGCCCTTCTTCAAATGCGGCCGCGCCGCCTGGACCATGAAGAAATAACCGTAGAAATTGGTCTGGAAGGTCCGCTTCAGCTGCTCCTCGGTTATGTCGGCAATCTCCTCGTCGGGATGCTGCTCGCCGGCATTGTTGACGAGGATGTCGAGCCGGCCGAGCTTGGCCACCGTCTCCTCGACGGCGCGCTCGCAAAAGGCCTTGTCGCCGACGTCGCCTGAGATCGCGATCGCCTTTCGACCCTCGCCTTCGACGATCGCCTTCGTCTTCGCCGCGTCGTCATGCTCGCACAGATAGAGGATCGCGACATCGGCGCCTTCGCGGGCGAACAAAGCGGCGACCGCCCGGCCGATGCCGCTGTCGGCGCCCGTGATCAGTGCCACCTTGCCGTCGAGCCGGCCCGAGCCGGGATAGAGCGGAGCCCATTCGGGCTTCGGCTCGAGCTCGCTCTCATGGCCGGGAAGGCCGTCCTCATGGACCATGTCCAGGGTTTCGGTATCGCCCATGACCTACTCCTTCGACGCGATGCCCGCGCCTTCCTCGCCGAAAGCCTCGATCGCCGAATCGTCCTGGTCGTCCTGTTCGGGCGCCTTCTCGGCGGCGGTCTTGCCGCCGTCGCGGCCGGTCGTGAACGATTTGCGGCTGCCGTCGCCCGGATCTTCGGACATGGCATTGTTCTGGTTCTGGGGCTGATCGGATTCGGAATCGTGGTGGCTCTTGCTCATTTTACTTCCCTCGAAGGTTCGGCAAGCAAACCGCTGCCCGCCGAGCAGGTTCCGGACCGACGAAGGTTCGGAAATTTCGAAGTTCCGGCTTCGCAAGGGACGAAAAGCTTCGTGCTGAAACTTTCAGGGCGGCGAGGGGCGACAGAATTCGAGACCGGAGTCGACATTCGCGGAACATAGCACGAACGAGGCTCTGGTGAAAGCGTCGCCGAGCGATCAGCTCCGGATCGGGCTGACCTCGAGATCGGCGCGTCCCGGCCCGGGCCGCTGGATCTCGTTCGCCCTGGGCGAGCCGGCCTTCGAACCGGCCGCGACGCATTCCGCCGCGACGACCGGGAAATCGATGTCGGTGTTCTGAGTCAGGGCCGCTTCCGTCGCGGCGGTGCAGGCCGCCTGGCTCTCGTAGCGCGCCTCGAGCGTGCGTATTTGCTGGCAAGGCGCCTCGGCTTCGCCGCAGCCCATGATCGCGATGATGAAGATGCTCGGTCCCATGCTCGGCTAAACCCATGTGAATCTTCGCCGTTCCAATCGTTGCGCAGGCGTTGCGACGAATGGCGGTTCTGGTGGAGCTATGTCTGAACCGGGCGCGTCACCGCCCTGTGTCGCACCGGGAGGCTTCTTGTGTCGATTGTTGCAGTATGAGCGAGACCGTATCGACATTCAGCAGAGCTGCGCATCCTGAAATCCTCCCATGCATTTGCAGGGGAGGGCATCATGCGAGGCATGGTGAAGGGGCCGTGCTAAATCTGAAGAACCCCTCCCCCGCAAATCCTTCAGCGAGATCATCACGACGCGCGTGGTGCCGTGACGCTGGATACCCACCGGGTGAAGCATGGCTTCGTCGGTGTATCTGCGACAGCGCACCCTAGCCGTCACCCTGAACTTGTTTCAGGGTCCAGTTCGTCGCTTCACTGCCGCGTTCCCCCTGGATGCTGAAACAAGTTCAGCATGACGGAAGGTACAAAGGGCAGCTTGGGTTCGGGTCCTCCCGCTCCTACCTAGGAGTCGATGCGCCTCCTCGAATCCTCCGACACAACCCCCCACGCCGGCTGGAGCGCGATGCGGCGCTTCCTGCCCTACCTCTGGCCGGCCGGTGAGCCGCGGCTGAAGGCGCGGGTGGTTACTGCCTTCTTTCTGGTTCTGCTCGCCAAGGGGATCTCGCTCAGCACCGGCTTCGTCTACAAGGGCGCGATCGACATCATGTCGGGGAGCGCGCGCGGGGCGGACGCGGCCGTCGGGCTCGCTGTCGGGCTGGTGCTCGCTTATGCGGGCGCGCGCTTCGCCGGAGTGTTGTTCGAGAATTTGCGCAACGCCATCTTCGAGCGGGTCGGGCAGGACGCGGCGCGTCGCCTGGCGGAAACGGTCTTCGCCCACGTCCACCGGCTGTCGCTTCGATTCCATCTGGAGCGGCGGACGGGTACGCTCACCAAGATCGTCGAGCGCGGCACCAAGAGCATCGACATGATGCTTTATTTCCTGCTGTTCAACATCGCCCCCACGGTCGTCGAGCTCGCCGTCATCTGCGTCATCTTCGGGGTGAAGTTCGGCGCCGGACTGGTCGTCGCGACCCTGGTCATGGTCGTCGCCTACATCGCCTTCACCCGCTTCGTCACCGAATGGCGGGCGAAGCTGCAGCGGCAGATGAACGAGGTCGACAACCAGGCGATCGGACGCGCCGTCGATTCGCTTCTCAATTACGAGACCGTCAAATATTTCGGCGCCGAAGGCCGCGAATCGCAGCGCTACGGAACCGCGATGCGCGCCTTCGCCGACGCTTCGGTCAAGAACGAGACGTCGCTCGCCTGGCTCAACGTCGGCCAGGCCCTCATCACCAACCTGATGATGGCCGGCGCGATGGGCTATACGGTGTGGGGCTGGAGCCGGGGCCAGTTCACCACCGGCGACGTCGTCCTGGTCAACACCCTGCTCGCCCAGCTCTTCCGGCCGCTCGACATGCTCGGCTGGGTCTATAGGACCATCCGCCAGGGCCTGATCGACATGGAAGCGATGTTCCACCTGATCGACACGCCGGCCGAGGTTAAGGATGCCCCGGGCGCGCCCGACCTCCGGCTCGAGCGGGGCCGGGTCCGCTTCGAGGGCGTCCGCTTCGGCTACGATCCGGAACGGGAGATACTCCACGGAATCGACCTCGACGTCGCTCCGGGCACCGTCACGGCGGTGGTCGGACCGTCCGGCGCCGGCAAGTCGACCCTGTCGCGCCTCCTCTTCCGCTTCTACGAGCCGACCGGGGGGCGGATCACGATCGACGATCAGGACATCTGCAAGGTCACCCAGGCGAGCCTTCGAGCCGCCATCGGCATCGTCCCTCAGGACACGGTGCTGTTCAACGACTCGATCGGCTACAATATCGGCTACGGCCGCGACGGCGCGACCCGGGAAGAGATAGAAGAGGCGGCGCGCGGGGCCTCGATCCACGATTTCATCCTCAGCCTTCCCGACGGCTATGAGAGTCAGGTCGGCGAGCGCGGGCTCAAGCTGTCCGGCGGCGAGAAGCAGCGCGTCGCCATCGCCCGAACCCTGCTCAAGGACCCGCCGATCCTGATCCTGGACGAGGCGACCAGCGCCCTCGACAGCCGGACGGAGGCGGCGATCCAGG
Source organism: Allosphingosinicella sp. (assembly GCA_035629855.1). Classification (GTDB taxonomy): domain Bacteria; phylum Pseudomonadota; class Alphaproteobacteria; order Sphingomonadales; family Sphingomonadaceae; genus Allosphingosinicella. Next base: position 48,670 of record DASQLT010000050.1, read on the forward strand.
AGACGCTCCAGTCCGTGACCGCCCGCCGCACCTCGATCGTCATCGCCCACCGCCTCTCGACCGTCGTCGACGCCGACCAGATCGTCGTCCTCGACGAAGGCCGGGTGGCGGAGCGGGGCACCCACGCCCAGCTGCTCAGACGTAACGGCCTCTACGCCGACATGTGGGCGAGGCAGCAGAGCGAGGCGGAGGACAAAGCGGAAGGCGCGGAGGTGCGGGCGGCCGAATGATCCCGCCCCGGGCAGCGGATCAGGAAGCGGCCGCGGCGGGAGCGGCGAGCGGCTGGTAGCGGATCGAGCAGGTTCCGATGCGGCGGTAGGTCATCTGGTCGTTCTTCAACTTGTCCCGCCAGACCGCCGATTCGAAGACCGCGTTGGTCTGTGCGGTGGCGGGCGCCCCGTGCGCGGCGACGAGCGACCGGCGCAACGCCGCGCAATCTCCCGAGTTGAGCTGGAGAAGCACGAGCGCGAGCGCGTTCGAGCGATGATAATAGACGGCGCGGAAGGAGAAGCCCCCTTTCGCATAGGTCCCCACGTTGCCGACGGTATAGCCTGGCATGTTGTCGCCGGGGATGCCCGAGCCCGGCGCGGCGCCCATGGCCGCCTTGACCTGCTGGGGGCTCATTCCCCACTTCGTCTTTTCCCAATGCGCCGCCGCCGGCGCGGGGAGTGCCAGCGCGGCCGCGAGCGCGAGGCATTGGACGTTCAAAGATGCGCGCATGATGATTCCCCTCCGAAGCTCGCGCTAAGACTACAGGCTCGCGCCCGCGGCGCCAGAGCGAAGTGGAGGGCAGATCCGTCGCCCCGGCGAAGGCTGGGGCCCCGGCGGGTGAAAACCGCCGGTGCTCCTCACCCCCCGGGGGATCCCAGCCTTCGCTGGGATGACGGGCTGACGCATCGCACCCGGTTCCAGAGAACCCCGCCTTTCACCCGCTGGGATGACGAAAAATGCGGATATCCAATGTTCTATGTCCGGCCCCGCCGCCCTCGACAGGCCCTTCCCCCATCCGCTAGCAGCGGCGCGTGACCCCCCTTTCCATCCTCCACGAGACCTTCGGCTTTCCCGCCTTTCGCGGCGTCCAGGAGCAGGTGATCGGGCGGGTGATGGGCTCGAAGCACACGCTCGCCGTGATGCCGACCGGATCGGGCAAATCGCTCTGCTATCAGGTGCCCGCGCTCGCCCGTCCCGGTACGGCCCTGGTCATCTCGCCCCTCATCGCCCTGATGCACGACCAGATTCGCTCCGCCGAGGGCTTCGGACTCAAGGCGGCGGCGCTCACTTCGGCCGACGACGACCGTGAGGAGACGGTCCGGCGGCTGAGACGCGGTGAGCTCGACCTGCTCTACGCCGCTCCGGAGCGGGCGAGCGGCGAAGGATTCCGCATTCTGCTGTCGCAGGTCCCGCTCGCCCTCGTCGCGGTCGACGAGGCGCATTGCGTGTCGGAATGGGGCCATGATTTCCGGCCCGACTACCGGCTCCTGAAGCCCCTGCTCGACGCCTTTCCCAGGGTTCCGCGGCTCGCCCTGACCGCCACCGCCGACCGGCAGACCCGCGCCGACATCCTCGTCCAGCTCGGGATCCCCGACGACGGGCTGATCGTCGCCGGCTTCGATCGGCCCAACATCCGCTATCACGTCCGCCCGCGCGACGGAGTCGGCGCGCAGCTCAAGACTCTGCTCGCAGATCAGCCCGGGCCCGGAATCGTCTATGCCACCAGCCGTGACAAGACCGAGAAGCTGGCCGTCCAGCTCGGCGAGGGCGGGCGCAAGGTGCTGCCCTACCATGCCGGCCTCGATGCTCGGGTCCGGGCCGCCAACCAGAAGGCGTTCGTGTCCTCGGAGGACATGGTGATGGTCGCGACCATCGCCTTCGGGATGGGCATCGACAAACCCGACGTGCGCTTCGTCGCCCATGCCGGCCTGCCCAAGTCGATCGAGGCCTTCTACCAGGAGACCGGCCGCGCCGGCCGCGACGGCGACCCGGCCGAGGCCTGGCTGTTCTGGGGCGCCGAGGATTTCGCCCGGGCCCGCCAGCGGCTCGAGACCGAGACGCCCGAGGCGCGCCGCCCGGGCGAGCGCCTGCGCCTCAATTCGCTGGCCGCGATGGTCGAGACCGCCGGCTGCCGCCGGGCCTTGCTTCTTCGCCACTTCGGCGAGGACCCGCCGGCGAGCTGCGGCAATTGCGACAATTGCCTGGCGCCTCCGGTCACGGTCGACGCCACCGAGGCGGCGCGCAAACTGCTCTCCGCCGCCTTCCGGACCGAGATGCGTTTCGGGATCGGGCATCTGACCGACGTCCTCGCCGGCCGCGACACCGAAAAGGTGAGGAGCTTCGGCCACGACCGGGTCTCCGTCTTCGGGATCGCCGGCGAGGAGGAGCTCGCATTGATGAAGCCGGTGGCGCGCGCCCTCCTCGCCCGCGACGCCTTCCGCGCCGATCCTTATGGCGGCCTCAGCTTCGGGCCGGCCGCCAAGCCGATCCTGCGCGGCGAGGAAAAGGTGGAGCTTGTCCTCCCGCCGGCCCGCCGTCCGCGCAAGCGCCGCGACCGCTCCGCCGCCGACTTCCCGCACGATCCCCTGTTCGAAGCCCTTCGCGCCTGCCGCCGCGATCTCGCCAAGGAGGCTGGGGTACCGCCCTACGTCATCTTCCATGACAGCACGTTGCGGGAGATGGCCGAATTGAAGCCGGAAACCCTGTCTGCCCTGTCGCGGGTCTCGGGCGTCGGGCAGGCCAAGCTCGAACGCTACGGCGAAACGTTCGTCGAAGTGGTACGGGGGTTCGCATAGGCCCGTCGTCGCGGGATGACATAAGATACATGCGCAGGCTCGATCAAACCACCTTCGTCTTCGTCGGGCAGCTCGATGTCGGCGACGTCGACGAGGCCGCCGCCGCAGGAATCCGCCTCATCGTCAACAACCGCCCCGACGGCGAGGAGCCCGGCCAGCCTTCGTCGGCGGAGATCGAGGCCGCGACCCGCGCCGCCGGCCTCGATTATCGCCACATCCCGATCTCCGCCGGCCTGCCGCCCGAGCAGGTCGAGGCGATGGCGCAGGCGTTGGAGCAGGGGCCGGTGCTGGCCTTCTGTCGCTCGGGCATGCGTTCCACCTTCCTCTGGGCCCTGGCCCGGGCCGCTCGAGGCGCGCCGGCGGAGGAGAGCGTCGCCGCGGCGGCGGCGGCGGGCTACGATCTCGGACCTATCCGGGGTTTGCTGTAGGATCTCGAGAGTTGAGCCTGGACGGCGACTCCCTTCTGCCGCGGCGTCTCTAATTGATGTCCTGACGGCTGAAAGCGGCGAAGGCCGCTCCCCCCAGGGCGGCGATCCAGGCGGCGAGGATTCCGAGCGAGGCCGCGCAGGAATAAGCGACGACGTGCCCGCCGGGAAACTCCCGCTTAAGCGCCGCGCCTTCACGGATGCAGTCGGCGAGGCTGGCGATGTGGTGACCCGGAAGCACGTGGTAGAGCGGCCAGACGATCGAGGGGAACTTCGTGTACAATTGCGGTCCGAAGCCGACGATGACCTGCTCGATCGTGGTCGCGACGATGGCGATGACGAGCGCGGCGATCGTCGAGCGGGTCAGGATCGCGGCAAGGCTCGCATAGGCGATCGAGATCAGCATCGGCGCCACCGCCGCCAGCGCGGCCTTGCTGTGGGTCTCCCACAGCAGGGCGGCGGTCAGTCCGGCCGGGACCGTGTCTCCGGTGAGCGCGTCGTCGGCGAAGTTGAGGCCGGTGAGAAGCACGGCCGTCAGGATGAAGCTGATCGCGAACAAGAGGACGGTCAGCGCATATTTGGCGGCGATGAGCGAGGCGCGGCGCCGGTGCGGGACGATCAGCTTCCAGGTGTTCCAGCCATATTCGCCGGCGAAGATGACGGCGACGAAGGCGCAGATGAGGTAGCGGCCGACGGCGTTGTTCGGCACGAACCAGATAATCGTCGAATTCTCGATCCAGTCGGCGGCGTTCGGGCTGTCGGGCACGTCGAGGCCGGCCATTCCGGCGCCGATCACGAGCAGCATGACGATCGAGAGGGCGATCGGGAACAGCCAGACCAGGAACCAGGTCGCCTTGTGGGTGCGCATCTTCAGCGCTTCGGCACAAAGCGCCTCAAGCATCGTCCGCCTCCGGCTGGGTGATGGACAGGAAGACCTCCTCGAGGTTGCGCTGCTCGGGCGCCAGCCGGAAGAGATCGGCGCCCGCGCCGACGAGGCGCCGAACCACCTCGGGCGCCTCGGCCCGGGTCGCCCGAACGATCAGGGCGTCGCCGTCGCGCTCGACCGCCCAGCGCGAGGCCAAGGCGGCCTCGGCGACCTCGGCCGGAGCGGCTTCGATCCGAAGGCCGTCGTCCTGGCGAAGCAATTCCGCGATCGTCGATTCGCGGACGATCTCGCCCCTGGAGATGATCGCGACCCGGTCGCAGACCTGCTGGACCTCGTGGAGCAGGTGGCTGGAGAGGAAGACGGTCTTGCCCTGGTCGACCGCGAGGCCCCGGATGAGGGCCCGCATCTCCTGGATTCCGGCGGCGTCGAGGCCGTTCACCGGCTCGTCGAGGATGACGAGATCGGGATCGCCGAGCAGCGCCGCCGCCACTCCGAGGCGCTGGCGCATTCCGGTCGAATAGCCTTTGACCTTGCGCTTCATATCCTTCGCAAGGCCGACCTGATCGAGCAAAGCGTCGATCCGTCCGGCGCCTTTGCCCGCGGTCCTGGCCAGGACTTCCAAATTCCGGCGGCCCGAAAGGAAGGGATAGAAATTGCCGCCGTCCACCAGGGAGCCGACCCGGTTCAGCACCGCCGGGCTGGACCGCAGATTCTCTCCGAACAGCCGCGCCTCGCCCGATGACGGAGCGATCAGTCCGATCAGCATCCGGATCGTCGTCGACTTGCCCGCGCCGTTCGGGCCCAGGAAGCCGTAGACCTCGCCGGCCCCGACCGAGAGCGAGACGTCGCGGACCGCGTGAACTCCGCCGCCGCGCCGCCCATAGGTCTTGCTGAGGTTCGCGAGCTCGAGGACTGGGAGGTCGGCCATGGTGTATTGGTGAGCTAAGACACAGGGGCTGTCAATAGCGTCATCCCGGCGGGTCTCCGCGAAATCCCGGCTTTCGCCGGGATGGCGATTCGCGGGCCGAGGCTGTCAACGCTCCTCTGCAAGCAGGCCCTCGGCCGCCGTCAGATCATCCTCGTCGACCATCAGTCGCACCGGGACCGCGAAGCCGACGCCCTGAAGGGTCATGCCCATGTCGAAGATGAAGCTGTCGATCCCCTCCTCGGACAGGAGGGACTGGGCCGCTCCGGCGGCGAGGCTGTCGTAGAATCGGGCTAGTTCGACCAGGGCCATTACCAGGGCACCACGTCGCCCGCCTCGACCTCCGCAGGCCGCGGCGGCCGGCCGAGGACCGCATTGCGGTGCGGAAAGCGGCCGAAGCGCTCGACGACGTCGTGATGCTTCCGCGCGAAGCCGAGCTGATAATCGTCGCCGAGCGCGGTGAACAAGGCCAAGGAGCGGCGCTGGTCCTCGATATCCTCGCTATGCTGGAAGGGCATGTAGAGGAAGCCGCGCTCGGCTTCGCTCATCCCCTCGTCGAGCCCGCGATCGACGGCGCCCTTCGCGATCGCCAAAGCCAGCGGATCGGTGGAGAATTGGTCGGCATGGCCGCGAAGCATGTTGCGCGGGAATTGATCGAACAGAATGATCGCCGCGATCGCCGCGCGGGCGCTGCCGAGGAAGGCCTCGGGCACATTCTCCCGCTCCGTCTCCCAAAGGCCGAGGAAGCGGTCGCGAATATCGGCGTCGAGCGCCGGATGCGCCTTCCACCATTGCGCCTTCGAAAGGCCGAACCAGAAAGCGAGGACCTCGTCTTGCCAGGCCATCAGGCGGCCGTGCCGCCGACGGTCAGGCCGTCGATCAGCAAGGTCGGCTGGCCCACTCCCGCGGGGACCGACTGGCCGCTCTTGCCGCAGATCCCGACGCCCTCGTCGAGCTCCATGTCGTTGCCGATGCCGGCGACCCTGGTCAGCACGGTCGGCCCGTCCCCGATCAGGGTCGCGCCCTTGATCGGCGCCCCCAGCTTGCCGTTCTCGATCAGATAGGCCTCGGTGCAGGAGAAGACGAACTTGCCGCTGGTGATGTCGACCTGGCCGCCGCCGAAGCTCCTGGCGTAGACGCCGTTGCCGGCCCTAGCCAGGATCGCGCCCGGATCCTCGTGGCCGCCGAGCATGAAGGTGTTGGTCATCCGCGGCATCGGCGCATGGGCGAAGCTCTGGCGGCGGCCGTTGCCGGTCGGCTCGACGCCCATCAGCCGCGCGTTCAACCGGTCGTGGATATAGCCCTTGAGGATCCCGTCCTCGATGAGCGTGGTGCACTGGGTCGGAGTGCCTTCGTCGTCGATCGACAGCGAGCCGCGGCGGTCGGCGATCGAGCCGTCGTCGACGACGGTGACTCCGCTCGCCGCCACCCGCTCGCCGATCCGGCCGGAAAAGGCCGAGGTGCCCTTGCGGTTGAAATCGCCTTCGAGGCCGTGGCCGATCGCCTCGTGGAGCAGCACCCCGGGCCAGCCCGGCCCGAGCACGACCGTCATCTCGCCGGCCGGAGCGTCGACCGAATCCAGGTTCACCAGCGCCTGGGCGAGCGCCATGTCGATCGACCGATTCCAGGCCGCCTCCTCGAACAGGCGGTCGTACAGATAGCGTCCGCCGAGACCGTGAGTGCCGCTTTCGCGCCGCCCGTTCTGCTCGACGACGATCTGGACGTTGAGGCGGACCTGCGGCCTGACGTCGTGGGCGACGAAGCCGTCCGGACGGACGATCTCGACCACCGACCAAGCGCCGGCGAGCGCGACCGAGGCCTGGACGATCCGGGGATCGCGGGCACGGGCGGCGGCGTCGATCTGCTGGCACAAGGCGACCTTGCGCGCGAAGGGAATGAGGCTGAGCGGATCGCTGTCGGTGTAGAGGGCGGCGTTGGTCCGCCGCGGCGGCGCCTGCCGCTGGCCCTTGGCCGGATCGAGCACCGCCATCGTCTCGCCGGCGCGGCGGATGGCGGCCTCCGACAGCTCGTTGGCATGGGCGAAAGCGGTCGTCTCGCCCGAAACCCCGCGAAGGCCGAACCCCGCCTGTGTGTCGAAATTCGCCGTCTTCAGCCGCCCGTCGTCGAAACCGAAGGATTCGGAGACGGTATATTGGAGGTAGAGCTCGCCATCGTCGCAGGCGCGGAGCGCGTCGGCGGTGAGTCGAAGCGCGGAATCCGGAGTGAGAGCGTCGCTCCGGTAGAGAAAACGGCGGGGGTCGATGTAAGTCATGGAAGGGATATAGGGCGGCGGAGCGCCTCCGTCATCCCGGCGAAAGCCGGGACCTCGGAGAGGCCCGCCGAGCCTTATCGGCCCGAGGTCCCGGCGTTCGCCGGGATGACGGTTTCGCCCCCCTTTTAGCGGAGCGTCATTCCGGCTTGGGCAGCTTCCGGTCCGCCCGGCACTGCTTGAGCGGCTTGGGCTGGGCGTCCGCGACGAGGGTGACCCTCCCGTCGCCGTCGGCGGTGATCGTCATGCAGGCGCAGCCATAGCCGTAATAGCCGTTGGTCTCGACCCAGCCGGCCGTGCTCATGTCCGGCATGTCGTCCATGCCCGGCGCCTGTTCAGAGCCCTGCGTCCCGAGGATCCACTGGCCCTCGGAATCGGTGAGCCACCAATTGGCCGGGGTCGGGTTGGAAAGCCAGCCGCAGCGGCGCGCGGGCTTGTTCGGCGCCGCCGCCTGTTTCGGGATCGGCGCGGCCTCCGCCTTGACCTCGGCAGAGGTCCGCTCGGCCGTCACGGCGAGATTGACGGCCACGGGAGCCTCGGCGGCGACCTGGACATTGTCCGGAGCCGGAGACGCTCCGGGCGAGCAGGCGGCGGCGGCGAGAAGAACGGCGGCGGCTAGCGGAACACGCACGTGGCGCCTCCCCACAAATCGGTCACCTTCGAATCCGGGGCCTTGGAGGCGAGGATCCCGCTCAGCCCGCCCGCCCGGAACTCGGCGCCGAGCGTGCTCTCTTCCACCTCGAAGCCCGGCAGGGTGGCGACTTCGGCCCGGCTGGAGCCAATGCCGATCCCCTCGAGCGTCCTAAGCCCGCCCTTGTTGTCCCAGCCGGCGAAGCGGCCGTCCATGAACCAGGCGGTGATCTCGCCCTTCCACTCGGCGAACTTCATGCCGCCGCCGCCGCAGTCCGAATTCTCGCCGCGCTCCGTCGGCGGGCGTCCGAGGGCCTTGGTCAAGGCGTCGACCGTCGCCGCCTCGGCCATGTCGAAGGCCAGGGTGCGCGGCGGCGAAGCGCTCGGGATCCGAAGCCCGGCGCCTTCGAGGACGATCGGAGCGGCGGGGGCCGGGGCGGGCGCCGCAACCGGAGCGGCGACATTGTGCGCCCCTGCGTCCGCAACGCTTTCGTTGAGCGCCGGCTCGGAGTCGCAGGCGCCGAGACCGAGCAGGGACAGGCCGGCGGCGAGGGTCAATTTGTGCAAGATCGGGTCCTTTGGGTGGTCGCTCGCGGATTGGACCTTGTCCGAGCGGATGGCAATCTTTCGCCGGGGCTGCCTCTAGCCGTCCGCCGGGCCGCCCTTCAGGACGAACCTCTTGTCGCAATAGCCGCAATCGACATAGCCCTTCTCGTCGATCTGCAGATAAACCCGGGGATGGCCCAGCGCCGGATGGGTTTCGCTCGCACCGTCGCAGGCCACGCGAGGGGTGGCGACGGTGCTGATCTCGGGAGTGAAGCGGTCCGTCTTCATGGCGGCGCCTGTAGCAAGGGGCGGCGACGGCGGCAACGCCTTGTCCTCCCCACCGCGGAGCGGTGGGGAGGGGGCTCGGGGAGGATCAAGCGGTCTCCGCCATGAAATCCCGGATCGCGCTCGTCACCGTATCGGGCTCTTCCCAGGTGATGAAATGGCTCGCCGTGGGCGAAGTGACCAGCCGCAGGTCTTGGATGAGATCGGGCAGCCCCTCGATCTGGACCGGAAGCAAAGCGGTATCCTTCAGCCCCCAGACGACCAGGGTCGGCATCTCGAGCTTCGGGAAGGGCGCGTGGGTCCAGAGCGGCGCCTTGGCCTCCTCGTCCGGCGCCGGCACGACCATCTTCGAGGCCCGGTACCAGTTGAGCATGGTCGTGAGGGCGCCCGGCCGCGACCAGTCGTCGAGATAATGCTGCCGCTCCCCGGCCGGCAGCCGGCTCGCGTCGGCGTGGCTCAGCATCACTCGGTCGAGGAAGTTCTCGAGCCCCATTCCGGCGATCGCGGCCTCGGCGTCCGGCGAGCGGAAGAAGCTTATATATTGCGACGCCTCGCGCTGGGCCGGATCGTCGATCAGGCTGTTCTGGAAGACGAGCGGGTGGGGGGCGTTGACGATGACCAGCCGCTTCACCCGCGCCGGATGGGCCAGCGCCGCCATCCAGGCGACCGCCCCGCCCCAATCGTGGCCCACGAGGGTGAATCGGCCGATGCCGAGCGCGTCGGCCAGCGCCATGACGTCGGCGACGATCCTGTCCGTTTCGTAATTCTCGACGCCCTCCGGCTTGTCGGACGCCGCGAAGCCGCGCTGGTCCGGGGCGTAGACACGGTAGAGGTCCGAGAGGCCCTCGATCTGGTGCCGCCAGGTCCGGTGAGATTCCGGAAAGCCGTGGAGGAAGATCATGGGCTCCCCGTCCTCGGGGCCGGCGGAGGCGAGGTTGAGGGTGACCCCGGTGGCGAGGGCGAGGCGCTGATAGGTGAGTTCGGTCACGAGGTTCGTCCCTTCCCGTCATCCTGAACTTGTTTCAGGATCCGCTTCTCCGCCTCTCCGGCGTATGCCGACCTTGACCCTGAAACAAGTTCAGGGTGACGGCTTAAGGATAGCTCACCGTCTTGGGCGGGACCGTCGGCAGCGGGATGAACTCGCCGTCGTCGTCCGGCGGAAGGATGAACCTGCCCGCCGCCCAATCCGCCTTCGCCTGGTGGATCCGATCCCGGCTCGACGAGACGAAATTCCACCAGACGTGCCTCGGCCCGTCGAGCGGAGCCCCGCCGCAGAGCATGACATGGGCGCCGGCCTCCGAGCGCAGGGTCGCCGGGACTCCGGGGGCGAGCACATAGAGGACGCTCCGCTCGAGCCTGAGCCCGTCGAGGCTGGCCTCGCCTTCGGCGACGTAGACGGCGCGCTCGTCGGCCTCGGCGTCGACCGGCATTGCGCCTCCGGGTGCGAGCCGGATGTCGGCGTAGATCGTCTCGCTGTGGCAGGTGACCGGGGACGAGGCGCCCCAAAGGGAGCCCATCACCACCCGGGCGCTGGCGCCGCCGCCCTCGACGATCGGAAGCCGGTCCTTCGCGACATGCTCGAAGGCCGGGTCGATCTCCTCCTTCGCCCTTGGAAGGGCGATCCAGGTCTGGATTCCGCTCAGCTCCGGCCCGTCGGGGCGAAGATGCGCCGGCGAGCGCTCCGAATGGGCGATCCCGCGTCCGGCCGTCATCAGGTTCACCGCCCCTGGCTCGATCGTCGCGTAGGTGCCGAGCGAATCGCGATGATCGATCGCGCCCGCGAACAGATAGGTGACGGTGGCGAGGTTGATGTGCGGGTGCGGCCGGACGTCGATCCCGCCGCCCCTGGGGAGATGCGCCGGCCCCATCTGGTCGAAGAAGATGAACGGCCCGATCGTGGTCCGCTCGCGGTGCGGAAGCGTTCGGTGGACCTTGAACCCGCCGAGATCGTGGGTGGCGGGGAGGAGCGTCTGGAGGATGAGATCGGTCATAGTGGACCTGTATCGGAGGCCGGGTGTAATCGTCACCCTGAACTTGCATCAGGGGCGGCCGTTCATCCACAAGGGGTCGCCGGTTTGCGGCAACGCGCTGTTGGTCCCGCATCTTTTAGCGGATCGGCCGAGGCCGCGAATATGCAACAGTCCGCTGATAGGAATAAACGTTGAGCTATAGGAAGGTTTGACGGTGCTAAACGAGCACGTCGTCCGGTATCTGGACGAGTATCTGGCCAAGATAGAGCCGCGCTACGCCGTGCTGATTACCGGCGCTTGGGGAAGCGGGAAGACCTTTCTCCTGAAGAATTATTTCCAGGAATCGAGAGGAGTTGGGCATCTCTATGTCAGCTTGTATGGCGTCGCGTCGGAGCAGGAACTCCGCACACGAATCTTGGCGACCGCATATCCCCTGCTCGAAAGCAAGAAGGCCAAAGCCTTCGGCAGCTTGGCTAGGTCGGCACTTGGGATTGTCGGGATCACTACAGACCTGACAGCGGATCAATTACTGGAATATGATCAATACGACACCATTATTCTCGACGACCTGGAGCGCGCACTGCTTCCCACCGAGGCCGTGCTCGGCTTCGTGAATCAACTGATCGAGCATGGAGGCAAGAAAGTGGTGCTGGCCGCCAGCGAAGATGTTTTGCGTTCGGCCCATCCGAAGTTCAAAGAAATAAAGGAGAAGACGATCGGCTTCACATTGGCCGTACGGCCTGACGTTGGCCCCGCTCTGGCCGCCTTGGCCGAGCGGTCTCCAAAGGCCCTTGCGTCCACGATCAAAAATAACGCTGGTGCGATCGTAGAACTTTTCCAGGCGGTAGGAACCGAGAATCTGCGCGTGCTAGCACAGGCACTAGATGATTATGGCCCTCTCGCGGAGGTTTTCGAGACCGACGAGCGGATCGGTAAAGCGTTTAAGTCGGAGGCGCTACTGCTCTTTCTGGCTCTCGATTTAGCCTACAAGACGGGTCGGATCGAAAGGGAGGATCTGAAAGGCAGGCAGGCCAATCCCTTCAATCAGGTTTTCGAGCGCTCCGGAGAAGCAACGGAGGAAGACCGAATGGATCGCCTGCAGGCCGCCGTTTCAGTCGTCGATCTTCATTCGCGAGTTCTGGACAGCCAGTATCTGGAATCCCGGATCTGCGACGGGCTGCATCGGCCTGATTATCTCGCGCGTGGTATCGGCGACGCGGCGGCGATATCCGATCCTGAAGCCAATGCCGAATGGCGGAATGTTTGGTGGTTCATGCAAAACGACGAGGCGCTAACTCGCGCCTCCTTTTCCAAGATGCTGGACAAGTTCAACGCTAGAGCGTTTTCCGATCCCGGAGAGATACTTCACGTTTTCGGGCTCCTTCTGGAGGCGGCGAAGCTCGACCTTTTGCGCTGGAGCGACGCTCGGGTGCTTCGTGAGGGGAAAGCCTACCTGGATGACTTGGATCGATCGGGCAATCTGCTGCCGCTCGGAGAAGACTTCCTAGGCCAGTTTAGCCACGGAGCCGCCCATGGGTTGGGTTTCACCAACGGCAGGCACCCCGTGTTTGTCGAGCTGAAGAGGCGTTATCTGTCTCTTTCGGAAGCTGCGCGGGTGCGGGATCTGCAGAACGAGGTCCGCGAAGCGGCATATACGCTGGCCAATGAGCCCACAAAGTTCACCGCACTGGTCCGTCGGCAGGACGAGCGGCGTGTCGATTCTATGCCGATCCTTCACATTCTGGGCGCGAAGACTTTTGCGCAGAGCTTCATGCTCTGCGACGCACCGGCTCAGTTCGAGATCATGAGTGCCCTTGGCGGACGATATGGCGACAACGGCCACTCGGAAGTGCTCGCAGTCGAGCGCAAATGGCTGAGCGAATTGAGACGTGCTATCGTCTCGCTGCTGAGAGGACGTGAACGCTTGACCAAAACACGCATCAACCGTTTGATTGCATGGAATATCGACGAAGCGATTGACGGCTCTGGTGAGGCCGGGGATCAGTAGCAGCTCTTTCTCGCCAGCAATTGAGTTTACTCCCCCGGCGCCTTCGCCTTGATCGCCAGCGCGTGGATATGGTCCCGCATCAGGTCCGCCAGAGCCGAGTTCACCGCCCGCTGCCGCTCCACCCGGCTCATCCCGGCGAACTTTTCCGCCACCACCTCCACCGTGAAATGGCTCTCGCCGCTGCCGTCGTCGCCGGCATGGCCGCGGTGGCGGGCGCTGTCGTTGGTCACGACGAGACGTGCGGGTTCGAGGGCGGCGCGCAGCCTCCGCTCGATCTCGGGGGCGATTCCGCCGGTGAAAGCCTGGGTCATCGCGCCTATATAGTCCGTTTGGCTTGGAAGGTGAGTGCGTGGCGAGCGCGGGCGGCAGGCAGACGAAATTCCATGGGCGGGCGGAGGCGCGCGGCACCTGCGCGCACCCGGGCTGCGAGGCCGCTGGCGAATTCCGGGCGCCCGCCGGCCGCGGCCCGAGCTTCGACGGTCCCGGCGACTGGCGCTGGCTGTGCCTCGACCATGTCCGCGAGTTCAACGCCGGCTACGATTATTTCGAGGGGATGAGCAGCGACGAGATCCAGTCGGCGCACAATCCCTATGGCGGCTGGGACCGCGAGACCCGCGCCTTTGCCCATATGGGCGCCGACGGTCCGCCCCGGTGGGCCGATTTCCAGGACCCGCTGGACGCGATCGGCGCCCGCTTCCGCCGCGCCGCCGCCGAAGGGCCGAGGGTCGACGGCCGCGAGCTGAGCGAGCCCGACCGCAAGTCGCTCCGGATCCTCGGCCTGGGCACCGACGCCGACCGCCGGACCCTTCGCCGCCGCTACGCCGATCTGCTCCGCCGCTACCATCCCGACCATAATGGCGGCGACCGCGGCCACGAGAAGGCTTTGCAGTCGGTGATAGAGGCTTATACGCACCTCAAGTCCCGCCCCGCCTTCGCCTGATTCCCTGTCCAGAGAGCGACCATGTCCGATTTGCCCAATGCCAACCCCGCCAGCCGCGGCGCCGCGATCATGGATTCGCCCGATAGGATGGCGAAGGTGCGCGAGCTGTTCGGGATCGACAGCGACATGGAGGTCCCGGCCTTCTCCGAGGCCGACGAGCGCGTGCCCGACCTCGATCCCGCCTACGTCTTCGATCCGGATACCACCCTCGCCATCGTCGCCGGCTTCGCCAAGAACCGCCGGGTCATGGTCCAGGGCTATCACGGCACCGGCAAGTCGACCCATATCGAGCAGGTCGCGGCCCGGCTCAACTGGCCGCTGATCCGGATCAACCTCGACGCCCACATCTCCCGGATCGACCTGATCGGCCGCGACGCGATCGTCCTTCGCGAGGGCCAGCAGGTCACCGAGTTCCGCGAGGGGCTTCTGCCCTGGGCGCTGCAGACCCCGACCGCTCTGGTCTTCGACGAATATGACGCCGGCCGGCCGGACGTCATGTTCGTCATCCAGCGCGTGCTCGAGACCGAGGGCAAGCTGACCCTCCTCGACCAGAATCGGGTGATCCGTCCTCATCCCTATTTCCGGTTGTTCGCGACCACCAACACGGTCGGCCTCGGCGACACGACCGGCCTCTATCACGGCACCCAGCAGATCAATCAGGGCCAGATGGACCGCTGGAACATCGTCGTGACGCTCAATTACCTGCCGGCCGAGGTCGAAGCCCGGATCGTCCTCGCCAAGTCCGGCGAATATGATCACGACGGCGGCCGAGCCGAGGTCGAGAAGATGGTCAAGGTCGCCGACCTGACCCGCCAGGGCTTCGTCAACGGCGACATCTCGACCGTGATGAGCCCCCGAACCGTGATCAGCTGGGCCCAGAACGCCCTCATCTTCGACGACGTCGGCTTCGCCTTCCGCCTCACCTTCCTCAACAAATGCGACGAGGCGGAGCGGTCCCTGGTCGCCGAATATTACCAGCGGGTGTTCGGCAAGGATCTTCCGGAGAGCGTCGTCGCGAAAGCCTAGGCGGCGGTGATCGTGTCCGCTTCGGCCCTGTCGCGGGGGAGGAACTCCACGGCAATCGTGAGGAGGACCCAGACCAGAAGGCACGGCTGCAGCTTGGCGGGAATGGAATTCGTCCCCGGAAGGAAGTCCTCGAGCCAGGAGCTCATCGATACGATGAGGAACAGGGCCACGATGGAATATGTGAGCCGGCGAACGCTGGCGGTGATGTACAGGATGGAAATGACGATACCCGCGGTCATCGCCAGAAGCACTCCGAACCAGACGTTGTCGAGCGTCTCGGACCCCGCGAGCACGAAGCCGAGCACCGCTCCGAAGAAGATGTTGAGGCCGTCGATGTTCGCGCGATACTCGCGCTCCGTCATCCGCATTTTCGCTGCAAGCCGCGCGCGGCGCATCACATGCTCCCCCAATTGGCGCTCGGGCCTGATTGGGGCAAGGGACCGAGGGTGACAAGTGGCTGACCGCGACAATCCCCTCGAAGCCTTCCGCCAGGTCCTGACCGGCGCCGCCAGGGCCATCGCCCGCGAGCCGGAGCTGGAGCTCGGCTTCACCGCCGATTCGCCCTCGACGTCGGGCAAGAGCGTCAAGGTGCCGATGCCCGGGCGCTCGCTCGCGGCGAAGGAGGTCGCGGAGGCACGCGGCTATGCCGATGCCGCCGCGCTCAAGCTCAGGCATCACAACGCGGCGGTTCACAGCCGCGGCGCCCCGGCGGACGAAGTCGCCCGGGCGGTGTTCGATGCGGTCGAGCAGGCTCGGGTCGAGGCGCTCGGCGCCCGGGCGATGGCGGGCGTCCGGGCCAATCTCGCCCTTGCCGTCGAGATGCGCATGCGCACCGATCCGATCACCCGCGCCCGCAACCGCGCCGAGGTCCCGCTCGGGACCGCGCTCGGTCTCAAGGTCCGCGAGCGGCTGACCGGAGAGGCGCCGCCCGAAGCCGCGCGGGCCGGAATCGCGCTCGTCTCCGATTGGATCGAGGACAAGGCCGGGGCCGATCTCGACGCCTTGGGCCTGGTGCTCGACGATCAGGCCGCCTTCGCGGCGCTCGCCACCAAGCTTCTTCGCGATCTCGAGCTGATCGAGGGCGAGGCCGATGCCGAGCTGGACCCCGACGCCGGCGAGGAGGGCGACGGGAGCGATCAGGACCAGGGCGACGAAGGCGACGGCCAGGACGAGGAGGAGGAAGGCGGCTCCGACGGCCAGTCCGAAATGCGGGTCGAGCAGGGCGAGGGCGACGAGGAGGAAGGCGAGCGCGACTGGTCCGAGGAGGAGATGGGCGAGGGCGAGGAAGGCATGGGCGAGGAAGGCGAGGAGGGCATGCTCCCAGTCCGGCCCAACCGCCCGCTCTCCGATCTGACGCCGCACTTCGACTATCGCGTCTTCTCCACCAAATATGACGAAACGGTCGAGGCCCAGGAGCTGTGCGACGAAGAGGAATTGGGGCGGCTTCGCGCCTATCTCGACCAGCAGCTCGTCCATCTCCAAAGCGCGGTGACCAAGCTCGCCAACCGGCTTCAGCGGCGGCTGATGGCCCAGCAGAACCGAAGCTGGGACTTCGACCAGGAGGAAGGGATTCTCGACGCCGCCCGGCTGGCGCGGGTGATCGTCAACCCGGCCCATTCGCTCAGCTACAAGATCGAGCGCGAGACGGAATTCCGCGACACCGTCGTGTCGCTACTGATCGACAATTCGGGCTCGATGCGCGGCCGGCCGATCTCGATCGCCGCCATCTCCGCCGACATCCTCGCCCGAACCCTCGAGCGCTGCGGGGTCAAAGTCGAGATCCTCGGCTTCACCACCCGCGCCTGGAAGGGCGGGCAGGCGCGCGAGACCTGGCTCGCGGCGGGGCGGCCGCCCGGTCCCGGGCGGCTGAACGACCTGAGGCACATCGTCTACAAGGCGGCCGACGAGCCGTGGCGGCGGGCGCGCAGGAATCTCGGGCTGATGATGCGCGAGGGGCTGTTGAAGGAGAATATCGACGGCGAGGCCCTGCTCTGGGCGCACAATCGGCTGATCGCCCGGCCCGAGGAGCGGCGGATCCTGATGGTGATCTCCGACGGCGCGCCGGTCGACGATTCCACCCTTTCGGTGAATTCCGGCACCTATCTGGAGCGCCACCTGCGCCAGGTGATCGGCTGGATCCAGTCCCGCTCGCCGGTCGAGCTGGTCGCGATCGGAATCGGGCACGACGTCACCCGCTATTACGACCGGGCGGTGACGATCATGGATGCCGAGCAATTGGGCGGGACGATGATCGAGCAGTTGGCGGCGTTGTTCGACGGGCCTTAGATCCACTCCGCGATTTCGCGGGGAGGGGGACCACCCGAAGGGTGGTGGAGGGGTTCTTCTCTGGCGCCGAAGAACCCCTCCACCAGGCTTCGCCTGGTCCCCCTCCCACGCAAATGCGGGGGAGGATAAAA
>DASQLT010000051.1:0-11611 GCA_035629855.1 Allosphingosinicella sp.
CCGCGCCGGCCCGAGCCGGACGACCTCCGCCGCGCCGGCGTGAAGCTGCCGCAATTCGACCCGGACGAGCTCGCCGTCCCGCTCTGGACCTTCGACCGCCGCTTCAACCGCTTCGCCTGGGACAGCTGCGGCGACCTCGAGGCCGACCCCCGATGCCAGATCGCCATCCATTCGACGGTGACCGAGATCGTCCGCCAGGACGGCCGGATCGCCCGGGTCGAGGCGCGCTCGCTGGGCGCCGGGCGATTGACGGTGAAGGCGAAGGCGTTCGTCCTGGCCGCCGGCGGGATCGAAAATCCGCGGCTCCTGCTCGCCTCCGGCCTCGGCAACGACCAGGTCGGCCGCTACTTCATGGAGCATCCCCACGCCCGCGGCGGGCGGATCGCCGGGGGGGCAGCCTGGCCGCTCTTGAAGGCGTTCGGACGGCGGCACCGGGTCGGCGGACAGGATCTGGCCGCACTGATCGCTCCGTCCGAGGCGCTTCAGCGGCGCGAGAACATCCTCAACACCTCGCTGACGATCGTCGCCCGCCAGCCGCAGGGCCGGCGCCAGTTCATCGGGATGAAGGCTTATTCCGGCCTCAAGCACAAGATGGCGCCGACCCGGCGGGGCCGGGCCTTGTGGATGGTGACCAAGAAGGCGGCGGGGTGGGCGCAGCGCCATGTCGATCCGGCGCGGCCCTGGCTGCTCCACAAGATCGGCAATCTCGAGCTGGCCCTGCTGGTACGCGGCGAGCAGGCGCCCAATCCGGCGAGCCGGGTGACCCTGGCGGGCGAGACCGATGCGACCGGGGTTCGCCGGGCGAAGCTGGACTGGCGCTTGTCGGAGCTGGACGTGAGGAGCGTCTCCGTTCTGGTCGAGGCGCTCGGTCGCGAGCTGCAGAGGCTCGGCCTCGGCCGGGTCGAGCCCGCCGACTGGCTCGGCTCGGGCGAATGGAAAACCGACCCGCTCATCTCCTCCCACCCGATCGGCGGCTATCACCATATGGGAACGACCCGGATGGGGCGCGATCCGGCGACCAGCGTCACCGATCCGGACGGCCGGGTGCACGATATCGGCAATCTCTGGGTGGCGGGCTCGTCGCTCTTCCCGACGGGGGGCTGGGCCAATCCGACGCTTACCATCGTCGCTCTGGCGCTGCGCAGCGCCGAGACGATCTCCCGGAAGCTCAAGTCGTGACCGCCGTGGCTCCGGTCGGCGCCAATCCGACTCGGCTCTGGGGGCTGACGGCGCAGGAGAGGCTTGGCCGAATCGCCCGGGCCCAGAAGCTTGAAATGCGCCCGGACGGGGAATTGCTGGTCAATCTCGGCTTCGCCTTCGATCCATCCTGGCTGAAGCTGGCCGCGGCCAGGCCAGGCCTGGTGGTGACCCGCGGCGGAGTGCCGGTGCTGGCGCATTCGGGGCCCGACGGGGCGGATATTCGCCGGGCGATGGAGCAAGGTCTTTCGCATGGCGCAGGCGCCGAGGTGCTCGCCTGGGAAGAGGCCGGCGACGTCGCCAACGACGAGCTCCGCAAGAAGGAGCGGCCGTTCATGGACCGGCTCGTTCCCGAAACTGTGCGCGGGCTGGAGCGGGCCAGCTATTTCGGCGCCTACAAGGGCGTGACCGACCTGCTCACCAAATATCTGTGGCCGGAATGGGCTTTGGTCCTGACCCGCTGGGCGGCGCGGATCGGGATGAGCCCGAACCAGGTGTCGCTGGTCGGAGCCGCTCTGTGCCTGCTCGCGACCTGGCTGTTCTACCAGGGGCATTACTGGCCCGGGCTCGCGGCGGGCCTCGCCTTCATGGTCCTCGACACGGTCGACGGCAAGCTCGCCCGCTGCACCATCACCTCGTCGAAGATCGGCGAGGTCATCGACCACGGCATCGACCTGGTCCATCCGCCTTTCTGGTGGTGGGCCTGGGGGGTTGGCCTCCACGCTTACGGGCGTCCGCTGAAGCCGGAGACTTTCTGGTGGACGCTCGCGATCATCGTCGGCGGCTATGTCGTCCAGCGCCTGGTCGAGGGCGCCTTCATCGCCCGCTTCAAGATGCACATCCACGTCTGGCGCCGCTTCGACAGCCGCTTCCGGCTGATCACGGCCCGGCGCAACCCCAACATGGTGATCCTCCTGGCGGCGCTGATCGCCGGCCGCCCGGACTGGGGGCTGGTGGCGGTGGCGGCGTGGACCTTGCTGTCGCTCGTCGTGCATCTCGTCCAGCTCGTGCAGGCGACGATGGCCCGGGCTGCGGGACGGCCGGTGGTGTCCTGGCTGGCTTGACCCGGCGATCGGCGTGGCGGGCACCGTCGGCGCTGTCGTTTCACCCAAAGCACCAAAGCACCAAAGGCGCTGCGGCAGCGAATGAGGTCGTAGCTGACCGTCGCCGCCCCTACTGAGCGACATTGTCGCTCCTACAGACTCGCAGCGACATCGAAAGGTGCGCATTCGCATGAACCGCCTCGGCTTCTTTGGTCCTTTGGTGCTTCGGGTGCATTAAATTGCGGCCTTCGGCCGCGGTGCGGGGACTATCGTTGCGATTGGAATTTCGAGGAGGATGGATTGCTTCGCCGCTTCGGGGCTCGCAAGGATGGGGGATGAACGAGACGATCCTGGGCTTCGGTTATCCCGCGACTCTGGTCGCCGAATATGATCATTGGGTGGTTCTGCTTCGGCCGGCGCAGCCGACGTTGGGGAGTCTCGTTCTGGCCGCCAAGGGCGAGGCGACGAGTTTCCCGGAATTGGCGCCCGAGGCGTTCGCCGAGTTGCGGACGATCGTGGCGGACATCGAAGGGGCGCTGGGCGCCGCCGTCCGTCACGAGAAGATCAATTATCTGATGCTGATGATGGTGGATCCCCACGTCCATTTCCACGTGATCCCCCGATACGAGGGCGAGCGCGAGGCCTGCGGGGTCAGCGTGAGCGATCCGGGCTGGCCCAAGGTGCCGGCGCTCGGCGAGGCGGCGGCGCTGGAGCCGGGACAGGTCGAGGCGCTGGTGGGGTATCTCAGGAGGTTCTGGTAATTCGTCATGCCGGACTTGATCCGGCATCCATGAGCACGGCCGGATGAATCTCGGTACCGTTCGTGTTCATGGATCCCGGCCTTCGCCGGGATGACGGTCAGGGACGGGATAGCCACCGCGCCGTCAGCGCCTTGGCGGCCTCGACGTCTTCGGGAAAGTCGACCTCCTGCCATTCCTCGCCCAGAATCGAGACGGTGCGGACGTCGGCGCCGGACCGGGCGAGGGCGTCGATGGCGCGCAGATACCATCGCCGGGTGCCGTCGGGCTGGCGCATCATCCGATCGACCTGGGCGGCGAACAGGCCGGGGCCCTCGCCGCGGAAGGCGAGGAGACCGATCGATTCGGCATTGTACCCGCCGGCCTCGAGCGCCTTGCCGATGCGCAGCAGACGGTCTCCGTCCCGGAGCACCTTCATGTCGTCCGAATCGTAGCTTTCCTTTTCGTCGACGGTGACGGCGATCGGGCCGGGGGCCGCTTCGAGGACGCGCTCGAGCAGTCGGGGCGAGATCAAGGTGTCGCCGTTGAGGAGCAAGGTGTCGCGGTCGAATTCGGAGCGGGCCATCCAGACCGAGCCGAGATTGTCGGCGACATGGTAGAAAGGATTGAACAAGGTGCGCACTCCGGAGCGGCGCGCCGTCACCTCGACGACCGTTTCCTCGGCGAAGCCGGTGACCACGACGATGTCGGATATTCCGGCGCCCTGGAGCGCGTCGAGCTGCCATTCGAGAAGGCTCCGGCCATTGAGCTCGATGAGGCATTTCGGCCTCTCCGCGGTCAATGGAAGGAGACGTGAACCCTTGCCGGCGCTGAGAATGATCGCTTTGCCGATGTTCATGAAAAAGGCCGCACCCCTCGAGGCCGCGGCCCAGCGCGCGGCACTTCCGACGGCCTGTTATGGCTTGACTTGGGCAAAGTTGGGGCGGGGCTTTTCCCTGCGCGGGCCGGGGCCGGAAATAGCTTTGACAGCGTGTCCGTTTGGGCGGACCTTCACTTTTGCTCCGCAGGGCTAGCGCGAGTCGCGCCGACGGCGCGTTTTTCACTCTGTCGAAGGGGATATCATCGTGGAAGAAGAAACGAACGGCAGCGGCGGCGCCGATGGGCCCACGGGCGGCGTGCTCGTCGGCGACAGGAGTGGCGGCGGCAAGGGGGTCCTGATCAGCGACGCACCTTTGTTCGACGAGGGCGTTCTGGTCAGCGACGGAGTATTGATCAGCGACCGAACCGGGGTTCTTATCAGCGACGCGCCCTTGGCGGGTGCGCCGGTGGTGCCCGACCTCTTCTTTTAGGACGTCGACGAGTAGAAGGTCGATCACCCCCACCCGTTCGCCCTGAGCCTGTCGAAGGGCTTTCCTTCCTTTACGAAAGGGAAAGTGAAGGGCTTCGACAGGCTCAGCCCGAACGGAGAAAGGGACGATTGGCCTTTCGGTACTTCAGGCTGCTGCAGCCTGAAGTACGCCGCCGGCGTGGCGAATCGGCAACGGCGGCGCGATTAACGGCTCGGGCGCGCGATTTCGATAGCCGGAACGGCCGCTAGCTGGGATTGCTCGCCTCATGGGGGATTGGACTGCGATCGTGCTGGCGGGGCGGCGCCCGGGGGAGAATGACTTCGCGGCAGCGCACGGCGTGGCGGCGAAGGCGCTGATCCGAGCGGGCGGCGAGCCGATGCTCGGCCGGGTGGCGCGGGTCCTGCTCGACTCGCCTTCGATCGGGCGGATCGTGATTCTCGCTCAGGAGGCGGAGGCTCTCCTGGCCGGCGAGCTCGAATGGATGGCGTCCGAACCGCGGATCGCGACGGCGCAGTCCGGAGACGGCATCTCGGCCAGCGTCGGCCGCCTGGCCGGGACCTCGGCGGCGCCTTATCCCGTCCTGGTCACCACCGCCGACCACGCCTTGCTTCAGCCCGAGATGGTCGAATATTTCATCGCCGGGGCGTCGGGGGTCGACGTCGCCTTCGCCATGGTCGAGCGCAAGACCGTCGAAAAGGCGCATCCGGACACGAAGCGGACCTGGCTCAAGACCGCGAACGGCCATTTCAGCGGCGCCAATCTGTTCGCTCTGCTGACTCCGGAATCGGCGCTGGGCACGAGCTTCTGGGCTCGGGCCGAAAAGGACCGCAAGCGTACCCTGAAATTGCTGACCTTCCTCGGGCTCGGCACATTTCTTCGCGCCGTCACCCGAACCATCTCGCTCGAAGCGGCCGCCGAGCGCGCCGGCCGCAAGGCGGGCTTTAGGCTCAGGGCGGTCCCGCTTCCTTTCGCCGAGGCGGCCATCGACGTCGACAAGCCGTCGGACCTCGATCTGGCCGAGCGGATACTCGCCGCCCGGGCGGCGCTACCAGCCGCCGCCGCCGCCGCCGCCGCCACCGCCGCCGGACGATCCTCCGCCCCCTGATCCGCCGCTCGAGCCGGGCGCGGTGGAGGCCGAGGAGATGCTGCTCGCCAGTGACGAGCCGACGCTGTCGGCGAAGTCCCCCGGGTCGCTCCACGGATTCGAGCTTCCCGAATACCAGCCCATGGACTGCGACTGGCCCGACGCCGCCGCCGCCGCGAGGATCGAGGTGAAGCGCGAGGCCCAGTCGTTCTCGACCTCCAAGGCGATCGCATAGGGGAGATAGCGCTCGAACAATTCGGGCGTCTTTTCGGGGGGGTGAAGAGTCTCGAGGCGCTCCTCCTCGGCGACCGAGAGATAGTGGCGGAAACCGGCGATCCGATCGAGGACGGCGCGCCCCTCGCGGGTCGGCGCGGCCATCCAGCTGAAGGCGGTGAGCACGATCGGAAGCGCCAGCAAAGGGAGCGCCAGCGGAATGAGGCGCCCCGCTTCGCCATAAGCGGCGATGCTTTCGATCGCCATTCCGACGGTGACGACGCCCGCGACGAACCCGACGATTCCAAGCAGCCAGGCAAGGATCCTGGCCGCCGTCGTCATCGTCCCGCCGGCGCCGCTCGGGCGGAGATGGAGGATCAGTGCGGCCGCCGGGAGGAGCAAGGCGGCGATGGCGACCAGCAGCGGGAAATATCCATAATCGTCCCAGGCCGACAGCAGGACGATCGCGGCCGGGACGGCGAGCGCCGCGACCATCAGCAGGAGACCGCGGACCGCCCAGTCGCGGTTGCGAACGAAGAGCCGGCCCTCGTAAACGCGCCTCAGCCCCGCCTCGAGCGCGTCCTTGGCCCCGCTGAAGGCGGCGTGGTTCTCCTGCTCCATCAGGAGCGAATCGCCGCCTGCGAAAAGCCGGGACAGCATCGAGGCTTCCGGCTCCGCCAGGATCGACCGGCCGGGGGCCTTGTCGATCCGGGTCTTGTCGCGCCGGAAGAAGCCGCCCTCCTCCTCGGTGAGCCGGATGTGGCCGCCGACCCCGAGCTCGACCAAAGCGGCGGCGAAGGCTCGGCTGTCGGCACCCATTCGGGTGATGTAACGCATGGCGGCCGCGGAGAGGCCGTCCGGCGGCGCGAAGATCGGCACCATCGTCCCCGCCTTCGGATCCCGGCCGGCGCGGCGCCAGGCATGGAAATAATAACCGAGCAGCCCGAGCAGGGCGAGGAATCCGGCGGCCGGTGGGCCTTTGTCCTGGAGCCAGAGGCGGGCGGCGGAGGGCGGCGGGGGCGCGGCCACCACGCCTTTCGGCCAGGCGACGGCGACGGTCAGCCCCTCCCCCGGACCGAGGGGCAGCGTCGTTCGAAAGACGATCTCGCCGGGAAGCTCGGACACCGTTTCCGCGTTGCGGTCCGTCGATCCCTGAGGGCCGGTATAGAAAGCGCGCCGGCCGAACGGGACCGGCTGGGGAAGCCGGATCCGGGCCTCGGCGACATCGATCGGGAACAGCCAGCCGGTGCCGGTGGCGTTCCAGTACAGCTCGTCGTAGCCGGCGAAGAAGCCGAGCTGGCGGGTGGTGCGGTAACGCAGGGCGTAGACATGCTCGCCCGATGGAATTTGGGTTTCGGAGCCGCCCATATAGACCCGGACGCCGTTGCCCAGGCGCTCGGTGTGCCAGGGTTCGTCGGCGCCGTCGCGCCGGACGCTCACCACCTCGAAGCCGACGCTCACCCGGGCGCCGGCCCTGTCGCGGTAGCGGGTCGGGAAGTCGCGATAGATGCCATGGTCGATCCGAAGGCCTTCCGAGCGGACACGGATTGTCTCGGTGACGTCGAGCGAGCCGTCGGCCTGGACCAGGACGTCGCTGAGATAGTGGAGGATCCGCTCGTCCGCCGACGCGGCTGCCGGCCAGAGGAAAGCGAGCGCCGCAAGCAGCAGCGGCAGCAGGAACCGGCGCATCAGCCGGCCCGGCCGAAGCTGACCTTGGGCGCCGTCTGGATGCTGGCGTCGCCATCCTCGTAGAAGGGCTCTTCGTGAAAGCCCATCGGACGCGCCAGGAGCACGTCGGGGAAGGACTGGACCGTCGTGTTGAGATCGCGGACCGTGGCATTGTAGTAGCGCCGGGCGCCCTGCAGCTGCTCCTCGATCTCCGCCAGCTCGTCCTGCAGCGCCCGGAAATTCTCGTCCGCCTTGAGATCGGGATAGGCTTCGGCGACCGCCATCAGCCGGCCGAGCATGGCGCCGAAGGCGTTGTCGGCGAACGCGGTGGCCTGGACGCTTCCGGCCTTGGTGGGATCCGTGCGGTGGGCGGTGACCTCGGTCAGCACCTCGCGCTCATGGGTGGCATAGCCTTCGACCGTGCTGACCAGGTTCGGCACCAGATCGGCCCGGCGGCGGAGCTGGACGGTGATCCCGCTGAACCCCTCCCTGGTCAGAGCGCGCAGGCGCACCAGCCGGTTGTAGACGATGACGGCGTAGAGAAGGGCCAGCGCGAGCAGGCCGAGCGCGATCCATAATCCCATGGCTAATCCCCCTTGCCGGCGGTTCTAGGGCAGGCGGCTCGGCGAGGCTAGCCGGCGCACCGGCGACCTGAAACGGACGGACACGGCCTTGTTCGATGCACTCCGACAGTGCGGAAGCGCGACGCCGAAGTGACGGCCTCCTGCCGGAGACTCCGGTCAAGTCGCGGAGGAAGGATTGGCCGCGGCCGGCGGCCGGCTGTCTTGCCGCGATGGGTCCGACATCGGATATAAACAAAAACGAGCATTCGTTGTTACAAATCCCATGGTTAAAGTCCCCAACGGGCGAGATAGTTCCTGAATCGGACCCAATTTAGCGTTCCCGGACAGTTGCTTATTCGACTGTCCCCAAATAGCCTGACCGGTGAGTCGGACGAATCTCGTCCAGACGCCTTCAGGGGGATGGGCAATATGTTTATTCGTGGGTCAAATACGCTTAGCCTGCGCGCTTTCGCTTTAGGTACGGCGGCTATTTCGGCGCTTTTGACGGCCGGAGCCGCTTCGGCGCAGTCCGGCTCGGACCCCGCCGATCCGCCCGAGCTGAAGCGTCGCGGACCGCCGGCGAACGCCCAGGGCCGCCCGTCGGTCGCGGACGCCACCAACCAGGTCCGGCTCGACCTCAACATCGAATATGTCGAAGGCCAAATCTACAACCCGTTCACCGGGCTGGAGGACAAGGTCAGGCTGCGCAGCTACACGCAGGACGGACTGCCGCTGCCGGCGCGCTTCGTGTCGCCGACGATCGTCGCCAAGCCCGGCGATACCGTCCGGGTCAAGCTCAACAACAGGCTGCCGGCGGTGACGATGCCGAGCTACGATGCCGGCTGCGCAAGCGCGGAGCACAACGTGCCGCATTGTTTCAACGGCACCAATCTTCATACCCACGGTCTCAACGTCAACCCGTCGGGCAACGGCGACAACGTGCTGCTGTCGATCAATCCCGGCGTCAATTTCGAATATGAATATGCGATCTCCCCCGAGCATGCGGCCGGCACCTTCTGGTACCATACGCACCGGCACGGCTCGACCGCGCTCCAGGTCTCGAGCGGAATGGCCGGTGCCCTCCTCATCAAGGGCGACAGGCTTCCGACCCCGACTACCAACGGCGATCTCGACACCCTTCTCAACGGAGTCCGGAACCTGAAGGAGCGGACGCTGATCTTCCAGCAGATCCAATATGGCTGCCTGGATTCGAACGACGATTACAAATTCCAGCTCAACTCGGCGGGCAACGCGGTCAAGCGTTGGTATTGCGACGCCGGCGACACCGGCGGAATCGAGACCTATCTGGACAAGAACGGGCTCGGCTTCGGCACCTTCTCCAGCTGGGGCCAGTCGGGCCGCTATACGACGATCAACGGCTACGTCCTTCCGACCTTCCAGATGAAGCAGAACCAGATCGAGCGCTGGCGCATGATCCACGGCGGCGTCCGCGACACGATTCGGGTCATCTTCGTCAGGGCCAATTCGCCGACCATCGATCCTCGAGCGGCCGGGCAGGACGAGGCGGCGTTCATCCAGGCGGCTTGCGGCAACCAGACCCAGTTCTTCAACGTGGTGGCGGCGGACGGAATCACCTTGAACAAGGCCCTGTCGACTCGCAACGTCACCATGCAGCCCGGCTATCGCTGGGACACCCTGATGTCGTTCCCGAACGTCGGCGAATATTGCATGCTCGACGTGACCAGCCAGTCGACCGAGAGCGTGGGCGGCGTGAGCGGCCCAACGCGCCTTCTGGGCTTCGTGAAGGTCGTGCCCGATGCGGCCCAGGCGGCCCGCGGGACCCCCACCCAGCAGCTGGTCGACTCCGCCAGCAGGGTGATGCCCGCCGACGTCCGCGCCGCGGTCATCGCGGATCTCAACAACGGCCTGACGCTCACCCGCTTCACGCCGCTCAAGACGATCCAGGCGAGCGAGCTTTCCGGCGGCCAGCAGCTCACGTTCGACATCCAGCAGCCCAACCCGGCGGTGCAGGCGACCTTCATGGTCGCGAACCAGCTGGTCGGGTCGGCCGGCTACAATCCCCAGCCCTACAACCCGGCCCGGCTCGATCGTAAGCTGACGCTCGGGACGGCCGAGGAGTGGAAGCTGACCTCGAACGGCACCGGCCATCCCTTCCACATCCACGTCAACCCGTTCGAGATCGTCTCGATCACCAACAACGCCAACCCGTCGGTGGACGTCAGCATCCCGGGCTCGTTCGACAACGGCGATCCGCAATATGTCGGACTGAAGGGCATGTGGAAGGACACGTTGTGGATCAAGCCGAACTATACGGTGACGATCCGCACCCGCTACGAGCGCTATATCGGCGATTTCGTGCTCCATTGCCACATCCTCGACCATGAG
Source organism: Allosphingosinicella sp. (assembly GCA_035629855.1). Taxonomy (GTDB): domain Bacteria; phylum Pseudomonadota; class Alphaproteobacteria; order Sphingomonadales; family Sphingomonadaceae; genus Allosphingosinicella. The sequence continues at coordinate 10,183 of DASQLT010000051.1, forward strand.
GACATGGGCATGATGCAGAACGTGGCCATCGTGCTCCCGGGCGGGACCTCCGCCAGCGTCAACGGCCCGCAGGCCGACGCCCACGGGGTCCACTAAGCGATCGCCAGGCCTGCTTGCCAGGTCCGGAACGACGAAGGGCCCCGCCGCAAGGCGGGGCCTTTTTCGTTGCGGGACTGGTCCGAGCGCGATCGCCGCAGGGAGCCGGCCGCCCTGAACGCCTTCCGGGCTCCAGCGCCTTCTTCCGTACAGGGGCCAAGCCCGGGGATGAGCGCCTGCCCGGGCTTTCTCCGGAGTCTGTTCTGCGGAGTCTGTTCTGCGGATAAGCCCTTGGCTCCGGCGGCGGCCGAGGGCACGGCGTCGAGACTGGCCCGCTCGACGTTGTGCCTTGGGGCTATGTCGGATCCCGAGGCTGCCGGCCGCGGCGGCGAAGCGCTCGAGGATGACGAGCTCGCCTGACCGACGACAGGCCCTCGCGGCCAGGCACCTCGGGCCCGAGCGGGCCCTGGACGGCGAAAGGCCCTGCCTTGCGGCGGGGCCTTTTGCGGATGGCGGAGGCTGTTTTCGAAGGTGCCCGGGCCGCTCGGCCGGACGCGATCCGAGCTTCACGGGCGCCGAAACCGACAAGGCCCCCGCCTTGGAGGGCGGGGGCCTTGTTGGTTGCGGGGGCAGGATTTGAACCTGCGACCTTCAGGTTATGAGCCTGACGAGCTACCGGGCTGCTCCACCCCGCGTCACCAGTAACGGGCGACCGCGAGGCAGCCCGGAAGCGTCTTTTGTTTCCCGCTTCGCTTTCGCGAGGCGGCGGCGGGCTGCTCCACCCCGCGTCACCAGTAAGGGGCGACCGCGAGGCAGCCCGGAAGTGTCTTTTGTTTCCCGCTTCGCTTTCGCGAGGCGGCGGCGGGCTGCTCCACCCCGCGCCAAAGTAGTTGAGCCGCCCGCAGCACGTCCAAGGACATGCCGCAGGCGGCTCAATTGTGAATGGGTTCTCTCAGGCACCCATCGAAGCAATGTTTCGATGGGACCCTTGACCGCTCGCCGCAAAGCCTGGCGACGACCTACTCTTCCATTGCTTAGGCAATAGTACCATCGGCGCAGTCAGGTTTCACGGCCGAGTTCGGGATGGGATCGGGTGGGTCACTGACGCTATGGCCACCAAGCTATGAGGCGAGCGGTAAAGGGTTCCCATCGAAGCGATGCCTCGATGGGTTCCCGTGAGAGATTCTAGAAATCGTGCACTGACCGTCTGGCTGAGATCCAACCGACAGCCAAAGCTGTCATTGATGGTGGAATTCTCAAGCGCGAATAGAGCAATTAGGACCGGTTAGCTCCATGGGTTACCCCACTTCCACATCCGGCCTATCAACGTCGTGGTCTTCGACGGCTCTATGATAACTTATCTTGAGGGAGGCTTCCCGCTTAGATGCTTTCA
>DASQLT010000052.1:0-44824 GCA_035629855.1 Allosphingosinicella sp.
CCATCGCCCAGAAATTGTCGGCGGAGGGAATCCGGATGATGCGGCTCTCCGGCAGCCCGGCGACCTTGCGCCACAAGTCATAGGCTTCATCGTCGGTGTGATAGACGGTGGCGGTGAGCCGGTCCGGATCGAGGCCCCAGACCTTGGTCAACAAGGTCCAGGCATGGTGGATCGCCTGATCCTTGAAATAATCGCCGAACGAGAAATTCCCGAGCATCTCGAAGAAGGTATGATGCCGGGCGGTGTAGCCGACATTGTCGAGATCGTTATGCTTGCCGCCGGCTCGGACGCATTTCTGCGAGGACGTCGCGGTCGAATAAGGCCGCGTCTCGAGGCCGGTGAAGACGTTCTTGAACGGCACCATCCCGGCGTTGACGAACATGAGGGTCGGATCGTTCTGCGGGACGAGCGGAGCCGAGGGCACCGGGCGGTGTCCGTTGGAGCCGAAATAGTCGAGAAACGACCGGCGGATGTCGTTGGTGGAGGTCATGAGACCGAAGTAAGCCACATGCTGCGCTGCGGCAAGTTCCGTCGCGCCAGCGACCGCTGGCCCGGCGGGTGAAGACTGCGGCGCCTTTCCCCACTGGGATCCCAGCTTTCGCTGGGATGACGCGAAAGTCAGAGCCCCGTAGGGGCCGCGACCTCCTCGACCGGCGCTTCGGCCACTTCCACCGGCCTTTCCTCGCTGCTCACCGGATAGCTGGAATAAAGCTGGATCCGCTCGCGGGCCGGGTCCGGCGCAGGGGTTTCCATGACGACGACCTGGGCCGGCTGGGGAGCGCTCGTCTCGACGCCGGAATCGGCATAGAAATCGACCGCCGGATCGTGCCTGGGCACATAAGCGATCGGATAGTCGCGGCAGCCGACGCATCCGGTGCCGAGCTCGCCGACCACGACGGGCTGCTGGGCGGCGCGATATTCGGCCTGTTGGACCTGAGCCCAGTCGGCGCTTCGATACGGGACGAGATCGGCGTGGAAATCGTCTTCCGCCGCGTTGAAATAAGCGGGGTTGATCTCGGAGATGGCATCGCGGCCCAAAGTGATACCGAGTGCGGCGCCGAGGATGGAAAGACCGGCCATGACCGGAAGAGTCGAGGAAAAAGGCATGGTCGTCACTCCCTGCGCATACAAGCGGTACGTCAAATCCACCGCATTTTTCTAAACCCATGTCAGTCCGGGTCGTTCCACCGCCGTTCGCACCGCCGGAAATGATCGCCGTCGACCGCCGCCGGCTCATCGTCGATCGCCCTCACCTCCCCTCTTGCGATTCGGCGCCAAAGGGTGGAACGCTGGCGGGATTGAGCGCTGACGCGCTTCAACGCGGGTCGCGCCTTGGGAACGCAAGGAGAGACGCATGCCCGACAGATCGGTAGGCACCAGGACGATCGCCCTCGTTGGACCGGGCGGAGCGGGCAAGACGAGCCTCGCCGAAGCCCTGCTCTTCGCCGCCGGGGCGGTCGACCGCCAGGGCAGCGTCGACGCCGGCACCAGCGTCGGCGATTCGAGCCCCGAGGCCCGCCAGCGCGCCGGCTCGACCGAGCTCAACCTGATGCATTTCGATTTCCTCGGCGGCCGCTTCGCCCTCGTCGACTCGCCAGGCTCGGTCGGCTTCTCGGCCGACGGAGCGCTGGCCGTCGCCGCCGCGGACCTCGCGATCGTCGTCGTCGATCCGGACACCGACCGCGCCATTCTCGCCGAGCCCGCCCTCAGGCAGCTCGAGGCGCTCGGAGTTCCCCACCTCATCTTCGTCAACAAGATCGACCAGGCCCGCGGCGGGATCCGCGACCTCCTCGAAGCGCTTCAGCCGATGAGCTCGTCGCCACTGGTCGCCCGCCAGATCCCGATTCGCGAAAGCGATAAGGTCACCGGCTTCGTCGACCTCGCTCTCGAGCGCGCTTTCAAATACCGCCCCGGCAAGCCCTCCGAGCAGATCGACATCCCCGCCGACCTCGCCGACCGCGAGTCGCAGGATCGCTTCCACATGCTCGAGCAGCTCGCCGACCATGACGACGCCCTGCTCGAGCAATTGCTGATGGACGAAACCCCCGACCAGGCGACGATCTTCGCCGACATCGCCCGCGAGACGAAGGAGAATCTGGTCGTGCCGGTGCTGTTCGGCTCGGCCCTGAATGGCTTCGGGGTCCGCCGGCTGATGAAGGCGTTGCGGCACGATGCGCCGGCGCCCGACGCCGCGGCCGAGCGGCTGGGGGCCAAGGGCGGCTGCGCCTTCGTGTTCAAGGTGTCGCACGGCGGCAATATGGGCCGGCTGGCGCTCGCCCGGGTCTTCGGCGGGCCGCTCAGCGAAGGCACCGAGCTGAAGAGCAGCGGCGGCGAGATGGTCCGCGTCGGCACGCTCTTCGCCCTGCAGGGCGAGAAGCCCGCCAAACTCGGCAAGGCGGCCGTCGGCGACGTCGTCGCCATCGCCAAGGCCGAGGGCGTCGGTGCCGGCGAGTGGCTCGGCGCCGGCGGCAAGGCGCCGGACCTTGCCCTCCCCGCCTCCAATTACGCGCTCGCCATCGCCACCAGCGATCGCAAGGACGACGTCCGCCTTTCGACCGCGCTCCACAAATTGGTCGAGGAGGATCCCTCGCTCGACTGGGAGCAGGACGAGGCGCTCCACGAGACCCGGCTCAGGGGAATCAGCGACGAGCATCTGAAGGTGACCCTGGCACGGCTGAAGCGGCGCTACGGAGTCGCCGTCGACGCCCATCCGCCGATCGTCGGCTACAAGGAATCGATCCGTAAATCCGTGACCCAGCGCGGCCGCCACAAGAAGCAATCGGGCGGCCACGGCCAGTTCGGCGACGTCGTCATCGAGATCAGGCCGCTGGGCCGAGGCGAGGGCTTCGAGTTCGAGGAGAAGATCCACGGCGGCGCGGTTCCGAGACAATATTTCTCCGCCGTCGAGCAAGGCGTGCGCGACGCGCTCGCCAAGGGGGCCCTCGGCTTTCCGGTCGTCGATGTGGCGGTGACGCTGATCGACGGCAGCTACCACAGTGTCGACAGCTCCGAGCTCGCCTTCCGAACGGCGGGCCGGATCGGAATGAGCGAGGCGCTCGCCGCCGCCCAGCCGCATCTGCTCGAGCCCGTCCACAAGGTCAGGGTGGTCACGCCCAGCTACGCCACCTCGCGAGTCACCTCCGCGATCGCCACGCGCCGCGGCCAGATGCTCGGGATGGACAGCCGCCCCGGCTGGTCGCGCTGGGACGTGGTCGAGGCGCTGGTGCCGGAGGCCGAGCTTCAGGGCCTCGACGCCGAGTTGCGCTCGGTGAGCCAGGGGCTGGCGACCTACGAATCGAAGTTCGACCATCTCGCCGAGCTCAACGGCAAGCTCGCGGAAGACGTGGTTCAGAAGGTGCTCGAGCCGGCGTAGCGATCGGCGGGTCGGGCCACCCGCCATCGTCATCCCCGCAAAAGCCGGGATCAAGTCCGGGATGACGGACTGCCTTGACCCGCGCCCCACAATCGCCTTCCTAAGCGCACCTGAAGCACGAGGAGCCGCGCGTGGCCAAACGTCTTACCTACTGGATCCTGATCGCCCTCGTGCTGGGCGTCGTCGTCGGCTGGGGCCTGAACTTCACGCTGGGCGACGGAACGGCCGAAGGCGGGCCGGTGGTGAAGGAGGTGGCGCGCTATCTCTCCATCCTGACGACGATCTTCCTCCACCTCATCAAGATGATCATCGCGCCTTTGGTGTTCTCGACCCTGGTCGTCGGGATCGCCCATATGGGCGACACCGCGGCGCTCGGCCGCGTCGGGGCCAAGGCACTCGGCTGGTTCGTCGCGGCGAGCCTGGTCTCGCTGACGCTCGGCCTCATCCTCGTCACCCTGTTCCAGCCGGGCACCGGCCTCGGCCTTCCGCTGCCGCCGGTCGACGCCTCGGCGGGGATCGACCGCTCGGCCTTCGACATCGTCAAATTCTTCGGCAACATCTTCCCCGAATCGATGATCCGGGCGATGTCGGAAAACAGCATCCTTCAGATCGTCGTCTTCTCCCTGTTCGTCGGAGTCGCGATCACCGCGGTCGGCGAGCCGGCGCGGCCCCTGGTCCGGGCGACCGAGGCCCTGGTCAAGGTGATGCTCGTCATCACCGACTATGTCATGCGCTTCGCTCCCTTCGCCGTCTTCGCCGCGGTCGCCTCCACGGTCGCCCAGCGCGGCCCCTCGATCCTCGGCACCTTCGGCTATTTCATGGGCAGCTTCTATATCGGCCTGATCCTGCTCTGGGTCCTTCTGCTCGGCATCTGCTTCCTGATCGTCGGGAGCCGGACCAGGCTCCTCGTCCGCTACATACGCGATCCGATCGTCCTCGCCTTCTCCACCGCCTCCTCGGAAGCCGCCTATCCGCGGACGCTCGAGGCGCTGGACCGGTTCGGAGTGCCGCCGCGGATTGCCAGCTTCGTGCTTCCATTGGGCTATTCGTTCAATCTCGACGGCTCGATGATGTACATGACCTTCGCGACCCTGTTCGTCGCCCAGGCCTATGGCATCGAGCTTTCGATGACCCAGCAGATCCTGATGCTTCTCACCTTGATGATCACCTCCAAAGGCGTCGCCGGAGTGCCCAGGGCAAGCCTCGTCGTGATCACCGCGACCATGGCCCAGTTCAAGATCCCCGAGGCCGGGCTGCTCCTGATCCTCGCCGTCGATCATTTCCTCGACATGGGCCGGTCGGCGACCAACGTCGTCGGCAATGCGGTGGCGAGCGTCGTCGTCGCCAAATGGGAAGGCGAGCTCGACCCGATGGAGCCCGTCGACATCGAGCCCCCCCACGCTCCGGCGCACGTGCCGCCGCCAAAGCCCGGGGAAGAGCCTTTTTGAACCCGTCATCCCCGCGCAAGCGGGAATGACAAGGGTCAGCCGATCAGAAAATGGTGACAGTTACCAATTTCTCCGAACCGGCCGGCCTCCTCGACCGCGGGTGAAATTGGTAACTGTCACCATTTTCTCGCTGGGTCAGTCGAACGGCCGGTCGATGCTGGGCGGCGGCTGGGAGAACCAGCGCGGGCCGCCGGCCGTCATGTAGAGGCAGTCTTCCAGCCGGATCCCGAACTTGCCGGGCAGATAGATGCCGGGCTCGTTCGAAAAGCACATGCCCGGCGCAAGCCGAATCGTCTCGCCATGGACGAAATTGACCGGCTCATGCCCTTCCATCCCGATTCCGTGACCGGTGCGGTGCGAGGTTCCGGGCAGCTTGTAGCCCGGTCCGTAGCCCCACGCTTCGTACTGGCGCCGAACCGCGTCGTCGACGCTTCCGGCGGGAGCGCCGATCCTGGCGGCGGCGAAAGCGATGTCCTGGCCCTTTCGCATCTGGCTCCAGACCTTGCGCTGCCCGGCATTCGCCTCGCCGTGAACGAAGGTGCGCGAAATGTCGGACTGGTAGCCGTGAACGGTGCAGCCGCAGTCCATCAGAACCACCTCCCCTTCCCTGACCTGCTGCGGCTTGCCGGTACCGTGCGGATAGGCGCTGGCCTCGCCGAGCAGGATGAGGGCGAATTCGGGGCGTCCGCCGAGCGCGACGGTGGCGCCGTTCATGATCGCGCCGATCTCGGCGGGGCTCATCCCCTTCTCGATCCGGCCGTAGGTATGGCGATAGGCGGCGATGGTGACGTCGGCGGCTTTCTGCATCAAGGCCAGCTCGGCCGGCGACTTGATCATCCGGCAGCCCCGAACGACCGCCGCGCCGCTTCGGATGTCGATTCGCGGCATCGCCCGGCGCAGGCCGTCGACGGCGAAGAAGCGGACCGTCTCCTCGATCCCGACCGGGCGGCCCGCCACCTTGCGGTCGCGCAAGGCTCCGGCGACCAGCTCGAGCGGGTCCTCATGCTCGACCCAGGTCCGCACCTCGGCCGGAACGGCAAGGCTCTCGCGAACCGACGGCTCCTCGAAAAAGGGGGTGAAGATGATCGGCTCGCCGTCGACCGGGATGAGGGCCGCGGTCAGCCGCTCGCTCCGACCCCAGCGCACTCCGGTGAAATAATCGAGCGAGGCGCCCGGTTCGATCAGGATCGAGCCGAGGCCGTTCCGGCGCATCAGCGCCCTCGCCTTTTCAAGCCGCGCCAGCCGCTCCTCCGGTCTGATCGGAATCGCTGTGCCGGTGAGCGGCTTCAGCGCCGGCCCGGCCGCGGCCAGGGCCAGCGACGGACGCGCGGCGAGCGCCGCTCCGGCGGCGAGAGCGCCCAAGGCGAAGCCGCGGCGGCCGATTTCAGGCAAAGGCATAGGGTCCCCCCTTCCTCAGCGCCGCGCCGTAAGCGGGACGGGCGTGGATCCGCTCGAGCCAGTCGATCAGATTCGGCCGGCTCTCGTCCAGCCCGGCGCGGTGGCGCGAGGCTTCGAGCGGGAAGCTCATCATCACGTCGGCGGCGGTGAAGGCCTCGCCGGCGAACCAGGGCCGGCCGGAGAGCTCGGTCTCGAGCCAGTCGAGATGCTGGTCGAGCATCCTTTGCACCGGCGCCCGCGCCGGCCGGCCGAGCAGGCCGAGACGGCCCACGACCAGCATGGCCAGCAACGGCGGCATCATCGAGCCCTCGGCATAATGGAGAAAGTGGCGGTAGCGCAGCCGATCTTCGCGCTTCGCCGGCGGGCCGAGCCGGCCGTCGGCCATGTCGACCAGATATTCGACGATGGCCCCCGTCTCCGCGATCACCCTGCCCTCGTCCTCGATCACCGGCGACTTGCCGAGCGGATGGACGCGCCTCAGCTCCGGCGGAGCGAGCATCGTCTTCCGGTCGCGCTCGTAGCGGCGCACCTCGAAGGGGAGGCCGAGCTCCTCGAGCAGCCAGAGGATCCGCTGGGAGCGGCTGTTCTCGAGATGGTGGACGACGATCATGCGTTGTTCCTGTGGCATAAGGCCGCCACCTCCCTAACCAGCTTGGCGGCGAGGACGGCGGTGACCCCGTTGAGGTCGCGGCTCGGATTATATTCGACGATGTCGGCGCCGACGATCGGAGCCCGGACCCGGTCCAGCACCGCCAGCACGTCGCGCACGGAAAGGCCGCCCGGCTCGTGGTGGGATACTCCGGGCGCGAAAGCCGGGTCGAAGCCGTCCAGGTCGATGCTGATGTAGAGCGGCCCGGCCGGCAAGGGTACGGAGTCGGGCGAGAATCGGCGCATCTCGACGATCTCGACCCCAAACCGCTCCGCCTGCTTGGCGCAATGGCGGTTCAGGGTCCGGATCCCGACCTGGACGAGCCGCCGCGCCAGGCCCCGCTCCATGATCCTCGCGAAGGGCGAGGCGTGGGAGCGCGGATTGCCTTCGAAATCGTCGTACAAATCGGGGTGGGCGTCGAAATGGAGGATGTCGATCGGACCGCGGGCGGCGGCCAGCGCTTCCAGCACCGGCACGGTAATCGAATGATCGCCGCCGAGGATGATCGGGATCGCACCGTCCGCCGCCGCTTGGGCGACCGCCGCGGCGATCAGCGCGTCGTCGCCGTCCGCCTCCTCGAGAGGCAGGTCGCCCGAATCGGAGAGGAGGACGTCCAGGCCCAGCTCGATCCCGGATTCGGCGGCCATGTTGCCGTGATCGGAACTCAGCGCCGCCCGGATCAAAGGCGGCGCCAGCGCCGGTCCGCGAAGGAAGGAGGAATGGCGATCGGTCGGAGCCCCGATCAGCCGAAGCTCCGGCACCCCCGTCCTTGTCGAGCCCTGAGTCTCCATCCGGGCTGTCTGTGAAGAGCCCGACCGTCCTTGTCCAGCGGGCGGCGGCTCAGGCCCGATCGTCACTCTGGGTCCCTCCCGTCGCCGCTTCGAAGGTCAGGCTGTGGGCCGAACGTCCGCGACCGCCCCCCGGCGCCTCTGGCGCCAATTTTCAAGGCGAGGCACGAAGGCACGACGTAGAGAGGCCTTTCCTACGTCGTGCCTTGTACCTTCGTGCCTTCTCTCAAATAATCCAGGGCCTGCGGCCGGGGAAACACGTCGCGCGATGCAGGAACGGCCATTGCTAAGCGGTTTCGTCCTGCACCCCGAGGTCAGGCCCGGCATGACGACGGGATCGAAGAACGCGCGAATTAAAGGAACCCGATCCGCCCGGCATCGTCTATGCGCGTTCATCCCGAAGGAAGACCATGCTTCAGCCGCCCCGCCCCGACCTCGCCGACGCGCGTCCCGGTTTCCGGGAGTTCGTCGTCCTGATGGCGGGCCTGATGTCGCTGAACGCGCTCGCCATCGATGCGATGGTCCCGGCGCTTCCGGCGATCGGAGCGGCGCTCGACGTCGCCGACGAGAACAGCCGCCAGCTCGTCGTCTCGCTCTACGTGCTCGGCTTCGGGCTCACCCAGATAATCTACGGACCGCTCTCGGACCGCTTCGGTCGAAAGCCGGTTCTGATCGTCAGCCTGGTCCTCTACGTCGCCTTCGCCCTGGTCTGCTGGGCCGCGCCGAGCTTCACCCTGCTGCTTGCCGCTCGGATGGCGCAGGGCGGGGCGGCGGCCTCGACCCGGGTGCTGGTCGTCTCGATCGTCCGCGACCGCTTCGAGGGCCCGCAAATGGCCCGGATCATGTCGCTCGCCTTCCTCGTCTTCCTCCTGGTGCCGATGCTCGCGCCGGTCTTCGGCCAGCTCACTCTGCTCGTCGCCTCCTGGCACGCCATCTTCTTCGGCCTCGCGCTGGGCGGAACGATCATGCTGATCTGGAGCCTGGTCCGGCTCCCCGAAACCCTTCACCCCGAATATCGCCGGCCGCTCGACGCGAAGACGATCTGGAACGGGACCTGGCAGACTTTGAGCAACCGCCAGTCGCTCGGCTACACGCTCGCCTTCACTTTGATGATGGCGAGCCTGATGGGCTATATCAATTCGATCCAGCAGATCGTCTTCGACATCTTCCGCCGGCCCGAGCTGATCGCCGCGACCTTCGCCGGGGTGGCTCTGCCGATGGCGGCGACCTCCTACGCCAATTCGCGCCTGGTCGAACGGATCGGCACCCGCCGGATCGCCCATACCGGGCTGGCGCTGTTCACCCTGTCCGCGCTGATCCACCTCGGCATCGTCCTGACGGCCGGCGAGAGCCTGTGGCTGTTCATCGGCATGCAGGGCCTGACCATGGCCTGCTTCGGCCTGGCCTCGGCCAATTTCGGGGCCCTTGCGATGCAGCCCTTGGGCCATGTCGCCGGCACCGCCTCCTCGGTGCAGGGGACGATCGGAACGATCGGCGGAGCCCTCCTCGGACTCCTCGTCGGCCAGAGCTTCGACGGGACTTTGGTGCCCATGGTCGCCGCCTTCGCCGTCTTCGGAACGCTCGGCCTGCTGATCCTGCTGGTCACCGAGCGCGGGCGGCTGTTCGGCCGGGGGTGACTAGGGTTTGGAACGCGTACCCTCCCCCTGCACCGTGAACCCGTTCGAGGGTCCGGCTGCCCGCCCGACCGGAGGCCGGATGTGGTCGACCGCCTTTACTCCCCCCCCGCCCCCTGGCGCCATTTTTGAAGAGAAGGCACGAAGGTACGAGATAGAGGGAGAGCCCCTTTGCCCGCTCCCTTTCTTGTACCTTCGTGCCTTCCCTCAAAAATCCGGGGCCTGCCGGCCGAAGAGGAAATGCACGAGATGCGATGCCTTGGAGGCCGAGCGCCTCCACCCTGGATCCTGAAGCCAGTTCAGGATGACGATTGGAAGGGACGAGAACTCCCTGTCCGGATCCGGACGAAGTTCATGAAGTCTACGGTCTCGCGTTAAATGTCGTCCTCCGGGCCCGGCCCCGCCATCAGAGCGTCGGCGACCGCGTCGGTCTTGCCGCGGATGGCGCGCTCGAGTCGGACGGCGATCTCCGGATTTTCGCGCAGGTAGGTCTTCGAATTCTCGCGGCCCTGGCCGATCCGGATCGAATCGTAGCTGAACCAGGCGCCGGATTTCTCGACGATTCCGGCCTTGACCCCGAGGTCGAGTATCTCGCCGACCTTGGAGATGCCCTCGCCGTACATGATGTCGAACTCGACCTGCTTGAACGGCGGCGCCACCTTGTTCTTGACCACCTTCACCCGGGTGGTGTTGCCGACGATGTCGTCGCGGTCCTTGATCTGGCCGGTGCGGCGGATGTCGAGCCGAACCGAAGCGTAGAATTTGAGCGCGTTGCCGCCGGTCGTCGTCTCCGGATTGCCGTACATCACGCCGATCTTCATGCGCAGCTGGTTGATGAAGATGACGAGGCATTTGGACTTGGAGATGGAGCCGGTCAGCTTCCTCAGCGACTGCGACATCAGCCGCGCCTGGAGGCCGACATGGCTGTCGCCCATCTCGCCCTCGATCTCGGCGCGCGGGACGAGCGCGGCGACCGAATCGACGACGAGCACGTCGACCGCGTTGGAGCGGACCAGGGTGTCGACGATCTCGAGCGCCTGCTCGCCGGTGTCGGGCTGGGAGACGATCAATTCGTCGACGTCGACCCCGAGCTTGCGGGCGTAGACGGGATCGAGGGCGTGCTCGGCGTCGACGAAGGCGGCGGTTCCGCCGTTCTTCTGGGCCTCGGCGATGACGTGGAGGGCGAGCGTGGTCTTGCCCGAGCTTTCCGGCCCGTAGACCTCGACCACCCGGCCGCGGGGAAGTCCGCCGATCCCGAGCGCGATGTCGAGTCCGAGCGACCCGGTGGAGATGGTCTCGATCTCGACCGCCTCGCGCGAGCCGAGCTTCATCGCGCTGCCCTTGCCGAAAGCGCGGTCGATCTGCGCCAGAGCGGCCTCGAGGGCCTTCTGCTTGTCCATATTGTCCGAGTTTCCCACCACCTTGAGTGAAGCCGCCATGGCCGCATCCCCTATTGCCTCTGCGCCGTCCATTCAACGCGATATGTCGATGTACACCATGTGTTCACGGAGAACAAGAGGAAAACGCCGAGCCATCCTAGCCTTTGCCTAGCCCAATTCAAAAACCGCATGCCGGCCCGCCCGCCCGCCGATGCCCAAGCCCACCCACGCCTCGACGGCACGAAACCCCGCGTCCCAGCCAAGCGATCAGAAAATGGTGACAGTTACTAATTTTCCTAGGCGGGCAGGGGCTGGCCACTTTGAAATTGGTAACTGTCACGATTTTCTTTTTCGCTTAATAGGGTGACCATATTCAACGGTTATGATAACAGCGGGCCATGCCCCGACTCGCCCGCCTCGTGGTTCCCGGCCTTCCTCATCACGTCACTCAGCGGGGCTGCCGCCGCCAGACCGTCTTCTTCTCGCACGACGATTATCGAACCTACCTCGGCCTTCTGGCCCGGAATTGCGCCGAGGCCGGCACGGCGATCTGGGCCTGGTGCCTGATGCCCAACCATGTCCACCTGATCCTGGTGCCCGAAAAACCCGACGGCCTGCGCCGTGCCCTGGCGGCGACCCACCGGCGCTATGCCTGTGCCGTCAACCGGCGCGAAGACTGGCAGGGCCATCTCTGGCAGGAGCGCTTCGCCTCCTTTCCCATGGACGAATCCTATCTCCTCGCCTGCGCCCGTTACGTCGAGCTCAACCCGGTGCGGGCCGGGCTGGTCGGCCGTCCGGAGCAGTGGATGTGGTCGAGCGCCCGCGACCATCTCGGGTTCGGCGCCGACGGCCTTACCGAGACCCGGGCCCTGCTCGGCCGATGGCCCGATTGGCGAACCATACTCGACGGCGGACTCGACCCGGCGGCGATCGAAGCGATCCGGGCGCGCGAGCTCGACGGACATCCGCTCGGCGACGCCGGCTTCCTGGCCCGTCTCGCCGCTCTTACCTCGCGGCCGCTCGCCAGCCGCCGGCGCGGCCGGCCGAGAAAAGCGGAACGGTAACGGATCCGCCCGCCGATCCCGCCCGACCCGAAGAAGATCGTGACAGAAAATCGTGACAGTTACCAATTTCGCACGATCGAAAAATCGTGACGGCTATGAATGCTGCACGGCCTGCCACAGGGCGGAGAGGGCCCGGCCCATCGGCAATAATTCGTAACTGTCACCATTTTCTGCCCGCCAGCGAAAATTGGTAACTGTCACGAATTTCTGGGCGTGCTTCCTCCGTCATGACGATCTCGCTGCTTGCCGCCGCCGTCCGAGTCGGCGCCAGGGCCGTTCCTCCTCGCCTGACGCTTGCCGCCCCGCGGACGCCGCTCTATCGCCCGCTCATGCCCTTCCCGCACCGCCACCTGCTCGGGATCGAAGCGCTTTCGGCCGAGGACATCCTCTATCTGCTCGACGAGGCCGAATCCTGGGTCGGATTCAACCGGGGCGGGCGCAGGGCGGACCGGCGCCTCGCCGGACTGACCCAGTTCAACCTCTTCTTCGAGAACAGCACCCGAACGCTCTTCTCGTTCGAGGTCGCCGGCAAGAGGCTCGGAGCGCAGGTGGCGAATTTCCATCCCGGCGGGTCGAGCGTCCGCAAGGGGGAAAGCCTGATCGACACGATCCTCACCCTCGGCGCGATGCGGCCCGACGTGATGATCGTGCGCCACGGCGAGACGGGGGCGCCGCACCAGGTGGCTCAGGCGGTCGACTGCCCGGTGATCAACGCCGGCGACGGCACCGGCGAGCATCCGACCCAGGCCCTGCTCGACGCGCTCACCATGCGCCGCCGCAAGGGGCGGATCGAGGGGCTTGAAGTGGCGATCTGCGGCGACATCCGCCACAGCCGGGTGGCCGGGTCCAACCTCCAGCTTCTGTCCAAGCTGGGCGCGAAGGTGCGGCTGGTCGGGCCCCCGTCCCTGCTCCCCGCCCCGGGGGGCCGCTTTCCCGTCTTCACCGATTTCGACCAGGGCATATCCGGCTGCGACGTCGTGATGATGCTGAGGATCCAGCGCGAGCGGATGGAAGCGAGCGTCTCGGGAAGCCTCGCCGATTTCCACGCGCTCTACGGGCTGACGATGGAGCGGCTCGAGCGCTCGGCGCCGGACGCGATCGTGATGCATCCGGGACCGATGAACCGGGGCGTCGAGATCGACGGCGAGGTCGCCGACCACCCGACCCGCTCGGCGATACTCGAGCAGGTCGAGATGGGCGTTGCGGTGCGGATGGCCGTGCTCGACGTCCTGACCCGCGAACGGCGCGGCTGATCGAAGAGCCTCAAAAAAACGTGACAGTTACCAATTCTCAGGCAGGCTCTCCGAGCGCCCGAAAGCGTAACTGTCACCAATTTTTTCGGAAGAGGCTCAAAAAATCGTGACAGTTACCAATTCTCAGGCAGGTCCCTCGGCGCGCCTAAAAGCGTAACTGTCACCATTTTCTAGCCGCGGCGGCCGGGGGCGTAGCGGCTTGCCCAGCGGACCGGGGCGTCGCCGGCGACGGTTCGGACGAAGCAGGCGCCGCCCTTGGCCCGGATCGACCGGCAGGTGCGCCCCGCCGCCTCGCGGCTGGCGAAGCCCGCGACCGAGAGGCGATGGAGGGTGCCGCGTCCGGGGACGCTGACCGTGGTGCTGAGCGGGGTCAGATCGGCGAAGCCGAAGCGCTCGAGCATCTGAGCCCAGGCCCGCTCCACCGACGAGGAAGAGGAATAAGCGCCGAGCTGGACGGCGAAGCGCCCGGGGCCGGACGGGGCGTGGCCGGCCCGGGTGCCGACGGTGCGGACCTTCGGGCGCGAGGCCTCAAAGCGCGGCGACGGACGCTCGATCGATCGCGCCGGGGCGCTCACCGACGGCTGAGGCGTGACGAGCGCCTCTACCGCCTCGGCATAAAGCGGGCGGGTCTCCTCGGAACCGGACGATTCGGCCTCGGCGGCGGCGCGCTCGCTGACCCATGAAGGGAGCTCGCCATCGGCGAGCTGGACCGGCTCGGACTGGGTGGGAACCACCGGCTCCGAAGCGACCTCGGCCAAAGCGAGCGCGGGCGCGGAGGCGGCCACCGTCTCCGGCGCCGGCTCGGGCAGAGGCCCGGCTGCGGCGAGCGCGGTGCCGGCGGGCTGCGCCGGCGCCAAAGCAAGCCGGACCGGCTGGCCGGAATCCTGCGCCGGGGTGACCCCGAGCAAAGCGGCGACCCGGGTCGCGCCGCCGCCGGGCTGAGCGAGGGCCGCCCATTGCTCCATCCGGGCGGCAAGGTCGGCGGGCGACAGATCCTGGGCGGCGACGATCCGGGCTTTGTCCCATTCGCCGGCGAGGGCGTAGGACAAAGCGAGATTCTGGCGGGTGCGGCCGGTGACCCCGGGCGCCCGGGCCGCGGGCTCGAGCAATTCGATCGCCCGGCGCGGTTCTCCGGCGAGGGCGTAAGCGAGGCCGATATCGGCCGGGGACGCGGTCTCGGCGAGACGGTCCAGTTCGGCGACGGCGGCGGCCGGGCGGCCGAGCGCGATCCGGGCGAGGGCGATGCTGAACGAGGCCCGCGTATTGGCCGGATCGAGCTGCTGGACGTCGGCGAAGGTGGATTCGGCGGACTGGAAGCGGCCGTTCTTCAGATAGAGATCGGCGAGGATCATCCGGTAGCCGACGTCGCGCGGGCTGAGCTCGACCGCCCGCTCGGCGAAACCGAGGCCCTCGGCATATTCGCCTTTCGTCACCGCGGCCTGGGCCTTGGCGAAGAGCGACGCCGCGTCCTTCTCCGCCCTGGGCGCCTTGGACGAGGCCGAGGCGAGGCGCGAGCCGGCGGGGCCGCAGGCGACCATGGTCGAGCCGATCGCCAATGCGGAGACCGCGAACTTCAGTGCGACGCTCTTGTTCATTCTACCCACTCCGCTCTACGCTAATTCGCCTGCCCCGACATTTGCCCGGAAAGGGCCTCCAGCTCGGGATGCGAATCGAGGAAATTATCGAGCGCCTCGGTGACCAGCTGCTGCGCCGATCGGCGCGACAGGGCGCAGGCGAGACGCAGTTTCAGATGCCGCTCCGGATCGAGGCGTAAGGTGAAGGCGGCCTTGGCCCGAGCCGCGACCGCGGGCCTGGCGTCGGCGGCTCGCGAACGCGCAAGCTTGACGGCCCGCGCTTCGCTTAGAGCCTGGACCTTGGGCCTCGGCGCCGGCTCGGGCTCCGGCTGCGGTTCCGGCTCGGCCTCGGCCTCGGCCTCGACTCCGACCTCGACCCCGGCCTCGACCTCGGCGAGCGCCTCGGCCTCCGGCGCCTGGATCTCAGGCTCGATCTCCGGCTCGGGAGCGGGAACGGGCTCCACCGGGGCCAGCCGCGCCTGCAGCTCGCGCTGCTGCTCGACCACCGCCGGCGGCTCGGCATGGGAGCGGCCGCCGGGCGCTGGAGTCAGCGCCTCGATCGAGCTCGGCACATGCTCGGGCAGGTCCTGGCCTTCATGGATGTCATGGAGCGAGGCGGGCCCGGCGCCCATGTCGTTCCAGCCCAGGTCCTCGAGGCTGCTTCCGAAGCTTCCGAAACCCTGCGGACGCATTGCGGGCTTGGCGGCTCCCTTGCGGGCGAGGAGGCCTGAGGAGAGGGAAGCGAAAGGCTTGGTCTCGGCCATCTGTGCCTCCCCTTACTGGCCGACCACGCGGCGGCCGAAGCCCCCGGCGGGTCGAGCGTTCGAGGGATGAGCGGCGAAGGACCCCTGGGGCGCCGAGAAGATCGTCCGCCGGAAGTTCTTCTCGAGCCGGTCGGCGACATAGTCCCAGAGCTCGACCACCTCCTTGGCGGATTTGCCGTTGGGATCCACTTCCATCACCGTTCGGCCGTCGATCATCGAGGCGGCGTAATCGGTGCGGTGGTGAAGCGTGACCGGGGCGACGGTGCCGTGCTGCGAAAGCGCGACCGCGGCCTCGTAGGTGATCCGGGCCTTGGGGGTCGCCCCGTTGACGACGAAGATGAGCGGCTTGCCGGCGCGCTCGCAAAGATCGACGGTGGCGCCGACGGCGCGAAGGTCGTGTGGGCTCGGCCGGGTCGGGATGAGGATCAGCTCGGCGACCTGGATGACGCTCTGGATCGCCATGGTGATGGCCGGAGGCGTGTCGATCACCGCGAGCTTGAAGCCCTGCTGGCGCAATATCTCCAGGTCCGCCTGGAGCCGTGCGACCGTGGTCTGGGCGAAAGCGGGCATCTCGGCCTCGCGCTCGTTCCACCAGTCGGCCAGTGATCCTTGCGGATCGATGTCGATCAGGCAGACCGGGCCTGCGCCCGCCCTCTGCGCCTGGACGGCGAGATGGCCGGACAAGGTGGTCTTGCCGGATCCCCCCTTCTGCGACGATAGTGCCAAAACGCGCATGTTTTCCCCTCGGGCTCGCGATCCTTGGCAACCGTTTGCGCTCCACTTGGCTAAAATCCGGTTAACGCGAATGGGGGCGGCGCGACGTTTTTAAACTCGTCGGCGAGGCGGTGGCTTGTCCGCGGCCGTCATGCTGAACTTGTTTCAGCATCCAGCGGCGCGCCGCCTCGCGGGCGGACGACCGGACCCTGAAACAAGTTCAGGGTGACGGTAGGCGGCCCATATCCGGACCCCGCGTCGTCCCTACCCGCCAAATCTTATGCTAAGGGCGCATTAAGGATTTTCGGCTAGCTGCCGGACTCGAAAACCCTTTCCCGCGCGGGAGACATTATGATGCGCTTTTCCGGTCGACCCCTGCTCGCAACCTGTGCGGCAACCGCTTTGCTGCTCCTCGGCGCCCAGGCCGGGATCGGCGCCGGCCCGGCCGACGTCAAGGCGGGCTACGACCGCTGGATGCGCGGCGACCCCGGCGGAGCGGTCGCCCTGTGGCGTCCGCTCGCCGAGGCCGGCAATGCCGACGCCCAGTTCAATCTCGGCCAGGCCTATAAATTGGGCCGCGGAGTCGCCGCCAACGCCGCCACGGCGCAGAGCTGGTACCAGAAGGCTGCCCGCCAGGGTCATGAGCAGGCGCAGGTCAACGTCGGCCTGCTGCTCTACAATGGCGGCCGCCGCCAGGAGGCCCTGCCCTGGATCCGAAAGGCCGTCGAGCTCGGCGATCCGCGCGCGCAATACATATTGGGCACCGAATTGTTCAACGGCGACCTCATCGCCAAGGATTGGCCGCGCGCTTATGCGCTGATGCTCCGGGCCGCCGACGGCGGAGTGCCGCCGGCCGCCGACAATCTGAAGTCGATGGAACGGTTCATTCCGGCCGACCAGCGCCGGCAGGGCGTCGTCCTCGCCCAAGGCCTGGGCCGGGGCGCCGGACCGGGCGGGATGAAGACCAACCTCTTCTCCTCGGCGGCGGTCGCCGTTCCGACGAAGCCTCCAGCCCCCGCCAAGTCGGCCGGGCCGGCGCCTCGCCGCACCGCCCCGGCCTCGTCCGCGGCTCCGGGCGGGCGCTGGCGGGTCCAGCTCGGCGCCTTCGGGAGCTCCGGAGGCGCCCAGCGCGCCTGGTCCGGGCTCAAGGGCAAGGTCGGCGCCTTCGGATCGCTTCAGCCTTATTATGTCGCGGCGGGCGCCGTCACTCGCCTCCAGGCCGGGCCGTTGGCCGGCCGGGCCGCCGCCGACCGCGTCTGCGCCGCGGCCAAGGCGGCGGGGGCGGCCTGCTTCCCGGTCGCGCCTTAACCGAATTTTCGTGCGTTCGCGGCTATGGCTTCCCTCGCATTGGGGGAAGTCGAATGGCGGCGGTCGGAAAGATCGGGAGCGGGAGCCGGATGGCGTCGCGCTGGCGGCGGCGGCGGATGTGCATCCTGATGGCCGGCGCCCCGGCGCCGGCGGCCTTGCGGACGATCTGCGCCAGCGGCGCCTTCCTCGAGACCAACGCCCGCCCTGCGCTGGGCGACAATGTCGAGCTTCGCCATCCGGACGCCGGGGCGATCGAAGCGACGGTTCGCGCTCTGGCGCCGGACGGGGTCGAGCTCGCCTTCCTCTGCTCGGAAGCGTCCGTGGCCTTCGCCCTCACGGCCATCGCCGCCGACATGACCCGCCCCTAAAAAATCGTGACAGTTACCAATTAGAAAATCGTGACAGTTACGAATTTCGTCGCCACCCTTAAGCCGGCGGCGCTCCGTGAAATTGGTAACTGTCACGATTTTTTGCAGGGTGCCGGAGGCCGAGGGGGTTACGGCTCCCATTCGTTTCGCGCCCAGCCCTGGGCGTAGAGGAGTGCGGTGAGGTCGTTGTGGACGATCGCGCAATCGGCTGCGGCGACGGCCGCGGGCTTGGCGCGATAGGCGGCTCCGAGGCCCGCTTCCTTCAGCATCGGCACGTCGTTGGCGCCGTCGCCGACCGCGAGCGTCTCGTCCAGCCGGAGGCCGAGTTCGGCGGCGGCGGCGATGAGGGCCAGCCTCTTGCCCTCGGCGCCGAGCACCGGCGACGCCACCGTTCCGTCGAGCCTGCCCGCCGTCACGTTCAGGCGGTTGGCCACCACTCGGTCGAAGCCGATCTCGGCGCCGACGGGATCGGCGAAGCGGGTGAAGCCGCCGGAAACGAGAAGGGTGAAGGCCCCTTCCCGCTTCATCGTCCGCACCAGGGCGCGGGCGCCGGGCGTCAGCCGGACCCGCTCCGAGCGGCAGCGATCGATCGCGTCCTCCTCCAGCCCGGCGAGCAGCGCGACCCGCTCGGCGAGCGCCGCCTCGAAGCCGATCCGCCCAAGCATCGCCCGTTCGGTCACGGCCGCGACCTCGGCCATCACTCCGGCATAATCGGCGAGCTCGTCGATGCATTCGACCGAGATCATCGTCGAATCCATGTCGGCGACGAGCAGCCGGCGGCGGCGCGACGACTCGCCCTGGACGATCGCGTCGATCCCGTCGAATATCCCCTCCAGGGCCGCCCGGGCCGAGGCGGGGTCGGCCGAGAAGAGCAGGTCGCAGGCCTTGTCCGCCTCGATCCAGCTTCGGCCGTAGGGCGCGATCCCGGCGGCGGCGAGGGCGTCGGCGGCCGACGAAATATCCCCGTCGGCGAGGCGATCCTTTGCTATCAGCGTGGCGATGAACATGATTTCTTCTTCGAATTCTTCTAACAGGCGGTTGGCGCTTATCGCGGGGCCGACCGCCAGCGGCAAGTCGGCGCTGGCGCTGGCGCTCGCCGAAGCCGCCGGCGGGACGATCATCAACGCCGACAGCGCTCAGGTTTATTCGGATCTGCGCATAGTCTCGGCGCGGCCGACTCCGCAGGAGGAAGCGCGCGCGCCGCATCGTCTCTACGGCTATCGGGACGGCGCCGAGGCCTGCTCCGCGGCCGACTGGGCCGCCGACGCCCGAGCCGCGATCGCCGAAGCGCAGGGGCAAGGCCGGCTTCCGGTCCTGGTCGGGGGGACCGGCCTCTACATCCGCACCCTGCTCGACGGGATCGCGCCCGTGCCCGAGATCGACCCGGCGATCCGAGCCTCGGTCAGGTCCTACACCGTCCTGCATAATTATGCGGCGCTGGAGCTCGAGGACCCTGTCGCCGCGACCCGGCTGCGGCCATCGGATTCGACCCGGGTTGCCCGGGCCCTGGAAGTGGTCCGCTCGACCGGGCGGCCGCTCGCGGACTGGCAGAAGGAGCGCTCGGGCGGGATCGCGAAGGAAGTGGAGCTCGTCCCGCTGGTGCTTTTGCCCCCGCGCGACTGGCTCTATGAACGCTGCGACCGCCGCTTCGAGGAAATGATGTCGGATGAAGGCCTTGAAGAGGTTCGTTCACTTCTGGCGCGAGGGCTGAACCCGATGCTTCCGGCACTCCGAGCGATCGGGGTGCGCGAAATCGCCGCCTTCCTGGGGGGCGAGATCGACCGCGGGCAAGCGCTCGCGGCGGGCCGAACCGCGACCCGCCAATATGCGAAGCGCCAATATACCTGGTTCTCCCGCCAGCCCCCGGCCGACTGGCCGCGCTTGCCCGAGCCGCTCGATTGCGGCGGGCTCGCAAATGCCCTAGCCGATCTCGATGCACGTCTACCGCGATGAGGATGCCGACCTCGCGCTGATCCGGGGCCGCCGAGTCGCGGTGATCGGCTACGGCAATCAGGGACGCGCACAGGCGTCGAACCTGCGCGACAGCGGCGTCGGGATCGTCATCGGCCTTCCGGAGGGATCGGCAAGCTGCGCCCGTGCCGCCGGCGACGGATTTGACGTCATGACGGCGGCCGAGGCCTCCGGAAAGGCGGACATCGTCGTGATGCTCGCGGCCGACGAGCTCCACGCCCGCATCTATGCCCAGGAGATCGCTCCGAACCTTGCCCAGGGCGCGGCGCTTGCCTTCGCCCACGGGCTGAGCATCCGCTTCGCCTTGATCGAGCCCAGGCCCGACCTCGACGTCTTCCTGGTCGCGCCCAAGGGCCCCGGCACCGCGCTGAGGCGCGAATATGCGCAAGGCTCCGGCCTGATCGCCCTGTTCGCTGTCCACCAGGATCCGTCCGGGCAGGCCGAGGCCCTCGCTTTGTCCTACGCCGCCGCGATCGGAAGCGGCCGGGTCGGAATCCTCCGGACCAGCTTCGCCGAGGAATGCGAGGCCGACCTGTTCAACGAGCAGGCCGTCCTATGGGGCGCGATCCCCGAGCTGATCCACGCCGGTTTCGAGACCCTGGTCGACGCCGGCTTTTCGCCTGAAATCGCTTATTTCGAATGCCTTACCGAGGTGAAGTTGATAGCCGATCTCATCTATGAAAGGGGGATAGCCGGAATGCGCGAGGCGATCTCCAACACCGCCGAGTTCGGCGCTCTCAAGGGCGGCGCCCGGATCGTCACCGCCGACACCAGGACGGAGATGCGCCGGATCCTTCGCGAAGTTCGCGGCGGCGGTTTCGTCCGCGAGCTGATCGCGGACGCCGAGGCCGGCTATCCCCGACTGGAGGCGAGCCGGGCCGAGGCCGCGGCCCATCCGATCGAGCGGGTCGCGGCGCGGCTCAGGACGCTGACGGAGCGGGGCAATGGCTGAGCGCCGCGCCTGGGACCGGCGGCGTTGGCTGGAAAGCGCGTTCGTCGCCATCGTGTGCGCCGGGGCCCTCTGGGCGGCCTGGGGATTCTGGTACGACCGCCACTTTCCCGACCGCCTTACCCGGGTCCAGCTCGGAATGGATCGCAAGTCGGTCGAAGCGGTTCTCGGCAGGCCTCGCTGGGCGGGGAGCTGCGCCGGCCGTGTCGACTATCTGCCGAGGGCCGATTGCTCGACCGAACTCGGCTATTCCTCGGCCTTCGCGCCGCTTCGCCCGGTCTATTACATCGTCCAGCTCGACCGGAACGAGAGGGTGATCGAAGCCGAGCCGGCCCGCTCGCGGTAGGCGGCATCCCTTCGATAAATCGGTGCCGGAAATCCAGTTTTCCGCCTCGGCTGCCTCAGAAAATCGTGACAGTTACGCTTTTTCGCGCGCGCCGGGCCGTCTGCCGAGAAATTCGTAACTGTCACGATTTTCTTCGGCCTGCAGGACGATGACGAATATCTCGGGCTCGGCGGACGGCCGATGGGAAATTCGATTTTCCAGGACACGATTTCCTGGCGATTGACCCCGATCCACGCGCGGGTTTAACGGCTCTCCGCGATGAGCGTGCGTCCCCGCCCCGCCTGGCTGCCGCCGCCCGACGGCTCGCGCGACCCGCGCATCGAGGATCCGACCAATCACTGGATCGTCCACCTCGCCGGGCGCATGCTCCTGCCGCTGGCGCTGAAGGCCCGGATCCCGGCCAATCTGGTCTCGGTGGCCGGGCTCGCAATCGGCACCGGCGCCGCTCTGGCCTATCTGGGCTGGCGCGACCCGGCGATCGCGACCCTCGGTTTCCTGCTCACCATCGCCTGGCTCGTCTTCGACGGCCTCGACGGAATGGTCGCCCGGGCCACCGGAACGGCCAGCGCGCTCGGCCGCTTCCTCGACGGCCTGTGCGACCACGGCGTCTTCCTGATCCTCTATCTCGCGCTGGGGGCGTCGATCGACACGCCCGAAGCCTGGATCACCGGCACCGTCGCCGGCCTCGTCCACGGAGTCCAGGCGAACCTCTTCGAAAGCGAACGGGGCCGCTATCACCGCCGGGTCCGCGGCGACCCGCGCGGAACGGCCCCCGCCCCCTCGCCCAATGCCTTGATGCGCCTGTACGACGCCCTGGCCGGTTCGCTCGACCGCCTCGCCGGCCGCTTCGACCGAATCTTGGCGGAGGTCCCCGACCGCCGCGCCCTGGCCGCGGCCTATGGCGAGCGCGCCGCTCCGGCGCTGAAGCTCCTCAACCTGCTCAACGCCAACGCTCGGATCCTTGTCCTCTACGCCGCCTGCCTGGCCGGCGACCCGATGCTCTTCTTCTGGTGGACGCTGGGGCCACTGACCCTCGTAACGGCGGCGGGCCTGATCTGGCACCGGCGGATCGAGGCGAGACTGGCGGCCTAGACGCTCAGGGGGGACCCTGCTTTCCTCACCGGACCTGTGGGACCGGCAAGCTCCTTACGATGCCGAGAAGGTCCTGGTTTCTCCACTTCCGCCGCTCGCGATCGCAACCAAGATCCGCCAAAAAATGCTGGTCGGACGTCGAGCCGATCCAGCGGACGTAGACGCCGCCCGCGTCCGTCACGAACGGCACATCCCTCGGGCAGGTTCGTTCGACGAATTCCCGAGCGCTCTCGTCCGTCGTCGGCACCGCCTGCCTTCGATAGCGCTCCAGCCGCTCGCGAAGCCGCTGAAACTGCTCCGGGGTGACGGAAAAGGTGCCGGACCTGCCGCCTGGGAAAGGCTCGCTGAGCCGAAAGCTTCCCTCGCCCCCGCCGTCCACGGCGATATCGACGGCCGACTCGCCCGACACGCGTATCTCTATCCGATCGATGGGCGGCGGCGAGGCGTCGCACCCCGCCGCGAGGCCCAGAAGCAACGCCGCGGCGGCAACACGCATCATTTCCGCCCGAACAATTTCTCGATGTCGCCATGGGCGAGCTTCACCCAGGTCGGTCGGCCGTGGTTGCACTGGCCGCTATGGGGGGTGATCTCCATCTCCCGGAGCAAGGCGTTCATCTCGGCGACCGAGAGAATCCGGCCCGCCCGGACCGAGCCGTGGCAGGCCATGGTCGCGGCGACATGGTCGAGCCTCTCCTTCAGCGCAAGCGCGTCGTCGAAGGCGGCGAGCTCGTCGGCGAGGTCGGTGACCAGGCCCTTGACGTCGCCATTGCCGAGGATCGCCGGGGTCGCCCGAACCAGCATCGCGCGGGCGCCGAAGCGCTCGAGCTCGAGGCCCATCTCGGTGAGCTCCGGGACCCTCGCCTCGAGCCGGTCGCAGGCGGGCTCGTCCAGCTCGACCACCTCGGGCAGGAGCAGCGCCTGGCGGGCGACCCCGCCGTCGGCCATCGCCCGCCGCATCCGCTCCAGAACCAGCCTTTCATGGGCGGCATGCTGGTCGACGAGGATGAGGCCGTCCTCGGCTTCGGCGACGATGTAGGTGGCGGCGACCTGGCCGCGGGCGACCCCGAGCGGGAAGCTGTGGGCCTGGGGCGGCGGAGCGAAGGCCGATTCGCCCCGGGCGGCGGGGGCGAAATCGTAGGAGGCCCGCTCCTCCCTTACGCGATCGTTCGTCACCCCTGCGAATGTGGGGGTCCAGAAGGAAGCTGGATTCCCGCTATCGCGGGAATGACGGGGTTCCGATTGCCAGGGCACGTCGGCCGCCGGCCGCTGGACGCTCCGGAATCCGGCAGAATCCAGAGCGTGCCGGAGCCCGCCGACGATCAGCCCCCTGATCCCGGCCGGGTCGCGGAAGCGGACCTCCGTCTTGGCCGGGTGGACGTTGACGTCGACCTCGTCGCCGGGAAGGTCGATGAACAGGGCGATGACGGGATGGCGGTCGCGGGCGAGGAGATCCTGATAGGCAGCGCGGACGGCGCCGATCAGGAGCCGGTCTTTGACCGGGCGCCCGTTGACGAACAGATATTGGTGGTCGGCCACTCCGCGGTTGAAGGTCGGCAGGCCCGCGACCCCGCCGAGCCGGGCCGGCCCGCGCTCATAGTCGACGGCGACGCTGTTCTCGTGGAGGGCGCGGTCGGTCAAGCCGGCGACTCGGGCCGGCCGATCCTCGCCGGGCTGGACGGAAAGGGTCCGGCGACCGTCATGCTCGAGCGAGAAACCGATGTCGGGCCGGGCCATGGCGAGCCTCTTCACCACATCCAGGCAGGCGGCATATTCCGAACGCTCGGAGCGAAGGAACTTGCGTCGGGCGGGGACCCGGGCGAACAGATTCTCGACCCGGATCCGGGTTCCGGGCGGGAGCGCCGCCGGCCCTTCCCCCTCGAGCCGGCCGTTGTCGACGATGCGCGACCAGCCGCCCCCTCGTCCGGAATCGCCGCGCACCCGGCTTTCGACGGTGAGCCGGGCGACGCTGGCGATGGAGGGAAGCGCCTCGCCCCTGAAGCCCAGGGTGGTGACCGCCTCGATCTCCTCGCCCGGAAGCTTGGAGGTGGCGTGGCGCTCGAGCGCCAGCGCCATGTCGGCGGGGCTCATCCCGAAGCCGTCGTCGGCGACCTCGATCCTTGCCGTTCCTCCGCCGCCCAATGCGACCGCGATCCGGACGGCGCCGGCGTCGATCGCATTCTCGACGAGCTCCTTCAACGCGCTGGCCGGTCTTTCCACCACTTCACCGGCGGCGATGCGGTTGACCAGATGCTCGGGAAGGCGGCGTATTGACATCGATCCGCGGTCTAGACCAAGCCCGGCCGTCCCGCGAGCCTTGTTAAGTCATTTGTGGAACAAGCCGAGGGGCCATCCTATAGAGATAAAGCGAGCGCGCCGGGCATCACGCCGCGGCGGCGTTTCAAGGAAGCGGGATCCAGCTCAAATGTCACTCTTGCGTTTCTTCAAATTCCCCTCCCACGACATGGCGATCGATCTCGGCACGGCCAACACCGTCGTCTACGTCCGGGGCCGGGGCGTGGTCCTGAACGAGCCTTCGGTGGTCGCGATCGAGACGATCAACGGCGTTAAGCGGGTGAAGGCGGTCGGCGACGACGCCAAGATGATGATGGGCAAGACGCCGGATCAGATCGAGGCCATTCGCCCCCTCCGGGACGGGGTCATCGCGGACATCGACGTCGCCGAGCAGATGATCAAGCATTTCATCCAGAAGGTCCACGGCAAGCGCCGCTTCCCGCGCTGGCCTGAGATCGTGATCTGCGTTCCCTCCGGCTCCACCTCCGTCGAGCGCCGCGCCATCCGCGACGCCGCCTCCAATGCCGGCGCTTCCCAGGTATGGCTGATCGAGGAGCCGATGGCGGCCGCGATCGGCGCCGACATGCCGGTCACGGAGCCGATCGGATCGATGGTCGTCGACATCGGCGGCGGCACCACCGAAGTCGCGGTGCTTTCGCTCCGGGGCCTCGCCTACACGACGTCGGTGCGGGTCGGCGGCGACAAGATGGACGAGGCGATCTCGTCCTACGTCCGCCGCAACCACAATCTCCTGATCGGCGAGGCGACTGCGGAGCGGATCAAGAAGCAGGTCGGGATCGCCAAGGCGCCGACCGACGAAAACGGCAATCCGTCCGACGGCCTTTCGGTCCACATCAAGGGCCGCGACCTCGTCAACGGGGTGCCCAAGGAGATCACGATCAATCAGCGCCAGATCGCCGAGGCTTTGTCCGAGCCGGTCGGGACGATCGTCGAGGGCGTCAGGATCGCGCTCGAGAATACCGCGCCGGAGCTGGCCGCCGACATCGTCGACCAGGGCATCGTCCTGACCGGCGGCGGCGCCCTCCTGCAGGGACTGGACGAGGTGTTGCGCGACGAGACGGGGCTGCCGGTCACGGTCGCCGACGATCCGCTCACCTGCGTCGCCATCGGCACCGGCCGGGCGCTCGAGGAGGAAATCTTCCGCGGCGTTCTGCTGACCGCCTGAGGCCAGGCCTGGGAGGCACATAGGTGGCCCCGCCGTCGACCCGCCGCCCCGGATTCTCGCGCCGGGCGCAATATGGGCTTTTCCTGTCCTACGTCCTGGCGGTGGGCGGGGTCCTGTTCGCGGGGCTGCTGCTCGTCATCGCGATCGTCGATCCGAGCGGGTTCAACGCTTTGAAGGGCGTCGCTCTCGACGTCACCAGCCCGATCTCCTCGGGCGGACGCTCGGTCTCGCGCTTCTTCGGGGGGATCGGCGGTTCGGTCGGCAATTATTTCCAGGCGGGAAGCCAGAATGCGGAGCTGAAGCGGAGGCTCGACGCGGCTCGGCGAAAGCTGATCGAGGCCCAGGCGACCGAGCTCGAGAACAAGCGGCTGAAGGCCCTGCTCGGCCTGACCCGCGAGTCCCGGGAGCCGGTCGCCGTGACCCGGATCGTCGGCTCCTCCTTCGCCTCCGTCCGCCGCCTCGCGACGCTGTCGGCCGGAGCGTCCGCCGGAGTCCGGCCGGGCCAGCCGGTCCGTTCCGCCGACGGCCTCGTCGGCCGGGTGATCGAGACCGGCCGCTGGGGAAGCCGGGTCCTGCTCGTCTCCGACAGCGCGAGCAATGTCCCCGTCCGGCTGATCCGGGACGGAACCGCGGCGATCGCCACCGGCCATGGCGACGGGACGATCGATCTCAAGACCCTGGAGGTTGGCCAGAATCCCTTCCGCCGCGGCGACGTCCTGGTGACCTCCGGGGTGGGCGGGGTCTACCCGCCCGACATTCCGGTCGCCGTCGTGGTCTCGGTCGCCGGCGAGCGGACGGTGGCGAAGCCGCTCGCGGACCCGGCCAATGTCGAATATGCGATGGTGCTTCAAATCTACCAGCCGCTTGCCGACGTGCCGCTCACCGAAACCACCGAAAGCGCCTTGACGGGCGCGGGCCAATGAGCCGGATCGCCGGGTCGAGCCGCGACGTCGCACTGCTCGGCTTTCGTCGCCGATGGGTGCCGATCCTGAGCACCATGGCCGCCGCCTTGCTCGCCCTCCTTCCTTATGTGGCGAGCCGGCCGATCGTCCCCGATTTCGCCTATCTCGTGCTTATCGCCTGGCGGCTGCTTCGGCCGGAAATGTGGCAGGCGCACATGGCCCTGCCGCTCGGCCTCTTCAACGATCTCGTCGCGGGCCTGCCCGTCGGCCAGTCCATGGCCTTGTGGACCTTGACCTTCCTCATCCTCGACGTCGTCGACAGCCGGGTCGGCTGGCGCGACTA
This sequence comes from Allosphingosinicella sp., assembly GCA_035629855.1. Lineage (GTDB taxonomy): Bacteria > Pseudomonadota > Alphaproteobacteria > Sphingomonadales > Sphingomonadaceae > Allosphingosinicella. The sequence continues at coordinate 26,796 of DASQLT010000052.1, forward strand.
TTGGATGGACTGGCTGTTCGCCGCCGCCGCCATCCTCTTCTACACCGCCGGCGGCTGGTACGTTGCCCGTCAGATGGGCGGCGCGACGCCCTTCGCGATACTTTGGCCGCAGATCGCTTTGTCGGTCTTCGCTTATCCCTTGGTGGCCCGCCTGGTCGTCCTGCTCGATCGCTGGCGGCTGTCCCGATGATCAACAGACGCAACCGCCCCGCGATCACGGAGGGCAGCCAGCTCCTCACCTTCACCCGGCGCGCCATGGTCGTGGGCGGCTTTCAAGGCCTTCTCGGGGCCGCCCTCGCCGGCCGGATGGCCTACATCTCGATCGCCGAGAACGAGCGCTACAAGACGCTCTCCGAAAGCAACCGGGTCCAGCTTCGGCTGATTCCGCCGCGGCGGGGCTGGATCGTCGACCGGGCGGGCCTGCCGATCGCGATCAACCGGAGCGACTTCCGGGTCGATCTCATCCCCGACCGGCTGAAGGAGCCGGACCGGATCATCGCCGAGCTGACCCGGCTGCTCGACCTTCCCCAGGACGAGGTCGAGCGGATCCGGGAGGAGCTGAAGCACGCCGCGGGCTACCAGCCGGTCCCGGTCGCCGAGAATCTCCCGTTCGAGAAATATGCGGCGGTGACGATCCGGCAGCCCGAGCTGCCCGGGGTCGCCCCGCTGCGCTCCTTCTCGCGTTTCTATCCCGACGGGGCCGCGGTCGCGCATCTGGTCGGCTATGTCGGAACGCCCAACCAGGAGGAATATAAGAAGGAGAACAAGGCGCCTCTGCTGATCACGCCGGGTTTCAAGATCGGCAAGGAAGGCGTTGAAAAGACTATGGAGCCGCGGCTTCGCGGCCAACCGGGAGCGCAAAGGGTCGAAGTGACGGCGGGCGGCAAGCTGGTCCGTCAGCTGACCACGGTTCCCGACAAGAGCGGCGGGGTCCTGCCGCTCACCATCGACGCCGGCCTCCAGACGTTCGCGGCCCGGCGCCTGGGCGAGGAATCGGGTTCGGTCGTGGTGCTCGACTGCTGGACCGGCGACATACTCGCTCTGGCGTCGATGCCCGCCTACGATCCCAACAGCTTCACCGACGGAATCAGCCGCAACGAGTGGAAGATGCTCTCGCAGGACGAGCGCAAGCCCTTGCTCAACAAGGCCCTGAACGGCCTCTACCCGCCCGGCTCGACGTTCAAGCCGATGGTCGCCATGGCCCTGCTCCAGGCGGGCATCGATCCCAAGGCGCATGTCAACTGCCCCGGCGGCTTCCAACTGGGCAACCGCTTCTTCCGCTGCCTCGGCCGCCACGGCTCGATGACGATGCACACCGCGATCGCGCGAAGCTGCAACACCTATTTCTACGCGATGGGGCGGCGCGCCGGGATCGACATCATCTCGGCCATGGGCAAGAGCCTGGGCTTCGGCGAGAAGTTCGACATCCCCGTCGTCTCCCAGAATTACGGGACCATGCCGAGCGCCCCGTGGAAAAAGGCGCGCTACGAGCGCAGCGCAAAGCTGGTCGAACGCCCCGACTGGACCGAGTCCGACACGCTCAACACCTCGATCGGCCAGGGCTTCGTGATCGTGAACCCTCTCCAGCTCGCGGTGATGGCGGGACGGGTCGCGTCCGGCCGGGACATCCAGCCCAACCTCATCCACCGCAAGCGCCCGCCGGCCGTCGCCCTCCCCTACCCCAAGGAGCATTTCGACACCGTCCGGGCCGGCATGTGGGAAGTGGTGAACGGCGCCGGCACCGCCGGTCGAAGCAAGCTGGAGCTTCCCGGGATCGAGATGGGCGGAAAGACCGGCACCGCCCAGGTCCGCCGGATCACGGGAGGCCAGCGCGGCCAGTCCGGCGCCTGGAAATATCGCGACCACGGCCTGTTCGTCTGCTTCGCCCCGACCGCCAATCCGCGTTACGCCTGCTCGGTGGTGATCGAGCACGGAATGGGCGGCTCGCGCGCCGCCGCGCCTGTCGCCAAGGACGTTCTCACCTATCTGTTCGACAAGCCCAAGGCTTTGGCGGCCCTCGCCACTTTCGAGGAGCAATGGGGCGGAACGCTGGCCGAGCGGATGGAGCGGCGGGCGCAAAGCTGGCTCGCCGCGGCCAAGGCCGAGAAGGAGGCCCGGGCGGCGGCGGCGGGGGCGGGCACCTGATGGGCCTCGCCTTCGTTCCGGCGCCGCTGGCCGCCCTGCCCTGGCGGATGCTGTGGATCGTCACCGCGCTCGGCCTCGCCGGAGTGCTGGGCCTCTATTCGGCCGCCGGGGGTTTCATGATGCCCTGGGCGCTCCCCCATTTGATGCGGTTCCTGGTCTTCCTCGGCATGGCCCTGGCTCTTTCGTGGATCCGCCCTCAGACCTTCCACGACTTCGCCTTCTTCGCCTACGGCGGCGGCATCCTTCTGCTCATCCTGACGCTGGCGCTCGGAGTGATCGGCGGCGGCGCCCGAAGCTGGCTCGAGCTGGGCTTCCTTCGAGTCCAGCCCTCAGAGCTGATGAAGCCGGTCATCGTCCTCACCCTCGCCCGCTTCTACGCCCATGTCCCGCCCGCCGAGATCAGGCGCCTCTGGGCGATGTGGCCCCTCGCCCTCATCCTCGGCCCGCCGATCCTGCTCATCCTCCTTCAGCCCGATCTCGGAACGACGATGCTGATCGTTCTCAACACCATCGCCCTGATGTTCCTCGCCGGCCTGCCGCTGCGCCTGTTCATCGGCGGCGGCCTCGCCGTCGCGGCGGCGCTCCCGATCGTCTACTCCTTCCTCCTCCCGCACCAGCAGGACCGGGTGCTGATCTTCCTCAACCCGGAGACCGACCCGCTCGGCGCCGGCTACCACCTCACCCAGTCGAAGATCGCGATCGGTTCGGGTGGGGTCTTCGGCAAGGGTTTCCTCAACGGCACTCAGAGCCACCTCCATTATCTGCCCGAGCAGCATACCGACTTCATCTTCTCCGCCATCGCCGAGGAATGGGGGCTGATCGGGGGATGCGTCCTGATCGGGCTCTTCTTCCTTCTGCTGCGCTGGGGAATGGGGGTAGCGCTGGAGGCCAAGGGCCGGTTCGAGCGGCTTGCGGCGGCGGGGCTGACGCTCACCATCTTCTTCTACATCGCCGTCAATCTGATGATGGTGATGGGCCTCGCCCCGGTCGTCGGCATTCCCCTCCCCCTCGTCTCCTACGGCGGATCGGCGATGCTGACGGTGATGATCTGCCTCGGCATGCTGATGTCGATCGAGAGGCGCAATCGAAGCGAGCGGCGGGGGTGAATTCGCTCGTCACCCCGGCGAAAGCCGGGACCTCGGAGAGACCCGCCGAGACTTCTCGTCCTGAGGTCCCGGCTTTCGCCGGGATGACGGGGACGTCGGCGCCTGCGCAACGATCTTCTGGATCCAAGGGTGCCGGTCGCCGCTCGACACCGTCATCACGCTCGGCACCGCCCCCAGCGTAATCGCCAGCCCGCCGCTCTTCGCCAGGAATTCCCGGTCGGCCTTGAGCCAGCGCGGCCGGCACGGTGCCGGCAGGCGCCGGTCGGAGACGACGATGTCGGCCTGGGCACAGGCCTTGCGCAACGCCTCGACCGGGACCCGCCGGTCGCTTCGGCTCGCCAGCAGCCGCCAGCCGCGCAGGTCGGCGGCGCAGAAATCGGCGCTGCATTCGGCTATTCGCAATGTCTCCAGCGCGCCCGCCTCGCCCTCCAGGCCGGCGCTCTGGGTCATCAGATCGCGGACATAGTCGCCGGCGCGGCCGCGAAGCAGGGCGAGCTCGCCGGACCCGGTTCGAAGCGCCAGGTGGCGGCCGTCGCCGGTCACGAGCAGGTCCGGAACCGGGGTCAGCAAGGCCGCCACGGCGCCGGCCGCGACCGGAAGGAGGCCGAGGCGGCGCCAGCGTGACCGCCACAAAGCGACCCAGAGCCCGCCGCCGAGCATCAAGGCGAAGGCCGCGCTGGGCATGGTCGGAAGCCTTGCCACCGCCCCGGGCGCGGCGGCGACGGCATGAGCGAGCGCCAGCAGGAGGTCGAGCGCGGCTCCGGCCAGCCACCAGGAAGGCGCTCCGAGACCGGCGAGGTCGAACAGCAAGGCGAGCGCCTCGAGCGGCATGATGACGAAAGTGGTGAGCGGGATCGCGACGATGTTGGCGAGGGCGCCGTAGAGGCCGGCCTGGTGGAAATGCCAGAGCGCGATCGGGATGAGGGCGAGCTCGACCGCGAAGCCGGTGAGGACCAGGCCGAGGAGGAAACGCGCAAGCTTCATCGGCCAGAGCTCGTCGCGCCGGGCGAGGAGGGCTCGAACCTTCGGATGCTCGTGAAGGGCGACGATGGCGGTGATCGCGGCGAAGCTCATCTGGAAGCTCGCTCCGGGGAGCGATTCGGGCCAGAGCGCGAGCACGACCAGCGCCGCGACCGCGACCAGCCGGAGGGTCAGCGCTTCCCGGCCGAGGGCGATTCCAAGGAGGATCAGCAAGGCCGCGATGCAGGAGCGGATCGTCGGCACCTCGGCCCCGGTAAGGAGGGTATAAGCGACTCCCGCGAGCGCGCCGGCGCCGGCGGCGACGAGGACGAGCCGGAAGCGAAGGGCCAGCATCGGGCTCAAGGCGAGCAGCTTCAGGGTGAGAAGCATCACCGCTCCGACCACGGCGGTCAGGTGGAGGCCGCTGACCGAGAGAAGGTGGGCGAGGCCGGAGCGGCGCATCGCTTCCGCATCGGCTTCGGGAATGCCGCCCTGGTCGCCGGTGGCGAGCGCGGCGGCAATCCCTCCGGCCCCGCCCGGAAGCGTCGAGCGGATATGGTCGGCGAGGCGCTGGCGGGTGCCGGCCAGCCGAGCCCGCCAGCCCCGGTCCGTGGGCGGCGCCACGATCCGCACCAGGGTGACCCGGCCGGTGCCGCCAATCCCCTGGAACCAGGCGGCGCGGGCGAAATCGTAGGCGCCGGGCAGAGCGGCGGGCGCGGGCGGCATCAGATAGCCGCGGAGCCGAACCGTCGCCCCCGCCTGCAGCCCGGCGGGCACCCCAGAGGCCTCGATATTGACCCTGAGGCGAGTCGGAAGCCCCGAATCGGCCACCGGCTTCACTACCAGCCGCACCAGATCGCGCGCCGGCAAGCGCTGGAAGCTCTCGACCTTCGAATCGAATTCGGCCGCTCGAGCCTGGCCCAGCACGGGCGCGGCGACCCTTTCGGCCTTCCACCAGATGCCGGCGCAGCCAAGGATCGCGGCGAGGCAGAAGATCGAGACCGCCCGCCCCCAGCGCGTTCCGGGCGCCAGCCCTTGGGGCGCCAGCGCCAGCGCCGCGGCGAGCAGGAGAAAGGCCGTCCAGGCCCGGGCGTCGGGCAGAGCGAACCAGGCGGCGGTGCCGAGCCCCAGCCCCACCGGCAGCCAGAGCGGCAGCTGGTCCCGCTCGGCGTCGGCGAAGGTTTCGAGGCGGAGGCTCAAAGCCCTCATCCCGGCGAAAGCCGGGACCTCGGCGAGACCCGCCGAGACTCCTCGTCCTGAGGTCCCGGCTTTCGCCGGGATGACGGATCGTTCACCGCCGCGCCCCTTTGTCGCCGCCGATCCGCTATGCTAGGGGCCCATCCGTCACCGGCCGTCATGGCCCCGCATCCTTGGAGAAAAGGCGCTTGAGCGCAACCGTCCAGCCCGGCGAGGTCGTCACCCGCTTTGCGCCTTCGCCGACCGGCTTCCTTCATATCGGCGGCGCCCGGACGGCGCTCTTCGCCTGGCTCTACGCCCGCCACCATGAGGGCCGCTTTCTCCTTCGAATCGAGGATACCGACAAGGCGCGCTCCACCCAGGCGGCGATCGAGGCGATCCTGGAAGGGATGCGCTGGCTCGGCCTCGATTGGGACGGCCCCGAACATTATCAGTCGCGATCCGCCGCCCGCCACGCCGAAGTCGCCAACGCGCTGCTCGCCCGAGGCCATGCCTATCGCTGCTACATGACCGCCGAGGAATTGTCGGCCCAGCGCGAGCGCGCACAGGCGGAGAAGCGCCCCTACCGGGTCGAGAGCCCGTGGCGCGAAGTCGGAGGCGAAGCCGGCGACTCGCCCTTCGTTCTCCGCCTGAAGGCGCCGCGCGAGGGCGAAACCGTCATCGAGGATCGGGTCCAGGGCCGGGTCGTCGTCCGGAATGCCGAGCTAGACGACATGGTCCTGCTCCGCTCCGACGGCAGCCCCACCTACATGCTGGCCGTGGTGGTCGACGATCATGACATGGGCGTCACCCACGTCATCCGCGGCGACGACCATCTCAACAACGCCTTCCGCCAGCTCGGAATCATCCGGGGCATGGGCTGGCCGGAGCCCGTCTACGCCCATGTGCCTTTGATCCACGGCCCGGACGGCGCCAAGATGTCGAAGCGCCACGGCGCGACGGGCGTGATGGATTACGACTCGCTCGGCTTCCTTCCGGAAGCGCTGTCCAACTATCTCCTCCGCCTCGGCTGGGGCCATGGCGACGACGAGATCATATCGCGCGACGACGCCGTGCGCTGGTTCGATCTCGACCAGGTCGGCAAGTCGCCGTCGCGCTTCGACACGAAGAAGCTCGAGAATCTCAACGGCCATTACATCCGCGAGGCCGACGACGGGCGCCTCGCCCGGCTGGTCGCGCCCCGCATCGGGACTCTCATCGGACGCGACCTCGGGACGGAAGAGGTCGAGCTTCTCGTCCGGGCCATGCCGGAACTGAAGCCTCGAGCGAAGACTCTCGAGGAACTTGCTGAAAATTCGATTTTTCTATTCCAGACCCGGCCGCTCGACTTCGACGAAAAGGCGGCCATGTTGCTTGCCGGCGATGCCCCTCGCCTGCTCGGCCTGGCCTGGGCGTCACTCAAGGCGCTTGACGAATGGACGGCGGTCGCCACAGAGGCTGCGGTGCGCGGCACAGCGGAAAGCGCCGGGGCCAAGCTAGGCCAGGTGGCGCAGCCGCTGCGCGCCGCGCTCACCGGACGGGCGACCTCGCCCGGGATATTCGATGTTCTGGTCCTGCTGGGGCGCGAGGAAAGCCTCGCCCGCATCGCGGACCGGATGGACGGAGCAGAATGATGGCCGACGGAAACGCCACTCTCAACCTCGGCGACAAGAGCCACGGCTTCCCGGTTCGCGCCGGCTCGGTCGGCCCCGACGTCGTCGACATCCGAAAGCTTTATGCGGAAACCGGCGCCTTCACCTACGATCCGGGCTTCACCTCGACCGCCGCCTGCGAAAGCGCGATCACCTATATCGACGGCGACCAGGGCATCCTCCTGCATCGCGGCTATCCGATCGACCAGCTCGCCGAGCATTCGACCTTCATGGAGGTCTGCTATCTGCTCCTCAACGGCGAGCTTCCGCAGAAGACCGAGCTGGAGGATTTCACCTACACCATCTCGCGCCACACCATGCTCCACGAGCAGCTGTCGACCTTCTACCGCGGCTTCCGGCGCGATGCCCATCCGATGGCGGTGATGTGCGGAGTGGTCGGGGCGCTTTCCGCTTTCTACCACGATTCGACCGATATCACCGATCCCAAGCAGCGCATGATCGCGAGCCACCGGCTGATCGCCAAGATGCCGACGATCGCGGCGATGGCCTACAAATATACGCTCGGCCAGCCGTTCATGTATCCGCAGAACAGCCTGACCTACACCGGCAACTTCCTCAGGATGACGTTCGGGGTTCCTGCCGAGCCCTATGAGGTAAACCCGATCGTCGAGCGGGCGATGCGGCGGATCTTCATCCTCCACGCCGATCATGAGCAGAACGCCTCGACCTCGACCGTCCGGCTCGCCGGATCGTCGGGCGCCAACCCCTTCGCCTGCATCGCCGCGGGAATCGCCTGCCTTTGGGGCCCGGCCCATGGCGGGGCCAACGAGGCGGCGCTGAACATGCTTCACGAGATCGGCCGGCCCGAGCGAATCCCCGAGTTCATCGCCCGAGCCAAGGACAAGGACGATCCCTTCCGGCTGATGGGCTTCGGCCATCGCGTCTACAAGAATTACGACCCGCGCGCGAAAGTGATGCAGGCGACGGCGCAAGAGGTGCTCAAGGAGCTCGGAGTCACCGATCCCGTCTTCGACGTCGCTCGCGAGCTCGAGCAGATCGCCCTCAGCGACGATTATTTCATCGAAAAGAAGCTCTACCCCAACGTCGATTTCTACTCGGGCGTCGTCCTCTCGGCGATCGGCTTCCCAACGTCGATGTTCACCGCCTTGTTCGCTCTGGCGCGAACGGTGGGATGGGTGGCCCAGTGGAACGAGATGATCTCCGACCCCGAGCAGAAGATCGGCCGGCCGAGACAGCTTTATACGGGGCCGACGCAGCGGGACTACGTTCCGGTGGGCCAGCGCTGAAAAGGTCAACAGCCGCCCGTCGGCGTGTAAAAATTGCTAATTTACGTCGATTTGCGTGCCTGAGCGGTTGCGCCTGAAAGGCTGCAAAGCATTATTCTTCAAGCTGCGGTCCCCAGAGCTTTGAGATTCTCAGCAAAAGTTTTGATGGCCCTTCTATCTTGATCAGAAATATGAAAGACATCTACAAGAAGTTTAGATGAGATACCTCTGGACTTTAAGAATTGATTGTCAACTCGCATGCCTGCTATAGGAAATGAACTTCTGTAGTCTACAGTCCCCTGTCTCCTGAAGTCGAAGCCGGCTCCTCTAAATTGACTATGGCCAGTGAAATACAAGATCGAAAAGACTTGATTTTTTAACAGAGGATACTCATAGAAGTTCAATTGCTTCTTGATTATTGACTTTCCTGCGAAGTAAAGTGCCAAGTCGTCATCGATTACCTCTGTATTTGAAAGCGTAACTTGCCAAGCCGCCACTTGGCATAGGTCACTGTCGTACGCAATTCCCCTGTAAATGTATTCTCCGGTAATAAAGTTTAAAAATATTCTGGAAACAGCAAATTCTCTGCCCGGGGCGCCCGTAATTTGAACGTATACGCCTCTAAGTTTGTACGCAGGGTTTAGACCGAAGGCTAGTCTTCTCAACAAGATATCGCCACCGATTGCTACAAAGGCGAGAGCTAAAAAATAACATAGCAAAGCAACCGTAATTACATAAATGATTTGCAAAAGAGAATTTGCTTTATCGATATATTCTTGAAAGAATTTAAACGACAAGACTAAAGCTGGTATGAGAATTATCTCGGTGCGAAATGCTTTCTCATGCTTTTCTAAAAAGTGTCCTAGCCTTGTCTTTTGCTTCTCAAACATGTCCGGCCCGCGCCCCCCGCTCGATAGATTGCGTTAGAACGCACGCGAGTCAATCCACGGGCTTTGGCGCCGCGCGCCAACAAACGGCTCGCCCCTAGCCGAGCTTCGCTCTGAATTCCCTTAGAAGGCCCAATGAGGCGCAGACGTCGTCGAACATCAGCCGCACCCGCTCTTCTCCGGGTCGCGAGCGGAGCATCGAGCCGGGCTCGAAGCGATCCTTGCCATTGACCGCGAGCAGAGCCTCTTCCGGCCCCGCATAGAGGCAGACCCGCCCGTTCTTCCTCAACTCGAGAAGCAGAGCCCGGAAAGCCGAGTCGAAGAGCAGTTCGCGCGCCTCCATCGGACGGGTCGAATAGACTTCGAAAGCCTTCTCGAAAGCCTCGTCCCCCTCGATCCTGACCCGCTCCATGTCGCTCGCCGGCTTCCAGAAGTTGAAGAGCTTCCTGTCCGGAACGATCGCGATACGGCCCTGATGTCCGGGGCGGCGCTGGATCGCGTAGATCTGGCCGCAGAAGACGCTGTAGGTATTCTTGCCCGCCCGGCGCTGAAGGCTGGCCTCGTAGATGGCGAAGCCACGCCCCTCCTCGTCGGCGCCATTGAACAGGTCGCTATAGGTTTCGCTGGAAAAGCCGTCGCCGCCGAACAGGAGGGCGCGGGCGGAGCCGAAGACGGGCGGGACGAAGTCGGAGGCGAAATATTCCATTCCCGCCTTGCGCGCGACTTCCTCGAGCACCGGAAGCTTGAGCCCCTCCTTCGCGGCCATCAGCGGCGCCGCGGCGGCGATAAAGGTGCCAAACAGCAGGATCACGAAGACGACGATGGCGGCCCCGTGCCAGCCCGCGCTCCACAGGGCCGCGAGCGCCGCCACGGAGACGGCGAGGCCGACTATTACCCTGAGCCAAAATTTGCCCACGGCGGCCTTGCGCTCGCCCTCGAGCGCTCCGATCCGCTCGCGCACCGTTCCGGCCGCGCACATCGTCCGGAAATCCGAGTCGGTCAGCTGGATCATCGTGCTCCCCCCTTGAACGTGGACGAAACTGCCAAGTCGGCCCGCCCGGCGCAACAATTGAAACACCATGGGCCGGGCCGCGGCATAGGCCGGCAACAGGCCTGGCCTAGCCATTACCGATCCTGTTCAAGATCGGAGTTGCTCATGTTGACGATCATCGCCGCCGCCGCGTTCGCCTCGGCCTCGCCGGCGCCCGGCGAACCGACGCTCGAAGAGATCCGCGCCGCCACCGCCCGCTTCCGCGAAGTCGATATCGCCTTGGCCGAAGGCTATGTCCGCGACCCCACCGACACGTGCGACACCGCTCGGAGGATGGGACGCCCCGGGGCGCTCGGCGGGATGGGGATCCACTTCTTCCGCCCGGACCTTCTCGGGATCGCCGGCCCGCCCGATCCCCGGGTCGACGGCACGGGCACGCACAGGGATTTCCGACAGCCGTCCATCCTGATCTACGAGCCGCGCGAGGACGGGTCGCTCGAGCTGGTCGCGGTCGAGAATCTCGTGTTCCAGAAGGCGTGGAAGGCGGCCGGCAACACGAAGCGCCCGACCTTTCACGGCGTCGAATATGATTCCATGGCCGACGATCCGAAGACGATTTCGATCGACGAGGCTCATGGCTTCGAGCCGCATTACGACCGCCACGTCTGGCTCTATCGCCCCAACGCGAACGGCATGTTCGCCCAGTACAACCCGACCGTGACCTGCCGCTTCCACAAGCCGAGGGTAGTTGCCGGGAAGGGCGCGGAAGAGCATTCCGGGCATTGATCGATCGTCGCCCCAGCGAAGGCTGGGGGCCCAGGGGGTGAAAAGCACTGTGTTTTTCACTCTCTGGGATGCCAGCCTTCGCCGGCATGACGAGTCCGACAAGCTCAGCCCGAACGGTAGAATCCCGTCCCCCGCCCGAACTATTCCCTTCTCAGCGGCAGCGTGAAGGTGAACCTCGCCCCCTGTCCCGGGGCGCTGTCGACGGCGATGTCGCCGCCCATCGCCCGGGCGAGGCGGCGGGCGATGTAGAGGCCGAGGCCGGTTCCGCCCGCCTCGGTCGGGTCGACCCGCTCGAACTTTTCGAAGATCCGCGCCTGGTCCTCGGCCGAGATGCCCTTGCCCTGATCGGCGATGACCAGGGCGGCGAGATCGCCCTCGCGGTCCGTCCGGACCCAGATCTGGCCGCCGTCGGGCGAATAGCGGATGGCGTTGGTAAGCAGGTTGACGACGATCTGGAGCGCCCGCCGGAAATCGCCCGCCGCCGGAAGGCTGTCGCCGCCGGCGGGCGAGTCGATCCTGACCCGGCGCTCGCCGGCGCGCACGGCGAGCAGGCCGGCGGCTCGGCGGGCGACGTCGGCGAGGTCGATCTCCTCCGTCTCGGGATGGAAATCGGGCCGCTCGATCGCCTGCAGGTCGACGAGATCGTCGACCAGGGCGAGCAGGTGACGCCCCGCGGTCGCGATGTCGCCGGCATATCCGGAATAATCGCTCTTGATCGGCCCCTCGCCCTGGGCGCCGATCGTCTCGGCGCTGGCGATGATCCGGGCGAGCGGCGCCCTGAGCGCCTTGTCGAGCCGCTCGCCGAAGGCGCCCGGCTCGGGAAGATGCTGCGCCTCCGCCACCGGGGCCGCGGTCACCCCGGAGGGCAAAGCGGCCGCGGACCCGCGAAATCCGGCGAATCGGCCGGCGCCGTCGACGAGCGGTATTCCGGCCAGCCGGTAGCGGCCGCCGCGACCGCCGCGAAGCTCCGCGGGCTGGCCGTCGAAGCGCCTTTGCCCGGCCAAGGCGGTGAGCAGTGGAAGCTCGCCCTCCTCGCCCTCCTCCAGCCGGAACAATCGGGTGAGCTGCTGGCCGACCAGCTGCGCAGGGGCCTTGCCGGCGGCGGCGGCGGCGGCGGGCGAGACGAGGGTCAGCCGAAGCGCCGAGTCGGTCTCCCACATCCAGTCGGCGCCGGCGCGAAGGAAATCGGCCTGGCGCTCGCCCTCGGCGGCGGGGGCCGGGGGCCGGGCCGGACGCGCGACCCAGCCGCTGACGGAGAGGTCGATCCAATCCTTCTTCGGCTCGGCGCGGACCCACAGGTCGAGATCCGCATCGCCTTCGGCGGCGACGGCGCCGCGCGAGATGACGATCCCGAGCCGACGGGCAAGCCGCGCCAGCGCCGCGATCTGGGGCACCGCCAGCGGCCCGCCTTCGTCGCCGCCGGCCGCGCGATGAAGCGCCATCAGCCTGGGCTCCGCCGCGAGCAGGCGCCCGTCGGGGTCGATTCGGCCGCGCACGGCCTCGTCGGCGCTCACGACGCCAACCTCGCCACGGCGGCCCGATAGGCGGGGTCGAGGCTCCAGAGGAGCGTCCGGTGGCGGGCCTGCGCCGGGTCGAGCGCGTCGAAGACGTCGAGCTGGGCCCCGACGAGCTCCTCGCGTCCGGCAAGGTGGAGGAGGACGGAGGCCGCGGCGTCGCGCTCGAGATTCGCGGCGCGAAGCACGATGGCGGGACCCCGCCCGGAAGCATCGGGGAGCAGCTCCCACAAAGCCTGGCTGTCCAGCCCGGTGCGAAGGGAAAGGCCCGCCAGGAGCAGTGGCAGAGCGCCTTCGCCCGCGGCGCGGACGAGCAGGCTGTCGTCGAGCCGGGCCCGCTCCTCGAGACGGAGGGCGAGGCGGCGCGCCAAAGCATCGGCGCCGGCGCCCTCGTCATAACGGCTGAGCAGGGCCGATGCGGCAGCGGTCACGGCGCCGTCGGCGACGGCCGGGGCGACGTCGTGGCGAGAAATCAGATAGGTGCGCAGCGCGGCCGCCACGGTCCAGGCGAGGCCGTGCGCCACTTCGGCGGGCAGGTCGCCGCTGGCGAGGAGCGGCTCGTGGAAAGCGTCGAGACGGCGGCTCTCGGCGATCAGGAGCGAGACGGCCGCGGCGGCGACCGCCGGATCTTCGTCCCCGGCCAGCTCGGTGAGCAGCCGGGGGTCGGTGGCGGCGCGGGCGAGCCGATGTTCCTCCGCCCGGCGGAGAAGCGAGGCGAAAAGCGGCGGATCCGCCAGCGCAGCCCGGCCCTCGAGGACCGGAATTGCGATCGGAAGGGCCGCCGAAGACAAGGCGGCTCGAAGGGGCGCGTCCTCGTCGCGGGCGAATTGCGCGGCGAGGTCGGAACGAAGCTCGTCCTCGACGTCGCCGACCAGCCGCCGGAGGAGATGGGAGATTGTGACGCGCTGCCGGTCGGTGAGTCGGTAGGCCTCCGCAAGGGTTAGATCGGCGATGGCCGCGGCCACGCGCGCATGCGCCGACGCGAGCAGCTGCGCCGCGCCGTCCAGCTCACCCCCGTTCGCGCGCACTTCGGACATAAAAGGTGCATAGGCCCGTCAGGGTTAAAGCGGCGCTAATCCTGCACGGGCGCGGGCGGCGCCAAGGCATGAGCATGGCGTTGGGCCCAAAAGAAGCTCGCGCCCGCGTAGATCGCGAGCAGGGTCAGCCCACTGCCCCACAGATTGAAGATCGCGAAGGGGAGCATCAGCCAGGTCATGCCCTTGCGCTCGGCGAGCCAGAGCCTGCCCGGCACCTCCCGCCCCTCCGCCTCGATCCGAAGCGCCACCGTGAAGGCGATGACGGTCCCGGCCAGGGCGACGCAGCCCCAGCCGCGCGAATCGGCGAGGGCGTGAGCGAGGACCAGCAGCACGCACGCCGAGATCGCGGGGATCAGGACGCCCCACCAGCTCGGCCCCTTCGCCCCCTGCAGTCGAAGCGAGCCGAGGCGCTCGGCGATTCCGTCGAGCGGAGTCGACAGCAGAAGGAAGGCGAGGCCCAAGCCCAGCCATTGCTTGGCGAACGCGAGGCCGGCCAGCGCCATCAGCAGGGCTGCGCCGAGGCCGAGAGCGGTGGGAGTCGCCGCGGTCGGCATCAGCGCCTGGGTCGCCAGCCGCTCCACCGGTCCGAGCAGATAGCGCGAGACCCAGTCGCTTCGCCGGACGTGCGCGCCGGCGACGATCCGCTCTTCGAGCTCGACCAGGTCTTCCGAAGTCTCCGCGACCAGCGGCAGCTCGTCCTCCGCCTCGCCCCGGACGCTGATCTGCCGAGCCCCGGCCTGCACCGCACGGCGAAGCAGGGTCGACTGGAGGTCCCAGTCGCGGAGCATGGAAGCCGTCTGCTTGAGCATCTCGCCGTCGATCAGTGCGAGGCCGGCCCAGCGGCTCTGAGCGTCGATCCGTTCGTAGCGGTCGTCGACGCGCAGGTCGGGCACGACGAGGATGGCGGGGCCGTCGAGGGCGACCAGGCGGGCGATCACCGCCTCGGGCGCGACCAAGCCGTCGCCGACGAGAAGCACCCGGTCGCTGCTGTGCACCGCCTCCCCCGCCTCCTCGGCGCTGCGAGCCAGAACGACCGCCACGCCCTCGGCCCTCAGTCCGTCGAGCGCCGCGCTCAGGGCCGCGGTCACCCGCTCGACGACCACGACCACCGGCTCCGCGCCCGCGGCGAGGGCGAGCCTGACCTGCCGCTCGACCAGGCTCCGTCCGGCGACCTGGAGGGTCGCGCGCAAGCCTCCGTCGTCCGCTTCATGATAAGCGGAAATCAAGGCGGCCAAAGTCACGCGTTCCTCCCCATAAGGACGGGATAGAGGCGCGGGACGTGATGCGTAAAGCCTAAGCGGGCCGAGGCGTTTCCCGGTAAAGGCCGGGGCCGCTACTCCGCGAAGTCGGCGAGGGCGGCGCCCAGCTTCCTGAGCACCACCGGATCGCCGGGGGCCCCGTCGAGCGCCTCGTCCGCCAGAGCGACGAGCCCGGTCACTCCGAAGCTCGCGGCAACGCTCTTCAGCCTCGACGCGGCGATCGACCAATTGGCGTCGCAGCGCGAGCGCCCCATCAGGTCCGCCTGCCGGGCCGCGCTTTCGAGGAAGGCGATGCGCAGCTCGCGCATCAACTCGGGATCGCTTCCAACCGCGGCGGCGAGCGAGGCGTTCAAGGCTCCGGGATCGTAGACCATGATCGGTCCCTAGGCGCGGGCGCGTTAACACCCCGTATCCTTCCGAGCTTCCTTGCCGACCGAATCATGGTAAACCAACCGTTATGACGGGGGCAGAACGAGCACAGACGGAGCCCGACCAGGGTTTTACGGCGGCAACCGGCGGCGACTGGCTTGGGCCGCCGGTCGAGACCGAGGCGGAGGCGCCCGACCCGGCACCCGAGCGTCTGCGGGCCAGGCGCCCCGCCCGGGCCGGACTGCTCGGTGGCTTGCTCATCCTGCTTGCGATCGCCTGGGTCGCGGCGGTGGGTTTCTGGCTCTGGCAGACCCGCCCTTCCCTCTCGCTCGGCAACGGCATCGCCTGGACCGCAACCTTGGCGGGCCCGCTCGCCCTTCTGGCACTGCTCTGGCTGGCGTTCGGCCGGACCTCCCGGCGCGAGGCCGAGCGCTTCCACCGGGCGGTCGAGGCGATGACCGCCGAGAGCCGGGCGCTTGAAAGCGTGCTCGAGATCGTCGCCGGCCGTATCGAGGACAATCATACCCGGCTTCGCGGAGAGGCCGAGCGGCTGATGTCGCTGGGCGACGAAGCTTCGGACCGGCTCGGCCGGGTCACTTACTACCTCGCCAAGGAGACCTCGACCCTCGACCAGAAGGCGACCGCGCTCGACGCCGCCGCCAACGCCGCCAAGGTCGATATCGGAGTCCTGCTCCACGATCTGCCCCGGGCCGAGGAGCAGGCGCGCGCCGTCGCCGACGCGATGAAGGAAGCGGGTCTCAACGCCCACGGCCAGGCGAGCGCGCTCGAGGCCCAGCTCGCCTCCCTCGCCGCGCGCGGCCGCGACGCCGACGAAGTGCTCGGAGGCGCCGCGCAGCGAATGTCGGCCCATGTCGCCCGGATCGAGAGCGGAAGCGCCGCCGCCGCCGGCAGCATGGACGAATCTTCGGCCAAGATGACGGCCGCGGTCGACTCCGCGATGAGCCGCGCGGCGGAAGCGGTCGAGACCTCGCGCTCGGCCCTTGAGCTTCAGGGCCAGACCACGCTGGCGGCGATCGAGCAGAGCCGTGCGGCGCTCGACAAGGCCGGCGAGGATTCGGCGCGAAGCCTCTCCCAGCGGATCGAGACGATCAGCGGCAAGATCGAAGCCCTGGCGGGGCATATTTCGGCCCAGGACGCCGCCAGCCATGCCTTGGTGACCGGGCTCGGCAAGGCGCTGGCCGAGCTCGACGGCGGGTTCGACCGGCTCGGCCGAAGCGGCGGCGATCATAGCGAGCGGCTCGGCCAGTCGGTGGCGGCGGTTCGGGAGTCGCTGGGGTCGCTTCTCCAGGAGTTCGGCACCGGGCAGGCTCAGGCGAGCGGCCTGACCGAGCGCGCTGGGAGCCTCGGAACGGCCCTGGCCGGCATTTCCGCGGAGCTTCGCGACTCGCTTCCCGCCGCGCTCGCCAATGTCGAAGCCCAGGCCGGCCGGGCTCGGGACGCCGCGGAGGCGATCGCCCCCCTCGTCGGCGAAGTGGAAAGATCGGCGGACGCCGCCGCGGCCCGCCTCGGCGAGAGCGAGCAGTCGGTCGGCCGCCAGCGCGAAGCCGTCGAAACCCTCCTCGCCCGGGTCGCCGAAGGCGCGGCCGGAGCGGAGGCGCAATTGCGGTCGCTCGGCGAGGCGGCGGAAGACGCGCGCGCTTCGGGCCAGAGGATCGCCGCCGATACCGGCGAGTCGGTCGCCGGCGTACGGACCGCGACGGCGGCGCTTCTCGAAGAGCTCGGCGCCGGCCGGAAGCAGGCGAGCGACCTGGTCGAGAGCGCCGGCAGCCTCGGCACGGCCCTGACCGGACTTTCGAGCGAGCTTCGCGAGGACCTTCCGGAAGCGCTCAGGAATGTCGAGGAACAGGCAGGCCGGACCCGCGAGGCGGTCGAGGCGATGGTTCCGATCGTCGGCGACATCGAGGCCATGACCGGTAACGCCGCTGCCCGACTCGGCGACGGCGAAGCCGCGTTGGCCCGCCAGCAGGAGGCGGTCGAGGCCCTGCTCGCCCGGATCGGCGAGGGGTCGGCGACCTCCGAGGCCCAGTTGCGGGCGCTCGGAGCCGCCGCCGAGGAAGCCCAGGTGGCGGCCCAGAAGATCGCCGCCGACACCGGCCCCGAGCTGATCGAAGCCCTGCTTCGGGTCCGCGAGGCCGCCGGACAGGCGTCGGAGCGCGCCCGCGAGGCGATCTCCGCCGCCATCCCCGCCAGCGCCGCGGCGCTCGGCGAGGCGAGCCGCGAAGCGCTCGAGCGCGCGGTGAGCGAGACGGTCGAGCGGCAGATGGCGGAGCTTTCCGCCGTCTCCGAGCGGGCGATCGAGACCGCCCGCCGGGCGTCGGAGCGCCTTACCCGCCAGATGCTTTCGCTCGGCGAGACGGCGGCGGCGATCGAGGCCCGGATCGACGAGGAACGCGCCGAGCGCGAGGAGAAGGAAAGCGAGAGCTTCTCGCGGCGGGTCGCACTCCTCATCGAATCGCTCAACTCGACGGCGATCGACGTCGCCAAGATCCTGTCCAACGAAGTCACCGACAGCGCCTGGACCGCCTATTTGAAGGGCGACCGCGGCATTTTCACCCGCCGCGCGGTCCGACTGCTCGACCGCAACGACGCCCGCGAGATCGCCCGCCATTACGAGGAAGAGCCGGAATTCCGAGAGCAGGTGAACCGCTACATCCACGATTTCGAGTCGATGCTTCGCCGGATCCTCGCCGACCGCGACAGCTCGGCGCTCGGAGTCACCATGCTTTCATCGGACATGGGCAAGCTCTATGTAGCCCTCGCCCAGGCGATCGAAAGGCTACGGACCTAAGCATGCTCAAAAATCTGTTTTCCAAGGGCGGCACCACCGCCGAACCCGCCGATGCGCCCGCGGAAGCGGACCCAGCCCAGCCGAGGACCTA